>JAQBUF010000065.1 GCA_027623995.1 Nitrospirota bacterium
CGTATGCGGGAGAACTGCACGTACGGTTCGGAGGGAGGGGGAGCGCAACTCAATGCGCCCTCCCTACCCCTATCAGGAAAGATGTGACGAAGCGATGTGTGTGAACGGGGAGGAATGGTGCGATGATCTTGAGTTGATTCTCCAAGTATCACCTATCGCGCCTTTTCCCTGGACATTTTCCCTTGTCCAATGTAGCCTAATTTAATCCAAGAGGATCATCCTTATGCCGTTGAAATTTCACATATTTTTAAGAATGCGAGGGGCTGGTTCTTGAGTTTTCTTTCCAAGATTGAAAAATTTCTTCGCCGAGACTTATGGCTGCCTGAACTGGAAACTCTTCGAGGGTGGGCATCCTTCTATATTCGAACACTCCGTCTGATCGTCGTCGCATTTTCTGATTTTCGCGATGGTGCGTTAAGTATTCGGGCCACGAGTTTGGTCTCCACAACCCTGTTGTCATTGGTGCCATTTTTAGCGGTGACTTTTTCAGTGTTGAAGGCGTTTGGGATTCATGAACAAGTGGAGCCTTTCTTGGCCCAGGGCCTTGAGCCTTTGGGAGAGAAGGGGATCGAACTCACGGCCAAAATTATCGAATTTGTAAACAATCTTAAAGTCGGGGCCTTGGGCGCAGTGGGTGTGGCCGGGTTATTTTATACCACCTATTCGCTCATTGATAAAATTGAAGAAGCCCTCAATCATATTTGGCGTGTCCGCCAAGCCCGTCCGTTGGCACGGAAATTTACCGATTACTTGAGCGTGATTCTTGTTGGACCCGTTCTTGTCTTTACGGCTTTTGCGACCACCGCCTCGGCTCAAAGCTATTGGTTATTCCAGTCGATTTTGAAAATTGAGCCACTCGGGGTGGCGGTGGTCTGGGCGACCACCCTGATGCCGTTTCTCTTGATTTGTGTCGGGTTTAGTTTTCTCTACAAATTTGTGCCGCATACCGATGTCCAAATTTCTTCCGCCTTAATGGGAGGGGTGACGGCGGGTATTTTGTGGCAAATCGCGGGAATGCTGTTCGCCACGTTTGTGGCAGGGGCAAACAAGTATAGTGCTATTTACTCCAGCTTTGCCATTCTCATTTTATTCCTCATGTGGGTGTATGTCGGATGGCTCATAGTCCTGATTGGAGCACAGGTCGGCTATTATCATCAGCATCCGGCAGCGTATCTCACGAGGTTACGCTGGAAACAAAATACGGCGGCGTTTAGAGAACACCTGGCATTGACGATGCTCGTACAAATGACTCGCCGTTATCTTGCTCAAGAGCCACCCTATCGGGAAGCCGAATTGGCGACGAAACTCGGAGTGCCACTTTCCGCCCAAGAGGAAATCGTGGAAGATTTCATTGATCATGGGTTGGTCTATCGCACGGTAGACCCCAAGGGCCTCATGCTGGGAAAACCCCCAGAGCAGGTCACCGTCTTGGAAATTTTGCAATTGGTCTCTCATCGGGAATATCCTCCGGTGACGCTTGATTCCCAAGCTAACGATCCGGTAGGCGCTCTTTTACGTCTCAGGGATCAGGCTACTCTCGAGACCTTAAACGGCATGACATTGAAAATGTTAGCGGAAGAAGAGCCTGCCGCGCTCGCCATCTCTGAACCCTCAACACTCTTGGTTGATCAGCCCGTATCGTAACCTCGCACCAGGAAGTTCCCCTTTCCTATTGGAGATCGATGATGAAACTCAGCCCTTTGACCGTTGGCCCAATTATCCGAGGGGCGATTGGCGATTCCATACGATTGTGGGGGAGGGGAGAATATCAAGCGACGTCCAAGCACTCGCCAGAACCAAAACGTTGTGTTGGGGTGGCTCGGATTCGTCAAAAAGGGGAAAAGTCCTTTGGCCAACCAACGTTCTTTAAGATGAATCCAAACTTTGATATGACGGGCGTGGTCGTTTTTTCAGGGTTGGAGTCAGAAACGTTGTATGAGTATCAAATGGGCTGGTGCTTTTCTGTGCAGGATCTACTGGAAAAGAAATCGAAGGTTTCACTGAATTGGGACGCCGCTAGCCGAGGAACTGTGACCACAGCTTCCACCCAATCTACTCAGCCTCGATCCTTCATCTTTGGGTCATGCCGCAATCTGCTGCTGTTATTTGGTCGAGCCTGGTATGACAATCGAGGGGATAAGACGTTCCGATCTATGCTGAATCAGATCGAAGCCGGAGATGGCTGTGATGCCGTCTTGATGATTGGGGATCAGATATATGCGGATGATTTAAATTATCTCAAAATGGATGACACCCTCGATCAGTTTAACACTCGTTACCGTCTGGCCTTTTCCCAACCCCATATTCAACGTCTCATGGCCAATGTGCCAACCTATATGACGCTTGATGATCACGAGATCGAAGATAATTGGCCGGCCAAAGCCGAACCCAAAGACTGGGTAACAAAATATCCCGCCGCCATGCATTCCTACATGACGTATCAAATGAGTGGAAATCCATTGTTTACGGTCAATGCCCAGAACAAGCTAGAGGGCGTTCCTGAAAAATTGTGGTATGTCTTTACGGATGGATGTTGTGATGTATTCGTGATGGACACACGCACAGAGCGCAATCTGGAGTCTGAGCCGAAAGAACTTGTGAGTCGGGAACAATTGCAGGCACTCAAAGATTGGCTGAATGATGGCTCAGGAAAAGTGAAGCTTGTGGCATCGCCTATTCCACTATTCCCTGATCATAAAACGGAAAGTCCAGATAAATGGGGGGGCTTTCTGGAGCAACGTGGGGAAGTGCTCAATCATATCCGTGAGTATCACATTCCACGCGTGGTGTTTCTTTCTGGGGATATTCATTGTTCCATGACGGCAGAGGTAGTGAGTCCATCGGATCCAACATTTAAAGTGATTTCGATTATTTCCTCGGCATTTTTCTGGCCTTATAGTCATCCCAAGCCAAGCATGTTCAATCTTGAAGGAACACTTCCCACTGCTGGTGATGGAGATTATACTCTTGCGAATGTCGCCCTATCGATGCCATGGACAACTTTACCCGTCTCCGTATTGACCTGGAGGGGATCACCGCCGAAGTGTATGCTCGAAAAGGGGAACACATTCGAACCCGGAAACATTCGTTTTAAGGGAATGTTGAAAAAAGCCGCCAGCGGCGTTCTCTGGCTTTTGCCTGACCTTCGGGCTCGCAGACTTGGCGCTTTGCGCCGCTCGCGCTCACGTACTGGGAGTACGCTCCGCGCGTCAAAACGGCTGCGGCCTTGCTGGACGAACTTTTTTGAACATTCCCTCTCACTGATGTCGGTTCCCGTCCTGAAGCATCTATGGCCAATGAACAGGAAATATTCAACAGGCCCTTTAAATACAAACCTCAGAAAATTTTTGGTTTCAATCTCATGAATGTACCCAAAAATATTTGTGTCGGTCTTATTCAGCTTAGCTGCACACCGGTTCCCGAAGAAAACCTTGATCGCGCTTTGGCCAAAGTTGAAGCCGCCGTTCGAGACGGGGCCACGTTGGTCTGTCTTCCTGAGCTGTTTTCCTCCCAATACTTTTGTCAAAAGGAGGATGCCGCGCTGTTTGATTTGGCCGAGTCTGTTCCAGGGCCTTCAACGGAAGCATTAAGCAAGATCGCCAAGCAGCATAAAGTCGTGATTATTGTTCCGCTTTTTGAGCGGCGAACCGCTGGGATCTATCATAACTCGATAGCGGTGCTTGATAGCGATGGCTCAATGGCTGGGCTCTATCGCAAGATGCATATTCCGGATGATCCAGCCTACTATGAGAAGTTTTATTTCACGCCGGGGGATAAAGGGTTTCAAGCTATTCAGACGAGTGCAGGTAAAGTCGGCACGTTGATTTGTTGGGATCAATGGTATCCGGAAGCCGCGCGCTTGACGACGCTTCAAGGCGCGGAGATGTTGTTCTATCCGACGGCCATTGGTTGGCATCCATCAGAAAAATCCCAAGAAGGCCAATCGCAACGAGATGCCTGGCAGACTATTCAACGGAGTCATGCGATTGCGAATGGTGTGTTCGTGTGTTCTGTCAATCGTGTTGGGCATGAGAAGCCAGCCGAGGGTGGCGACGGCATAGAGTTTTGGGGAAGCTCATTTATTTGTGATCCATTTGGTGTCGTTCTCGCGGAAGCCTCGACTGATAAAGAAGAAACCTTAATCGCGGAGATTGATCTGACCCGAGTTGAAGAAGTCCGACGTCATTGGCCCTTTCTCCGCGATCGTCGTGTTGATGCGTATGATGGCATCACTAAACGTTTTCTAGACGAGGACGATCCTGGTGAATGCTAAAACGCCAAGAAGAAAGGCTGAACATCCTTCCCTGTCGTTCGGCTACCGAATGCCAGCGGAGTGGGAGCCACATGAGGCGACCTGGTTAGGATGGCCTCATAATGCTTCTGATTGGCCAGGGAAACTCGCGACCATTCATTGGGTCTATGCGGAAATTGTTCGGAAGTTGGCCGAGGGTGAACTTGTCCGGATTTTGGTTAATTCGAAACCTCATGAAGAACGTGCCAAGCGGTTTCTTTCTCGCGCTGGTGTGAATTTAACACAGATTCAATTCTTTCCAGTTCCCACAAACCGAGGATGGACCCGTGATTTTGGTCCAATCTTTGTTACAAAAAAGAAGCCACGACCTCAAGCCGTCATTGCTCGGTTTCGATTCAATGCCTGGGCTCGTTACCCTGATTGGAAAAAAGATGATCAGGTTCCTGAGCGTCTAGCCAAACGCCTTAACCATCCTATTCTGCCTATTACATTTAATGGAAGTGATGTGGTCCTTGAGGGCGGGAGTATTGATGTCAATGGTGCTGGCACCTTGTTAACGACTGAAGAATGTCTGCTTGATCCAAAGATTCAAGTGCGCAATCCTGGACTGAATCGCAAGGATTATGAAACGGTTTTCAGCCAATCATTGGGCGTGACCAATACGGTGTGGTTGAATAAGGGCATTGCAGGGGATGATACGCATGGGCATGTCGATGACCTCTGTCGATTCGTGACTCCACACACGGTAGTGCTTTGCCAGGAACGAAATGCTCACGATGAGAACCATCGCCCTTTGGCTGAAAATCGAGAACGTCTAGAGAGCGCCAGTTTGGAAGATGGATTAAAAATTGAAATGATCCCATTACCCATGCCCGGTCCGTTAGTGTTTGATGGACGTCGATTGCCAGCAAGTTATGCCAATTTTTATATTGGTAATGCCGCCGTGTTGGTTCCCACCTTTAATGATCCCAATGATCGAGTGGCTCTTGGAATTTTGGGTGAACTCTTTCACGATCGCCCTGTTGTTGGAATTCACGCAGTGGACTTAGTGTGGGGGTTCGGCACGATCCATTGCCTCACGCAACAACAACCTGCCATTCGGGTCTCCTAGCCTCTGTTAACATCTTCATGACTTCCCCCAATTCATTGACTCTGCCTTCACCCCTTCGCTTGGGATGGATTGGAACAGGTGTCATGGGCGCAGCGATGTGTGGACACCTTCTGAAGAATTCCTACCCCGTCATAGTGTATTCTCGAACACGTCAAAAAGCTGAAGCCTTGTTAGCGCAAGGGGCTCAATGGGCAGTCTCACCAGCAGAAGTCATGGCGCAAGCTGATGTTGTGTTCACCATGGTTGGGTTTCCCCAAGACGTGCGTGAAGCCTACTTTGGTGACTCTGGTCTTCTTCGGTCCATTCGCCCCAAAACCGTGCTTGTCGATATGACGACATCACCGCCGAGTTTGGCTGTCGAAATTTCTGAGGTCTGCCAGGCCAAGGGTGGACATTTTATTGATGCTCCGGTTTCCGGTGGAGATGTCGGAGCTCAACAGGCCACCTTATCGATCATGATTGGTGGGGAAGCCGGTGTTGTTCTCGCACTTCGTCCGGTGTTTGAGGTCATGGGGCAAACCATTATTCATCAAGGTCCATCTGGCGCTGGACAACATGCGAAGTTGTGCAATCAAATCACCATTGCTGGAACCATGATTGGAGTCTGCGAGTCATTATTATATGGCTGTCGGGCAGGATTGGATTTACCCACCATGCTCCGGTCTATTCGGGGAGGAGCTGCGGCGTGTTGGACCTTAGAGAATTTAGCTCCCCGTATCTTGCAGCGAAATTTTGATCCTGGTTTCTTTGTTGAGCATTTTTTGAAAGACATGGGAATCGCGTTAGATGAGGCCAAGCGGATGGGCCTGGTCCTTCCCGGCTTAGCCCTCGTGCATCAGTTGTACTTGGCCGTGCAAGCGCATGGGCATGGTCGAGCCGGAACGCATGCGCTCATGTTGGCCCTTGAGCAATTATCGAATATCCAGGGTTTTGAAAAACCGTGATGCGTAAGCCGTGATGCGTGATGTGAAAGGCTAAAAAAAGTGGAAGTAATAAACAAGAGGGTAATCTTTTTCACCCATTACGGGTCACGCATCACGGGTCACGATAGACATTCCTATGGCAACATTCGACGATCTTCAAACAACCCTTCATCGTATAGATGGGCGAGGGGTTAAAGCCTATAAAGACCTTGTGGGGGAGTTTCTTTCCCCTCTCTTTACGCTATACATTGATCATGTGCAGGGTGACCCCTTTGCAACACCCTCAAAAATCCGCGTTCGTGTTCCATCAACTTTTGCCAACATTCCTCCCGATTTATTTTCAAATGCGATTCGGCGCATTGCCATACAAGATTATTTGATCCGAACGATTCACCAGGCCATTCATCAGATTTGTCAGAGACATCGTGGTATGGGAAAGAGCGGACTTATTTCCATCGATGTCGGTGGTCAGGAAGTTCTGGAACGAACAGGCATGGTGGTCACCGAGCCATGGATCGAAGCACGAATGGAAATAGGATTGCCAGCTCAAGGGCGAACCATTCTCGGACGACAAGCAGAAGCCATGTTGTGTGATGAGATACCCCGCATCGTCAACCAGAGTATGAACTGGGATGCATTGGACCAAACACAAGCTCGTGAATTCGTCAATTGTGTAGAAAACCAAGAGGCTATTCGAGGACAACTTCACGCCTTAGGTCTCGTCGCTTTTGTGGCGGATGGTTCACAGCTTGCCCGAGTGAGTGGTGCGTCTGATCTTCCGTTGAAGGGAGAAAACTCTCACCCCTTTGAATCGCCAGATTCCCTTCGAGTGAAGATTCCCATACCTCATACGTTCAAGCAACAAGGCACCCTGACAAAAGAATTGACCGGTCTTGGGATACCCAAGGGAGTCACACTCATTGTGGGAGGAGGGTATCACGGAAAATCAACATTGCTCCGGGCCATAGAGCGGGGGGTCTATCCGCATATCCCTGGTGATGGACGAGAATATGTGGTCACCTTGAATACTGCGGTCAAGGTCCGAGCCGAAGATGGACGCCGAATTGAACAGATAAATATGAGTGGGTTTATTACCAACCTTCCGTTTGGACAGGACACCACGCACTTTTCAACCGACAATGCCAGTGGCAGTACAAGTCAAGCCGCAACCATTCTTGAAGCGATGGAAATTGGCGCAGAAGCTCTATTGTTGGATGAAGACACCTCAGCGACAAATTTTCTTGTTCGTGATGCGCGGATGCAAGCCCTCGTTCATAAAACCCATTAACCTATTACCCCCTTGATTGACCGAATTCATGAACTATTTAAAGCACATGGGGTCTCCACGATTTTGGTGATGGGTGGATGTGGAGATTATTTTGATGTCGCCGATACCGTCATTTTGATGCGAGATTTTCAACCCGTAACAGTGACTGATGAGGCCCATCAGATTGCTCAGGCACATCCCACGCAACGTTGTCGGGAAGTGCCTCAGGCTCTTGATCCTATTCGTTCAAGATCTATCGTTCGGGAGAGTATCCACGCCTCCTCTGGAAAACGTGATTTCAAGATTGATGCGAAATCTTTAACACTATTGATGTTTGGCAAAGAACGGTTGGATCTTGTTGGCGTGGAACAATTGGTTGACATCAGTCAAACGCGCGCCATTGGGTATGCGCTACGTTTTCTTGCCCAACACATGAGATGTCCTCAAATGGGTATAAAAGAGGCCGTCATCATGATAGACGATTTTTTCACTCAGGAAGGACTGGATCGACTCGATCCCTATTATCAATCAGGGCGACATCCTGGTAACTTTGCACGGCCCCGACCTTATGAAGTAGCTGCCACCATTAACCGCCTGAGAAGTATTCGCCTTCATCAAACGTAACTACATCTCATCCTCAGAGGCGACACATAAAAAGAAGAGCAGAACTCCGAGACGTTTTTTTTGTGCTAAGCCCAATGGGGGTTCTGTGCGTAAGGGTTTATCAGGCAACGATACTGTAGCGGGTCTCATCACCGTAATCGTCGGTTCTTCATTCTCGTAGAATTGAGAAATATATCGTTCAGGTCCTTGGAGATTATAAGAACCGACCTTTGCCCACCCATTTTCCTCTCCTAACCCTGACAGACCAAATGTGACTGTGAAGACTGAAATGCCGATGACTTTGCTGATGAAGGATGTCGGTTGATGTCTCATGGGAGTCTCCTCATCCCTGTATCGTGACAGAGTCACGATACAGGGTGGGTTGCTTCACGAGGGGGCACCGGGGGAAGTGGCGCCTCGTGCAAAATATTGGCCGATGTCATGATAGACCCACTCGATTGAAAAAATTCATGCTCGAACTTGCATAGGTCTATGTAGAAAATCGGAACTTGGCAGTGGAACTTTGGCTGGAGAGGAGGAGTCCCGGGTGGAGGAACTTTTTTTGTCAGCAACCAGACGAAGCCTTGGATTTTTATCCAACTTAGGTCTTTTGGCTTTGCGTCCTGCCCTCTCAAGCAGTTTGCCCTTTTGCCTCACTTTTCCATTATCGGCCTCTTGGCAAAAAACCTTCCAGAAGGTTCAACTTTAGGTTGCTGAGGATGGTTACTGGAATATCGTTGATGTTTCTGAATTCTGGAAAGATTCGTACGCTGTTGGCAGTATTCTAAGGAGAGGATAATGGGGACGAGGGGGGACAGATTGTGCCTGAAGAAGGATTCTGGGATACGCCGAGATGATGGATGTGTTGGAAGGGGAGGAGAAGGAGAATAAATAAGGGAATAGGCAATGGTGAAGACGAGAAACAACAGGTTATAACGCCACCCAATCGGCGAGAACTTCTTCCACATGAACCCCTTCCTTTTCTGCATCAAGAACCTGAGTAATCTGAATGTGGTTTTTTTCAGGCAATATGGAAGCAAAATTTATGGGCATGGGGTCTGTATAGGGTCGATGATCAGGATCTTGAATGACCAATACCACCGGTTGAAGGAGTTGCCCTGGAGTAACCGCGGTGACAATGCCTCGTTCGCCCGTACTTAGTTCCACGAGACTATAGATGGGGTAAATCCCAATTTGGTTGATGAGATGTGAGACGAGATTGATATCGACTTCGGTGCGTTGTCCTTGTTGATATAATTCTCCTAGTGCGTCTTTGACCGCTAGTGGTTTTTGCAATCCTTGTCCTGTCAATAGTTCATCATACACATCAACCACACGAAGTATCTGACCGATCTTGCGCCAATCATCTGGTAGGTTGACCTGTTGGACCGTAGAAGAGGAAGCGTGATGATGTGCCGCGATCATTTCGATAACTTCGGGAGTTATGCCCTGACTTTTTTTTAAGATATCAACGGCTAAGTCTGGATGTTGTTGGTAAATTTTGTGATCAGATTCTGAGAGTGTTCTGACAGGACGGACGATATCAGTGGGTAATCGAAGGAGCCCGATGTAGTGCAAAAGCGCTCCCATCGCTAATTGATGAAGCATGTGCTTCTCATACCCAAGGAGTTTGCCTAACAAAACGGAAAGGGTACATACCGAGAGAGAATGGTCGTAAAGGTCTGGTGAGAATTCTCGGGTACGTATCAATGCCGCTAGAGCCTCTTCATGGCCTATGGTTTTGGCGATGATATCTTCTGAAATTTCCTTGGCTTTATTCCCATCCACCACGCCTGACGTGCGAATCGTGCCTAACACCTCACGGACTTCTTGCAACATTTCCTGCCGAAGGTCTCGGGCTTGATTGAGTTCCTGAGATAAGGCCATGCCATGGGAATCATCAGGAAGTCTGTCTAACGCTTCAGTAACCTGTTTTTCAGCGTTTACCGAGACAGGCTCTACTTCTTCCTGTGATGGCTCTTGAGGGACATCAAGCCCTTGAGAGGTATCAATTTCAACATGACGGATGCCTGATTGTTGAAGCTTGGTCAGTTGAGTCGACTTTTTCAAAAGAAACCGGTGGGTGAAAAATGGTGTTTCAAGCCAAGACCGATCAAATCCAGCGATATACATTCCGAGTCGAACTGATTCAATGGGGATTTTCTTTATTGCCATTGCGGGAATGTACCTTTTATTAAGGACTGAGTAAGTATTCAATTTGAGTGAACAATGATTCGCGTTCCTCTCAATTCTTTCGGAGATGGTCATGGGTATCTTGAGGTATTTTGGCGTGAATATTACAGGAGAAATTGGTCTCTACCGGTATTGTAGAAAGATGCAATTGAGGTGAACAGGTAGCTTCATGTGGTGTTCAAGTTGATCTGTCATTCCCCCGAGAAAGAAATCGAGAAAAGAGGGGGAACCAGTGGCCATGTCGGTTGTTCACATTGTATCTCTAGTATTCCCGTCTTGTCAGAAAATTGAAGGCCATACCTTTGTCTTAAAATCCCACAGATTATTTTATTTCTTTAAGACTGTCACAATCTGTTGTGTACTATGGGGCAGTCCCATCTCTTTGGCTCTGGCCGGGGCTGGGATCCCGCAAGGGGGGATCCATCGTGTGACCGTTCCTATCTTAGGCACAACCCTGGATCGACATTGGGCGCAGATCGGTGTGGTGGCCGAGGTTCAAATTGAACTTGAACGTCGATATGATCATGATGGCATTCGTGTCCAATTCCAAAACACTCCTGGTCGATTTTCGCCGATGGCACAACAAGCGGTGCAAGAAGCGATTCGACAGGTGGTAAAAGTCAGCCATGTGGATTCCAAATCCTGGACGGTGACTCTGACGTTACCCTATCAGGGCTTAACGATGTATGGCGAAAGTTTATCAGGCATGGTGGGGTTAAGTGTCTTGGCATTGGCCAAAGGCGATCCCGTGCCGCGCGGGCGTGTCCTTACCGGGACCATTACGTCGAACGGTCATATCGGCGTGGTTGGGGGAGTGCCTTTAAAGATTGTGGCGGCCTATGAAAACCATCTTCTTAAAGTATTGATTCCAGAAGAACTCGATGTGGCAGATGGAGCCTGGGAAAATCCATTTTTAATGGAGGTTTCCCCGGTGGGAACGATCCACAAAGCCTATTATGGATTAACCGATCGTTCCTTGGATGCCCCTCCTCTTTCACTCTCTGTTTCTACGTTAGCAGCCAAGTAATTCTCTCGCCTTCAATAAAAATTTCCATTGTGTTCATTGATCTCAGTTTCTCTGTTGCCACTTTTGTGTCTCTAGGTGACGGTGCGCTCACTTCCTGTAGACGGATACTCGCAATCTTGACATCCAACCCAAAAATGCTGATCCTGCAAATCGGTAAAGATGAAATATTCCCTAAAACCTCAGGGCATAAAAAATGTATGTTTTTGGAAAATTTAATTAACGGAAAGAGAAATATGAAACCAGGATTCGCTGTCGATATTGATAATGTGTTGGCCGTGGCTGAAGAAGAGGTGCAACGGATTTATTGCAAAATGACCGGTAAAGCATGGCCAAATGAACTATACGCCAGTGCTGGGGGTTTGGATGGCAGTGATGTTGATCGAGATCTGATTGAACAAATTTTTGAACATTTTCATGTTCAGAGTATCCCCTCTCTTCCGGTTATCCCTGGTTCCCGTGTCGCGCTCGAGACTCTTCAGCAGCAGTTTCGGATTGTAATTATTACAGCTCGTCGCCCGTATGCTCGACCTCAAACATTGGAGTGGCTGCGAACCCATCAGTTACCGTTTGATGAACTGCACCTCACGGGTGAAAAATCTGACGTGGCAGAGGGATTGAAGTTTGCCGTGGATGACCATCCTGAGCATGTGAAAGATTACGTGAGCCAGGGAATTCAGGTGTTCCTCATGGATCAACCTTGGAATCGGTCTTATTCTGCACCTGGAGTTACAAGGGTTGCTAATTGGGAACAATTACTTCAGACATTTCATTAACATTTCAATCCATAGCCAGCCTGTTCCCAAAGGATCATATTGCATGTCAAAAACCGAAGCGGTGAGTCTTCCCCATGTAGGTACGATTCAGCTTGTCATTCAATCCAAACGAGACATTCGGGCACATGAGAAGGCTGAGGACATGGATGCCGAATCGAACGAATGGTTTTATTGGAATCGGGTATGGGCATCCGAAGTGGCATTGTCCGAATTTCTCATTCAGGAATTTTATCCAGAGTCACTCAAAGGTAAAACGATTTTGGAGCTTGGATGTGGAACCGGTCTTGCGGGTTTAGTGGCTGGGAAATTAGGAGGGGTGCCGACTTTTTCCGACAAGGTGCCGTTGGTCATGGAATCAACTCAAGAAGCCTGTCGTCTCAATGGGATTAAAACATTTTCGACACTTGTCTTAGATTGGGCCACGCCGAAAGGGCTGACTCAACAGTACGACATGGTTTTAGGAAGTGAGATTTTTTACGATAATATGTTTCTGGATGATATTTGTCGGCTATTGGATCATGTCCTGCCGGTTGGGGGAACGGGATTGTTCTGTGATCCCAATCGGCTGGGTCTCGAAGCCGTAGAAGCCAGTTTCTCCAAAAAATTTATGTTGACGACCAAAGACCTTGAGATTGAATGGCCTCGAACTCGATCAGGAAATGTGAAGAAGAAAAGCGTGTTGCTCTATCAACTGGTCAAAAAATAACGAAGTGAAGGAAATAATATCTGCTGGAAATGGGGGAGGGCTTACCATTCAATTGCAGGATGAAACGTGTACCTCACCCCCCCTACGAATTTCTTCTCGTACCGGAAAAAATAAAAAGCAGCGTTAACTAAATGCCCCACATTGACGTTGTTCATCGCCCTAAAGTCCTAACCTTAGGAACAACTCATCCATATATCCCTGGTGGGCACCTTCCTTAACGACATTGATGGACCTTAGGGCTTTGAGGCCTGAGTTTGTTTGACCTGCAATATGCGCTGGGCATCTTGAATTTTTTGTTGCTTTAATGCTCGATAAATTTGTGAGCCATCCGCAAGTTGCATCCGCACATTTTTTGGAGAAACTTGCGCACAAGCACCAGATTGAGATCGTTCAAAAGCTGTGAGCCGTGCGATGGAAGGTTCGTTTCGCTGAATTTGTAATATCGTGGTGACGCAGGTCCCTGTTTTTGAAGGCTTGGTCGTAATGGCTCCCTCTCCCCAGACTTCAACTTCATACACATTGGTATAGCTCAAGAGGGTGGGCGTGTAGCCAGGTGCTAATTTCGCCGTAGAGACCGTACATAAATTCAACTTCCGAAGGCAGGAAATTTGTGAAGTTTGCAGCGCCTCCGCGACAGGAAGGTTTTCCAACGCCCATGTTCCATGAGCCGAAACCATTTCATCCCAATTTTCACCTTCGAATTTAAAATTAGGAAGGAAGGGAAGAATTTGATCTAAGATACTATTATCATCGGTGAGCTGCTTGAGTGTTTCTTTATTAATCTTTCCCGTTTCCGAGAGTTCCACATTTTTTTGATATGCCCGCAAGGCCTCTTGTGTCTGCGGATCGAGTTCCCCAGAAAACGGACCAACCCCATATCCAAATCGACCCAAATAAATTTGTGTGCCCAGGACCAGCAAACGATATTCCTCTGGCTTGAGATTTTCTAATTCTTTTTCCTCTTTGATTTGTGCGGTAGTATTTGGTGCTTCACCTTCCTTGACAGAATCTCCTGTGTGGGAATCTGTCGGTTCTGGTGTCTCTCCAAATGCTCCGGTTGAAAAACAGAATGCCATAACGCAACTGGTAAAAATCCTGCTCCATCGCATGAACACAATCCTCATCGGGAATATGATGATCTTTCTGGTGAAAATATTGACCCTCATGATGACAAGTTGGTCATGAGAGGGTCAAGGCATTCTGAGTATCAATTTTTAGAGACTGTCGCGTATAAGGGCAAATAATGAAAAGACAAACGATTAGGAAGGGGTTTGAGGGATCAAAGAATGCAGAAGCAGCGGATGGATAGGTTTTGAGGAACAGCCAACCAAGAAGAAGTGAAATTGAGAAACAGAGGACCATCTATCCGATTAACGGGTGGCAATCATGCCGGTGGTCTTTGAATCATCTCGCTTCTTCTTATTTATTAGCTCGCCGTGTTCAGAATGTAATCATCCATTGACAATATCTTCCGAGTTATTTCATTTGCTCATCATCTGGTGGTGGCAACAAGTTTTGTGGTGGAGGTGATTGAAGCGTTCGCCTTTCGACAGCTTGCTCTAATAAATTCACAGAATCCTTAAGAAGATCCGCCGCACAACCAAGCGTGACTTGTAATTGCTTCATAGCCTCGGGCCACATGCCCGCGGCTTGAAGATCTTGAAACCGACGATGCTGTTCTTCAAGAATGGCTTTTTTTGCATCCAGCATTAAACTTTCGGCATCGAAACTAGATTGATTTTCCATAATCACGCCTCCCCTTGAATGTGAATGTTCAGGTGTTGCTTTAGCTACTGAGCAAGGGGAATGCCATCTTGATTTTAGGAATTCGTTGGTCAGACTTCAGTTTTGTTAGGGAATGTAGATGAAGTTTATTAGACATCTGATTCGTGATGATATGTGTCGTCGGTTTCGATATGTGTAAAAAATACTGACAGGCATGAGGATCTTGCCCCGAGCAAATTAAGAAAACCTCTGTAAATTGAACGACTTACTCTGTCGCCATTCTCCTGTAAAAAAACTCGGCACGATTGTCAGTATATTTTCCTGTGCCAAGTATTCATCAACATGCTATTGGTTATGGTGCAGTATATTTAGTTCCTGGCATTTGCTGAAGCACTAGGTGGCTTGATGAAATCCTATACTTCACAGTCTCATGGTCAGTAGGGAGAGACCTAGAAAGTAAGGACTTGAGCCAATGGGTTTTTACGAGTAGGGGGAGAGAGAGGGGAGTCGTGATCCACTGAATAGACAAAGTTGCTATTGGCCAGATAACACTTATTGAATTTCGATGGCCCCGCCGTGCAGATCCACCTCAACACCTTTAAGCTCAATTTTGCTCCCGACATGCCAGTACTCAGGTGTCACCTCTGACACCATGCCGCTGGGCAAATAAAATTTACCTTGGGGAACCGAAACCTCGGTTTGGCTTTCTTTCTTGAACGCAAGAATGACGCCCTTCAAGGTTTTATCGACCAAGAGCGCTTTATCATCTTCAATCTTCAGTTCAAAGCGATCCTGTTCATTGGAGATCCAGGTATTGTGTTCCAGAGTGGCGACCTGTGTGCCGGCTGGATTGTATAACTCCATTGATAAGAGCATGGCACCATCATCAGTGATCGCCAGCTGAATAAGGTCCTTGCCCTCGGCTTGGAAGACGCCATTGGTATTTCGTAAGTGGTTCGATCCAATCGATATGTCCATGGGGGCCTCTTTCAGTCTAAAAAATCAGTTCTGGTGTGACTCACATAATTGACCTGAATGGGTGATTCAGCAACATCAATGCACCTTACCGAACAAAAACCGAGCAGGTCAACTTTGTCTAGCATACGTAGTCCCACCGAAGGCTGATGTATCCACAGGCCCATGCCTAGGGCAAAAAAAATATTTTCAATGGTCCTCAACCCTTAAGTTTGTCATAACCGCAAGCCGATGACGTGTATGTGGTTATATGAAGACACATCTCGTTGTTACCCATTTTTTCAATCCGCAACATTGAGAGAATCCATTATGGTCTCCTTCTCCCCTGACTTTTCCAACCTCACAAAATTTGCCAATCTGTTTTCCCATGCTGGAGGACGATCAACCCAATCATATTCAAAAGTTGATGTGCATACACAGACGCAAACAGGATTAACCATCCTGACAGCAGAGGGAGATAAGGTCACACTGTCAACTAATGCCGCGTTTCAGGGCACAGGAGTAAAGTATAACGCCCGTGGTGTTGCGGAAGGGCAAGCTCTCACCCTTCGGTCCAATTCTCTTGAAGGATCATTTATCAGTGAAAAGCAAATCACTATTGAAGGGGATTTGAACGAACAGGAAATTCAGGACATTAAAAAGATCGTCAATCAAGTGAATGGACTACGTGAAGATGTGGCCTCAGGGGATCTGAACACCATATTGGCGAATGGAGAGCAGATCAAAGCCTCAGGGTCGATTGCCAGCGTGGATCTCAAGATCAAACATTCTGAATCCGTATCGGCCCAACAAGCCTTTATTCAACAGAAAACTAAAAATGAACAATCAGCCTACCCATTTGGGGCAATCAATAATGACGGGCAAAATCCAAGTACTCCTTCATCCACCTCCTTCCTAGACCTCCTGAAAGGTCTCTTCCAAACAGCAGGGAGTCAAACCCGTGATAGTGATGGACCGAGTGGTGCAGGAGGCACGAATCACTCTCAAACGCAGCTCAATCAGCAACTGGTTGAAAATAATCCAGGCTCGTTATCAAAGAAAGTTGAAAATAGAACGAATAAAGCGGTCCAGGGCCTCAATGAATTCCTCGATAATATTGGGGAGAAAATTTTAAAAGGGGCACAGAAGATCGCGCGGTTAGCCAACCAATTAAAAAGCAAGGTCGAACGACAATCCCAAAAAATAGCTGATGCCTATGAAAAACTTTCCGACGCGATTGCAAATGGAAAAGAACACAAGGCGGAGCGAATTCAGGATAAGATTGATCGCCGTATCAATCGACTAGATGACACAACAGAAAGATATGGCACTCGTATTGAACGCACGGCCAATAAACTATCAAATTTAATCGAGAAGTTAACCGATCGACTGTTTCCATCTGAAGCAACAGAGAGTGAGGTCCCCGCAAACCCAGTTTCTGAACCTACTGAAGCGGTCGCCCAGGTAGAACCAGAAGCCGAAATACACACGACAGCTAACGTCTAATGCTCGCATCACCTCTGGAGGAACATCCCAAATCCTCCAGAGCGGATGCTGTCGCGAAGGGCCCTCCAGGACGGAGGGCCCTTTTTTGTGATAATCCCTCAGTCTCGGCACCGAATATAATGGCTCAGGAACTTCCGGAATTTATCCCAGCACTTCCCGAAGGACTTAACTGGGTTTCGTCAAAGCAGTTAATTCAGTACCACCACATCGGCGAACCCCAGGCAGTCCCTCCATGGAACAAAATTATCATTCCTTGATTTTGGGTATGACACCTACCATAATGCCGACACGATAAGAGTGTTCGTGTGACAAAACTCTTCTTTCGCACATACCTTCAAAGGGATCATCTATTTCATGCCAGGCTCACGTAAACTTTCAATTCTCATCATACTGTTATTCTCGATGTCCTTTCTGCCCCTGGCTTCTGCTCAATCGCCTGAGATCCAAAGTTTGATTAAGCTAGAACAGGCTCAGCGAGCCATGGTCCATAAAAAATACGAGAAGGCATTGGGGCTCTATGAAGAAATTCTTACCTTGATAGGGCCGGCACCGGAGATCTCATATAAGGCGGCTCATGCTGCCTACGAAACCAGGAATTATGAGAAAGGCCAAGAATACATTTTGCAGACGTTGACGACCAAAGACATTCTTTTCCAACAGACCACAAGCTATGTCGCGGCGTTTGGGTTAGCCGCAAGCCCTCTGTGTCAATAATGATGAGACACCTCCCCTATGTTAAATTAGTGTAGAGGGCGGGGAGGAGAAGACATTATGATAG
>JAQBUF010000006.1 GCA_027623995.1 Nitrospirota bacterium
TTTGACCAATCTTCCAACTGTACCGCCCAGGCGAGGAGCCTGCTAGATGATTATCAAATCTTTGGTTGACTAATACTTTTCACAACCCTTGAAGTAGGCACCTCTGACATGAATGAATGAATTTATTCACTCCCTTACATTCAACATTCTCTTTCTTCATCAAAATTCGAGAAAGATTTCTGGATCGACATATGGTGCCCCCGGCGTGATTCGAACACGCGGCACGCAGTTTAGGAAACTACTGCTCTATCCACCTGAGCTACGGGGGCAGTCAAATATCAAACGTCAGACAGGGTCGGCTTGGGGATTGAATTCGGAGTCTACCGCAACATTTGGGGCGAGACAAGGAAAGAGGGCATTTCTACCTCCCCTTGCCCCCTCCTTCGCCGAGCCTACTTCGCCGAAGTGGATACGAAGGCTGAAAGAGGCTCCGGCGCGCAGGCCTCCTTACAAAGGAGGGGTTATTCTATTATAGTGAAAAAACCTGCTTGGCAATTTGAACAGATAATTGAAACAGCCCCAAGATTAGATTCTGGCTTCCACGGACATAACAAAATGGCAATTCCCTTATTCATTTTTCTGATTCTTTCTCTAGGCTCTCTGACCCACCCCGCGTTTATTCATGCCGAAGAAACGTGGGTCTCTTACGAGGTCACGATTGCTGAAGACAATTTGGCGACCATGACCGCCGACCTGATGCTGGCTGCACCGCCGGAAACGGTGTATGCCGTACTCAGCGACTATCCAAAATGGCCCGACATCTTTGCCCAATCTCCCAGCATTAATACCATCGAACGGGTAAGCAACCAGGTTCGAGTCGACATGACCCTCAAGGTATCCTTTTTACCGATTGGATTAAAACTAGTGACCGATACCAGAGAAATTCCCACCAGCGTATTGAACACCACGCTCGTGGAAGGTGATTTCGAACAATATGATTGGGTGTGGACGTTACGCCCTGCACTAGACTCTGAACACGCGAAAGCCTCGGTCGTCGTCCATGTGCAACCGTCCGTGTGGATTCCCCACTGGCTCTTGGAATGGGTCCTCACTTCAGGGTTCACCGACCACTTTCATAAATTGCGAGACGCCGTCGAGGTTCGGTATCGTGAACATGGACGAACGCCGGTGATATCTGCTCCACCAAACTCCCCATGAAACTCATTTCCAATCCACAAAACCCGTTTCTCTCGGATCACCGGGAACTCCTCGAACCCGCCCCACAAGTCACCACCGAAATCTACGAAGAAGAAACCGCATCGATCCTCAGCCGCAATGATAGTCCCGACCTTCCTTTTCGCTGGAGCGTGAACCCCTATCGAGGATGTTTTCATGCCTGCGCCTATTGCTATGCACGACCCAGCCACGAATATTGGGGCTTTGGCGCGGGCACGGACTTCGAATCAAAACTCATCGTGAAGCCCAATGCCGCTGAAGCCTTACGTGCGGCATTCATGAAACCGTCGTGGAAAGGCGAACTCATCGTGTTTTCGGGCAACACCGACTGTTACCAACCACTGGAGGCCACTCATGAACTCACGCGATCGTGCCTTGAGGTATGTGCGGAGTTTCGCAATCCCGTGATCATCATCACCAAGGCTGCGCTCATTCAGCGCGACGTGGACATCCTCAAAAATTTACACGAGCACGCCTGGGTGCGCGTGTATTTCAGCATTCCCTTCGCGGACGATCAGATTGCCCGAAAAGTAGAGACACAAGCGCCATCGATTACCAAACGATTCGAAGCCATGGCGCACTTAGCCAAGGCAGGCATCTCAACGCATGTGTTTATCGCGCCCGTGATCCCGGGGCTCACCGAACACGACATCCCCACGATTCTTCATCGAGCCCGGGAAGCCGGTGCCGTCGACGCCTCCTATATTCTCCTTCGATTAAATGGCAACGTCGAATCAGTCTTTCTCGAACGCATGGCTCAGGCGTTTCCGGATCGGATCAAAAAAATCGTCAACCGCTTAAAGGAAGTCCGAGGTGGTGAATTATCAGAGAAACGGTTCTTCGCACGCCATCAGGGACAAGGATCAACCTGGAATGCGATTCAACAACTCTTCGACACGTCGTACCGTAAGGCAGGATTCCCACTTGAACCCGAACTGCCCGTTCCACACACCTTCGCGAGGCCCGGGCAACCGGAACAACAATCACTGTTTTAACCCGAGGCCCGCGCCACCAAATTTACGCCCACTTGTCTGGACACGCCCTGAACCATTATCCTGCCCAAGCAGTTGGCATCGCATATCTCGAACATTAAACTGAGAAATATCGGATCAGTCGCAATTTTGGTGGAGGCAGGCGAACCCCTTGTTTGGTTCCCGTGATGGGTTCCCCAACCAATGGCACCCCTTCTCCCCTTTCGACCGCATCGCGTTGTCAAGTCTTTCCTGTAGCTGCAGCATCTCATGCTGCCTGTTCCAGACGTCAGTGGCCCATGATCCACGGGAAGAGGCACGATGAGATCGTGCAGCTACACAAGAGAGGAAGCCCACACGAGGCATCGCCTCCACCAAAATTGCGATTGATCCGAAATATCTCAAAGCGCTGGGGAAAGAAAGGGTACATTGATGAGGATGGATAGATGGGTAAAGGCCATAAGCCTCTGTGGATTACTGGGACTTGGACTCGTGGCTTGCGAAGACGCCAAAACCCCGTGGGAAATGCACGCGGATACTGGTGAAATCCGGATGCAACAAGGTCGGTTCCAAGAGGCCGAAACCGAATTACAAGCGGCACTCGAAGAAGCAGAAAAATTTGGGGAACAAGACAAACGCTTGCCGAAATCCCTCACCAAGCTCGCCGTGCTGTACGATGTCCAAGGCCAATATGACAAAGCCGAACCACTCCTCAATCGCGCGGTCGATCTACACCGAAAGATCATCAAACCGAATGATCCGGAACTCGCGATCAGCTTGAGTAATCTCGGAGCCTTATATCATGCCCAGCAAAAATTCGATAAAGCCATGCCGTTGTTTCTTGAAGCCCTCCAAGTCCGAGAAGCAGCACTCGGGAAGGACCACATTGATGTGGTGGTCGATTTGAAAAATCTGGCTGGAGTCCATGCTGCCCAACAAGAATATGATCAAGCCTTGCCATATCTCACACGCGCCTTGGCCAATGCGGAAAAGAACGTGGGGAAAGATGATCCGGTCCTAGTAGAAAGCTTAAACAACCTGGCCCTCCTGTACCGAGCTCAAAAACAATACGATCAAGCCGTACCCCTCCTAGAACGGGCGATCAAAATTAATGAAGAAGCTTTTGGACCGGAGAGCCCTGGTTTAATTGGCAGCCTCAATAATCTCGCGCTCATCCACCTCACGCAAGAGGCATACAGCGACTCGGAAATGTTACTCAAACGAGTCGTGAGTATCACGGAACTGTCCTTCGGTCCGGACAACCCTCGATTGGTTCCAGGCCTGACAAACTTAGCTGACCTGTATCGGATCATGAATCAATTCGATAAAGCGTCGTCACTCCTTGAACGAGCGCTCAAAATTAACGAAGAGAAGTTCGGACCGGAAGACACCAAGGTTGCCAACCTCTTAAACAATCTGGCCCTCCTGCATTTCAACCAAGAACACTACGACAAGGCCGACCCCCTCCTACAACGAGCCTTGGCGATCAATGAAAAAGCCCTGGGCAAGGACCATCCCATGGTGGCCCAAACGCTCAAAAACTACGCAGCCCTACTCCGAGAAACCAACCGAGTCGCCCAAGCCGAGGAACTCGAGGCCAGGGTGAAAGCCATTCAGGAAAAACAGAAACAGCCCAAGGAGAACGTGAAGAGTGAACCGTAATGCGTGAAGCGTGAAGCGGAAAAGCCGAATTCTCAGACCCTCCACTGCCAACCCACCACGCATGACGCATCACACCTAACGAATTTGGCCTTGCCACAAGCCAGGCAAACGCCGAGAATAGATCCAAGGAGGGAATGTTGAAAAAAGCCGCCAGCGGCGTTCCCTGGCTTTGCCGGGGCGGCTCGCACAGACCTGAGGTCGCCATTTCGCCTGACCTTCGGGCTCGCAGACTTGGCGCTTTGCACCGCTCGCGCTCACGTACTGAGAGTACGCTCCGCGCGTCAAAAGGGCTGCGGCCTTGCTGGACGATCTTTTTTGAACATTCCCTCTCATTGACGAAGCCTGCTTCATCTGAGGCGTTTATTGGCTTTTGACATGCATTATTCAACAGGCCCGAGGAGCGACATTTAGGCAGGACATTGAGCGCGCAATTATGGAAAATCTCTTACGCCTGATCATCATTTTTGTGTGGTGTATGTTTTTCGGGTTCTTTTCCGTCATGGGATACTTAGATGAAACCATGACGCCCGAAAGAAAGACCATCATCCTAGTGGGATTGCTCCTCGTCCTGATCGCCTACGTAGCCTTTGAATGGTTGACCAGAAGTCAGGAATCCGGCATCGCTGGAAATATTAAATTGGCAAATCCTGAAGAAGAACAGCCGACTCCAAAAGATCCGCGCTCCCAATTAGATGAACGAGTCCTCCGACGTCTGCACCTCTACACCAAAGATCATGAAGCGGAATTACAAGCGGCAATCGCGCCCGACCCACCCCCCACACGTAAGAAGGCCACGGTCTCCACAAAAAAACCGTAGCGCGCATTTCCCCTTCAATCACACCGAAAGTGGTTGGACTTTTCATGCACACGCGCACTGATCTTGGGCTTTGCAAATGACTTGAATTTTGTAGCTGCGGCATCTTATGCCGCCTCTTCTTTTTCCCTCCCCGCCCAGCGTGAAACCCTAAAGAGGGCACGATGAGATCGTGCAGCTACAAATAAAACACCGGAAAAATTTCACTGTGCAAAAAAGCAACCTGAATCGGTCTTAGGAAAAAGGTAACAGACGATAGAACCCTACTCAATCGAAGAAGCCGCTAACCCTTTCAGCGAATGCGCACGCTTTGGCGCACGAGCCAACGCCAAATTAAACTGAGCCCTGGCCGAATTGATCCGTCCCGATTCCAACAGCACCTCACCGTAGAGTTCATGCGCCGGCTTCACAGGAAACGGCGGACCATAATCAAAAGGAATCGTATCTTCCAACGTCGTGGCTTCCTTCAATAACGCCAACCCTTGATCGACCGTTCCTTCGGCCACGAGAATCATGGCAGACAATTGCTTCTTCATCACTCGCGCCGGCAACACCTGAGAGGGAGAAAGCGTCTCTGGAGCAGAATCAATTTGCTCGCGAAGTTGATTCAACGCCGTTTGAGTCATGTCCACGCGCTGGGTTTTGATCCCACTCAGTCCAATGGCAAACAGTTCACTCGTCGCCCCGGAAAAACGAAGACCCGAACGGTCCAGCTCCAGGCCACTCACATCCCATTGTTGACTCTCCACAATAAACGTCCCACGCATGGCCGCCAGGTAGCCATTCACAAACCGAGAACCCACTTGCGCTGCGTCATCACGCACCATGTCGACAAGCCGCTTCGCATCATCAATCCGCTCATGTTGCAAGTAGGCATACATCAACCAATACAACGTATGATACGAACGCTCACCAACCCCCAACCCCTTCTGCATACGACGTTTCTCGCTAGACGCCCAACTCATTTCGTTCGCGGTAACCACCTCATCCCACATCCCCAAGGCCATGAAAATGTGCGATGGCATATGCTGAGCATGTGGAGCAGCCGGTGCGATCTTGGCATACGTTCGCGCTGCGCGGAGACCTAATAACGCATGTTCAGGATCATCGTACGCATGAATCATGTAATGCACCGCGCCAGGATGCCGGGGGTTCTGTTGAAACACCGACTCAGCAATCGATGCCGCCTGCAGATAGATTTTAGGATCGCGTTCGCCCTGCGCAGTGCCTAACAACGCCAGCGCATAAAAGGCCGCAGCCTCATGGTCATCGGGATAGCGTTGACTTAGCATATGCATCTGCTCTGCATACGCGTGATTCCGATTAACCTTCTCGCCCTCCCCATATAACGCATGCACAGCATGCAAATACCCCTTCTCGCGTTCCGTCGGAGCCTTGGCAATCCGCTCTTCGTCACTTGCCCCCAGGCGCGCGAAGATCTCTCGGCCTCCTTCACGATCATGCTCGCCCCACAGTGGATGGTTCAACGTCATGGCCTCGCCCCAATAAGCCATCGCAAAATCTGGATCGACCTTCTGGGCGTGTTGAAAAGCCGTTTGCGCTTCATCGTATTCAAAGTTGTGGAGCAACAGCACGCCACGAAGAAAATGGCGTTGCGCCTTTGGAGAACCCGACGTAGGAAAATGTATCTCGCCTAGAGTTGGCACGGGGGCTTTAGACTTAGGCCGGTTCACATCCGGACGCGGGTCAGCGACGAACCCATCGCGATGCAGCATCCGAACTTTAGGAAGCGTCCCCCGATTCATCACCGCATCTTCTTCAATCACACCATTGCGAAACAACAACCACGCCACCACCGCATAGATCTGATTCGGCTTCAACGATTGCGGAGCCGTAAACGGCATGGCTCGATTGATGTAATCAAACAGCGTCGTCGCATATGGCCAATGACTGCCAATAGTTTTTACAGGTTTGTTTGTCGCCAAAGTCCCCTGCCCCCCCACTAACTTGGGCATAGGCCCCTCAACACCAGTCACCCCATGACAACTCGCACAATGCTGTGCATAGACCTTCGCGCCATCCGCAACCGATCCTTCGCCAAGAGGCAACCCCGCCCCATCAGGCCCCACGTCACTATCCCAAGCTCGAACCTCCACATCCGTTGCCACACGACCAAGATGAAACCCTTCTTGCCCCATATCACCCAAAATATTGGCCGCCGGATAAGCGAGCAGGAAAAGAATACAAAAGGTTAGTTTTGAAAAATGATGAGACGACACAACTCGTTTGGAGAAGAAGGAAAACCGTTCACACCTGTACATTTTGAACGTTCCCATCTTCGTCAACCTTCCAACTTTGAATAGCATTATTATGGTAGTAGGAGTTGGTGCCTCGGACTTTGATTAATTGTTTCAGTGTGGGTTGTTGATAGCCGGTTTCGTCTGTGCAGCGGCTTTGGAGGATGGCTTCTTGACCATCCCATTCCCAGGCAAAGCGGAATCGAGTGTGACATTTGGGTAGTATGGGTTTTTGTAGTTCCGCTTCGTTCCAGGTTTTGCCACCATCAACGCTGACTTCGACTGTTGTCACTCGCCCTCGACCACTCCATGCTAATCCTCGGATTTCGATAAACCCTTTTTCTTTAACTTGTTGTCCACCAGACGGACTGGTAATCACGGACTTGGCTTCCATATCGAAGGTGAATTGACGCGCTGTGCCATCGGGCATGAGGTCGGTGTACTTTGAGGTTTCTTCCCGAGTCATTAAGGGTGCGGACACCAGTTTCAATCGCCGCAACCATTTAATGCAGGTATTGCCTTCCCATCCTGGCAGCAACAACCGCAGAGGATAGCCTTGTTCCGGTCGAATTGGTTCGCCGTTTTGCGCGTAGCACAAGAGCGCTTCGTCCCACACGCGATCCAATGGGATGCTTCGGGTCATGGCAGCAGCATCGCTGCCTTCGGCGAGCATCCACGTGGCTTCGGGTTTGAGATGGGTTTCCTGCAATACCGTCGAAAGCCGAACCCCGGTCCATTCACTGGTGCTGGTCAGTCCTTGAATTTCTTGAACGGTTTTTCCCTTGGGGCCTTTCCATTCTTTTCCGGCATTTCCTGCACATTCTATAAAGGCCATCCGTGAGGTCGCTGGAAACCGCTTCAACTCATCCATCGTAAAAATCAAGGGATGCTCCACCAAACCATGCACCAGCAAACGATGGCGCGCTGGATCAATCAACGGCACTCCATTGTGATGGCGTTCAAAATGCAGAGCGGAGGGTGTGATAATACCATGCAGGTCTTGCAAGGGTGTTCGAGATCGTTGCGGCAACGTTAACCGCTGAGTCGGTTCAAACTGAGAGCGTGCGCCATAGCCCGAAGCCAACGCACCAGGCACCTTGGCAGGATCAACCGGCACATCTTGTGCGTGGTTAAGCCGTGGACTTAAGAAGAGATGCGCGGCAGTCAGGCCAAGAATTGAGGTCGCCCCAACAAGAAACGCTCGACGGTTCGGTGGATCTTTGGGACGACTCGTGAATTCAGCATTTTCGTCATCAAACATTGGCCCAGAACCTTCACTCATCACAGTCTACTTCTCCTCTGCGCAGAATTGACGACAAAGGGTGCACTCACCTGTGTGTATGACAGCCGCTAAAGAAAAAGCTTAAACGAGACGACCAAGATAAGCGAGAGGTTTTCAACTGCAAGGTTTTTCCATTCACCGAGCCAAACGACCCATGTCGAACAATGTACTTCATATCATCTTGGTTATGATGCTCATGTTGCTCACCGGATGTGCCTCAAATATTCAATGGCAAGGGGAACAACAGGCACTACCAGCTTGTCTGCCGGACCATGCGCCGACATGGGAAGAATTCACCAAGTCCTACGGTAATTATAAGCATTCCGCTCAAACCGCGGTGGCCATCACCCTTGCCCAAATAGAACCCCCGTTCTTTCAAGCCCGGTTTGATCCTGATCGATCTTGGGTGCAACCCCACATCGTGGAAGCCTGGTATCCCTATGACCAAAGCATCGCTCATCGATTGCTTCGACATGAACAGCTCCATTTCGCCATCAGCTGTTTACTGGTCCGACAAGCCAACCTATCACTGATATCCGGAGATGATCCACATCAAATGCTGCAACTCGTTCGCGCCACCGCCCAACGATTGAATCGACAATACGATGAAGACACCAACCACGGGACGATTCCTGACCAACAAGCTCAATGGGAACAAGACGTTGAAGAGCAACTTGAAGAGGTTACACTGCAACCATAGCCCTAGGTTTTCAACCGTTACCCAGAACCGGTGAGTTCTGGAAATGAACCCGCGAGCTCACCACGAGCCCCACATCAACGATGTGGGGCTCGTGTCGTTTTAGGCTTTAATTTAAGCCTGCCTTGTGTGCGGCGGAGCCGCAGCCCCGAATCGGCTTCTTGGGGAGAGCTGCCTGAGTCCTTCGGGAAGGACCCAGGATAAACTCCGCGAGTTCTCTCGCCATCTTATTCGGAGCGGAGGCGGAGGGACCCCTTTGGGGTCGCACACGGGCAGAAATGGTTTTGGGCACTTTTGCCGAAACAAAAAGCCTGCCCTGAGCGGAGTCGAAGGGTGTCTTGTCGTATGGGACCGAAACCCCATAAGTTAATACTACGACACCACTTGATATTTCCCTTTTAACGCCACAAGATTTTTCGGGGCATAGGCCTTCCCCATTTTTTTCATTCGGTTGATTGCCGATTGGTGAATCTTTGGTTGAAGCAATTTGGCGACTTTATTATTGGCTTGTACCACAATCTTGCGTTGCCCCATTTTGTACCCGAACAAACGTTTCTTATGTTGATGGAGTAAGCCTTCGCCTTTTACATTTTCCGACACTTCTTCCACCGCTTCGTCAAAAAACACGAGTCCATGCTTCTGAGCCCGTGTGATCATATATCGCAGGGTAATATCACCCAGGCGTCGGCGATCATACCCGCCCCCGACATCTGAATGAACACCGGTGAACCAGATTTCTTCAATCCGTTTCGGATCATGATTCATCAAGGTGGGTTCATAGGGTGAACGATTTTCATCAATCGCCAACAAGTGATACGCTTTTTTCACATTCTTGGCGACCGTGAAGTCTCGAAACAAATTAATCTTTTGAAAGGGAATGCCAAAGAGATTGACTGGAATCCCGAAGGACGCGACGGTATCCCATACACCGAGCATTTCAATATCAACTTTCAGAGATTTTCCGTGAGATTCATAATCGTCAAATTCTCCATCGTTATCTTTGATCACGGTGATGGATTCAGGAATGCCTTCTTGTTGTACTTTCATCGCAAGCATCCTGGCGATTGCCGCGCCACGACTAAATCCAAAAATAAATATCCGATCACCAGGACGATAATTTGTGACAAGCACAGTATAGGCATGATCACGGATTTGGTTACCCCCTGTCCCAAAGGCCCCACCAAATAACTGACCAAGCATACTATGATCTTGTTGATTACCCACTCCGGGAAAATATCGAACAAATTGGTTTTTGGCATTTCGGTCTAAGGCCTGACTCAATCGATACACATTGGTGTTCCCACGACCACTCTGGGACCCATCGCTAGGATCATTCCACGTCCCATCGATACACAACACGACGTTGCGCTTTCCTTTGCTCATCTTATCGAGATCACTGTGATAGGTATACTTGATTGCCATTGGCCTCTCCCCTTTCGTGTCTGCGGTAAATCATGACGCCCTTGTATTTACATTTACATTTCCACGTTCCGCATTATATTGAATTCCCCAAGATTGCCAAGGCCGAAATATAATGTGATTGGGAGAAAATTCACGTAGGATAAAACAACTGACCCTCCGACCCACCCTGTAACAATTTTCGCCACGGAGCGACTACAAGAAAATTAAACAGTGATCGTTCCCCTGCCCTGAACCTTCTTCATCGAGAGAAACATCCTATGTCCAGCAGCGTTCCGTTACTCAGGCGAAGACCGCGTGTAAACAAGAATCTATTACGAAACCTAGGGCTGCTGTTGATGGCCAGCATGCTCTTTCTTGGATGGGCACGTAGCGACGCGGCACAACATACAGCACCATCCGGCAAGCATTCGTCTACCCCCCGAGACACCCATTGGGATTATCTAGGCGTGGAAGGGCCTGAGCATTGGAGTATGCTCACTCCAAAATATATGACCTGTGAGGCAGGCAGACAGCAATCCCCCATCAACATCACGATGGCTGACCATGGCCAACAGCCTGAAACCTTAGAGTTTCACTACCAGACCTCGGAACTACACGAACTCAACAACGGCCATACTATCCAAGTCTCCCACATTTCTGAATGCAACGTGGCTCTCAACCATCACACCTATCAATTGCGCCAATTTCATTTCCATGAACCCAGCGAACATCACATCGAAGGCAAAGCCTTTCCGATGGAAATGCATTTGGTCCATCAGGATGAAGGAGGGCATATTCTCGTCATTGCAGTCATGCTGACCATAGGAGCAGACGAACCAGTCCTCGGCCAGCTTTGGCAATGGCTCCCCAAACAAATCGGACAGGAAGTCTCGCTACCTCTCAATTTGAGCATTGCGGAGATTCTCCCGAAAAACACTCGTCATTTTTCCTATTCAGGGTCACTGACGACTCCACCCTGCACCGAAGGTGTTCAGTGGATCGTCCTGGAGGAACCGATACATATTTCGCAACAGGATGTGGATCAATTCGTGCAGATCATTGGACACAATGCCCGCCCCGTCCAGCCATTAGAAAACCGCCACATCGAAGAGAATTAATACGCCGCGGATGTCCTTCTATTGGCCCTTATTTTTCTTGTTCCCAACTCAGCACGAGAAATTAAAAACCCTGGCTTCGGGTTTGGGTTCAAAAAACCGATACAACCTGTAATATTGCGATCTTATGCCTCAAACTGAGTCACGATGGAGTCAGGAATGTCCTATCAGCCCATTGAAAATTACGGCCTCATCGGCAACATGCGAACGACGGCACTCGTGGGCATGAATGGGTCCATCGATTGGTTTTGCTTCCCACACTTTGACTCTCCCAGTATCTTTGCCGCTATTTTGGATGAGAACAAGGGCGGGCGATTTCAGATCATGCCTGTCAACTCGAACGCCAAACATAAACAGTTTTATTGGCCGGACACCAATGTCCTGGTCACACGATTTCTTTCATCTCAGGGCGTGGGGCAAATCATTGATTTCATGCCCGTGGGCCTCAAAGAAACAGACGTCGGCTATCATGGGATCATTCGCCGCGTGCAGGCGATACGTGGAAATCTAAAATTCAAACTCGAATGCTCTCCCGCGTTTAACTATGCCCGCGATCAACACACGACCACCCTCACATCAGATGGCGTGCGATTCGACGCCAACGGGTTAAGCCTTCGCCTAGGGGCAACCATCCCCTTGCAACAAGACGGGACAGGAGTGGTGGCGGAGTTTGAATTACACGAGGGACACGAGCTGAGCTTTGCGCTCCAAGAAGTCGAGCAGTATAGCGACTGCTGTGTGGCCGTCGCCCAAGACCAGGCCGAGGACCTGTTCCACCAAACCGTGGAATATTGGCGTCGGTGGTTGTCGAAGTGTACGTATCGAGGGCGTTGGAGAGAAATGGTGCAGCGTTCCGCACTCACACTCAAACTGCTCACATTTGAACCTACAGGCGCCATCGTGGCTGCACCAACCTGTAGTCTTCCCGAAGGCATTGGCGGGGCTCGCAATTGGGACTACCGGTACACCTGGATTCGTGATGCCGCCTTCACCTTATATGGGTTGCTCCGCATTGGCTTCACGACCGAAGCGGAAAAATTCATGCATTTCCTTGAAGCGCGATGTCATGAATTGAAACCTGATGGCTCACTCCAAATCATGTATGGCATCGATGGTCGCCACGAACTTCCTGAAACCACCTTGGACCATCTTGAGGGGTATCGACAATCTAAACCGGTTCGGGTGGGTAACGGCGCCTATGACCAGCTGCAACTGGATATCTACGGCGAACTGCTTGATTCCGTCTACCTCTACAACAAATACGGCTCGCCCATTTCCTATGATTTATGGAAACATTTACGTCGACTCATCAATTGGGTCTGCGACAATTGGCATAGGCCGGACGAAGGCGTGTGGGAAGTGCGTGGAGGACAACAACATTTTCTCTACTCCAAACTTATGTGCTGGGTCGCCCTGGATCGAGGATTGCGGTTGGCGGATAAACGTTCGTTCCCCGCCGATCGAGATCGTTGGCTCAAAATCCGGGATACGATTTACGAAGAGATTATGGAAAAAGGGTGGAGCGAGAGTCGCCAGGCGTTTGTCCAACGCTATGGAAGTGAATCGCTAGACGCCGCCAACCTCATGATGCCGCTCGTCTTCTTCGTCTCACCCACCGACCCGCGTATGCTCAAGACGTTGGACGCCATTAATCAGCCACCGGAACAAGGCGGACTCGTCGCCAATGCCTTGGTGTATCGATATAACGTGAACGAAACGAAAGATGGGCTGGATGGCGAAGAAGGCTCATTTAACATTTGCACGTTTTGGCTGGTCGAAGCCCTCACCAGAGCAGGCCGGACCGACGAAGCACGGCTTATGTTTGAACAAATGCTCGGATACGCCAACCACCTTGGCCTCTACGCCGAAGAAACCGGCCACCACGGCGAAGCCCTCGGCAACTTCCCCCAAGCCTTTACCCATCTTGCCTTAATTAGCGCGGCGTTCAACTTAGACAGGGCTTTAGGAACACGCGGGTAAACGCACATCGAGCCCTCTAACCTTCCCCCTCAAATCAAAGTTTCCACACTAGAAAAATTAGACCGACGACCATGGTGACCATAATAGGCATGGGCCTGTTGAATATTTCATGTCCGTGACTCATAGATGCTCCAGATCAGACGAGCAGCATCAGTGTGAGGAAATGTTCAAAAAAGCATGCCCTTGTATAATGCAAGGAAGGGTTGTCGCCCAACTCACACGAGCAGTCTCCTGTCTGAAGAGAGCATCGCCCACGCAGGAAAAAAACTGTCCCCTCAAGGTAGTGTAAATCTCGGCATGATAGACCGTTTTCCCTGTGGGACTCAGCCCGTGACTCAGCGCAGGTCATCATTCCTCCTTAGTTAATGGAACAGTCATGATAACCAGTTACACAGTTAACTTGACAGGACCGGGAAGTTACGCATCGACAAGGAATTTCACCCCACCACCGGCTCAATTCGTTGAACACGCGCAAGCCGCGCCGCAAACGCACAGACGGCTTGAAGATCGGCCTCTTCCAAGTCCGGGTAGTCGGCTAAGATTTGCTTCTTCGACATGCCGCTGCTCATGAGTTCCAATAACCAATCCACCGGATACCGGAGCCCACGGATGCAGGGTTTGCCGTGACAAATCTGAGGATCAATGGTGATGCGGGTTAAGAGCTGTGCACTAGGCATGGTTCAAGAATATCCCACTTCCACGACCCTGAAAAGAAGGATGAGACAAATGGCTTCAAGGGGATACCCCAACTAGGGCGGCCCAGGTGGTGAATCAGGCCTTGGTTGCAATAGAGCTGGAGAAGGCTACGGCCAAGACACTTATTGCGCGGATCGAAAAGGCAGAGAAATTTTCTACATCCAGGGTGTTGCCCTTGCAGGCGCGAGGTCTCTTCGCCCCCTGATCCAATCACGATGGCTCAGAACATCACGGAGTTACTCCTGAATTGCATCGAAGGGCTCAGGCAATCTTCGCCAAAGAGTCTGATTTGTAAAGACGACTCAGCCGTATCAAACGCGGATAGACACCCAAGACATACCACTTTTTGGCAATCGGGATAGAGAGGGCATGCCTACCACCACACAATACTCATGCTTACCCACAATCCATACGGCTTAAAAAGGGAAGCGGCCCCATTGCCGTCCCCTTTGCCAAAGTTTCCTACCGCCCGGCCCGAGCGGCGACGGCAAAATGATAGAAATACCGATCGAGACCGACCAAGTCGCTCCCGTACAGATGGCCTCCGAACATCGCGTCACAGAGGAACTCCCGCACACGGGTCAGTTCTTTGAGGCGACCCTTCCAGCGAGGATCGCCGATCGTCAGGTCAAGCAGCTCCAGCGCGCGGTGGAAGGCTTTTTCGCAGGCCTGAGAGTCTTTCTCTCTCCAACGAGCGATACGTCCCACCTCGCTTCCGACATTGCCTAACTGTTCCGCTAACGGCATCGTGTGCCATCTCCCGGCCGCCAGTCCTGCATGTTGAGCGGATATTGCCATTAGTCCGCCACCAATTGACAGACGATGCGTATGATCGCCTGGCGAATATCGGGACGTTCGACCGAACGAGAACGATTTCCGCCGGCAGGTCGCACGTTGATCATCGAATCAAATTCGATCCAGTCCTCAGGGGGGTTGTCCGGATAGAGGTTGATCCCCCAGAGATTGGCTTGCTGTGAACCCTGTTCCAAGAGCATGGCTTCTTCGTCGGAATGGAGTTCACCCCCAATCGCCATAATCTCCTGTTCGACGTCCACGACGGCCTTAACCATATCCCCAAACTGGTGCGTGGCCATTTCTCGTATGAACGCTTTGGCTATGGGAATTCGAATGATACTGATTTCCATGATGCGCCCTGACTCCATGTAAAGGGTCGAAGCCAATACGATTACGAATTTGGCATGGGACTGTCAACCGGATGAGATTATCCTGTGTGGCCTGTTGAATATTTCCTGTTCATTGGCCATAGATGCTTCAGAACGGCAACCGACATCAGTGAGAGGGAATGTTCAAAAAAGTTCGCCCAGCAAGGCCGCAGCCGTTTTGACGCGCGGAGCGTACTCCCGTACGTGAGCGCGAGCGGTGCAAAGCGCCAAGTCTGCGAGCCCGAAGGTCAGGCAAAATGCCGACTATGCCTGTGCGAGCCGCCTCGGCAAAGCCAGGGAACGCCGCTGGCGGCTTTTTTCAACATTCCCCTGTGTGGTCTTCATGAGGGACACGCACGGCGGTTGTTTTCTTGTAAGCTGGTGTGGGTGGTGCCGGTGCTCAATCAGATGTAAGGCGCACTGGAACTAAAGAACGCGCTGACGAAAACGTTTATTGGGCGGGTCGAGAAAGGGAAGAATTTTCCTGATGAATTTTCGCGCCCCCCAGCAGCAACATTTGATTGGGCTGGGAATACTCTGACGATGGACGTGAGACCGTAAGTGGTTTAAAGGGGAAATCCGAAAGCTCACACATCTCGATGTTGATCGAGTTGCCAGATAATCTTTGGATGCCTGGCAATGCATTGAGTTTCGACCTATTCTTTCGCAAAAACCAATTCCACTCTTCGTGCAGTTTAGACCGCCAGAGTACGGTGCGGTGCGGTGCGCTCCATCCAATCGAAAACAGGATCCAACAAAACTACAAATTCCAGCACGGCGAAGCCCTCGGCAACTTCCCCCAAGCCTTTACCCATCTGGCGCTCATCAGCGCCGCGTTTAACCTCGATAGAGCACTAGGGTCTCGCGGCTAACCCTGGGGGCGGACCTTCCCCTTGTTTAGTCCCGAGCTCTCCTTTGCCTCTAAAGAGAAGGGGTTGGTTCACAGGGTTTAAAAACGCGAACTCGTTAACGTCACATCCGCATCAGTCCAAGCCATCTTAAATTGCTCTTGAACCTTTTGCGCCTCTTGGGTTTTACCTTGGGCTTCCAAACTTTGAACTAACCCAAACAATGACCAGCCGCTTTGAGGATGATGCACGAGATCTTCTCGATAGACACGTTCAGCCTCAGGTGCTCGACCTGCTTCAAGCAACACCGCACCTAAGACTTGCCGCGAAGGCAGATACCAATCCTTGGGTTCGGTATAACTCAGTTGACCCTCCAATTGAATGGCATGCTCCAGACGACCAATAGCATCGTCATAATGTTCACGCGAGACCGCAAGTTCGCCTGCAAGAATCTCTGCACCAATCTGGAGCAGTTGCGCGACGGAATTGTTCCCAAAAATTCGCTGCTCAAGCAGCACAGGATCGTTGGCAATATTTCGCAGCGCCACTAATTCTTTTGCCGCCTGCGACTGATACCCGTTTCGAAGGTAGGCTAAACTCCTCGCATAGCGCCACACCCCCTTGGGATACAATAACGTCGGAGGGGCCTCTTGCAAAATGTCATCCCATTGCCCAAAGAGTGCTTTCGTATACAGCGGGATCATCGAGAAATGTTGAAGCGTCGCGCCTAACGCGGGATCCTGCAACAACTTCGACTCCACATGCGCCGCGGTATCCATGGCTGATTCCATTGAGACAGTTTTCATTCCCAGCTTCGTCGCCGCAGCCCAAAGAAAATGGTGATTGTGTGGCACATAGGCCAGAGGATAAATCCCTTCGGTGTGCGAATGGTTCAAATACCCAGTGTCCACCTTCGTCGCTCGTTGATTAGCCACGACTGCATCACGATAGCGTCCCACACGAATATAGACATGCCCCGGCATATGCACGAGATGACCTGCCCCAGGTACTAGATCACCCAATCGATCCGCACTGGGGATCGCACGTTCTGGATTAGGGGAAGCTTCCACCGCATGGATATATAAATGATTCGCTAAGGGATGATTGGAATCTGAGTCCAAGGCGTGTTCCAACACTGTGAGAATTTCTGGAGTCCAGGCATAAGGCTTACCGTCTTGTGCCCAATAATTCCAGGGATGTAAGTCCATCAGCGCCGCACCAAGAAGGCTACCGACCGTGGAATCTTGTGGGAACTGCATGTGAACACCACGCATGCCTTGGGCATAGGCTTTATCTAAGCCACTTCGATCTGCCATGACTTCTGGGGAGTATCGAAGCCGTAACGCATTGATGAGGGCTTGTTCTTTGGGAGCTGCTAAACTGGATAATTGAAGGGCGTTTCTGATTGCTTCATAGGCAACAGGCACCATGGCATGATCCATCGGCGCATTGATATTCGGTCCAAGCACCAACGCTTGGCCCCAATAACACATGGCACAAGCGGGATCGAGCCGCGCGGCCTCAACAAATGATCTGTGCGCCTCCGCATGATTGAAGGCATATGCGAGAATCATCCCTTGATCAAAATATTTTTGCGCAATAGGGTTTTGCGTGGTGATGGGATAGTGAAAATTTCCAAGGTTCTCGAAGAGTGGAACTTCTGCCTGAGCGTCTTCGTGAGGTTTGACAGACGCACACCCCAGAACCAACGCGCACAATATTCCGATCATCCCCCATCGCAAGTTCATCACCACCTTGCCCCTCCATTCAATTGGATAATAAAGAACTTCACTTCGGCCGCTTACCTCTCAGCATCACCACAAGGCCAAGAAAGCCAACGAGCAGGACCAGCAATCCAAAATATTCCATACCTTCCATCATGCACCTCATTCCATCATTAAGATCATTGCCATTGTGCGGGAAGGCAAAACGTGACGCAAGAAGGTACGCCTTTCACCGCTTGAATTTCGTTACTCAGAATGACAGGATACTCCTATGACGGACACTCCAAACATTGATGCCGTAAAATCCAAAATGAAATCGACTTGGGAAGCGGGGGACTATGGGACCTTTGCCAAGTATATGGAGCCAGGGGCTATTGAAGTCCTCACATCTTGGAATATTCAGCCTGGTGAAAAAATGTTGGACGTGGGGTGCGGGGCTGGGCAAACAGCAATTCCAGCGGCGAGGAATGGGGTCAAGGTCACGGGAGTGGATATTGCCGCGAATTGGATTGAACAGGCACGGGCGCGAGCTCAATCTGAAGAACTTGAAGCAACATTCGAAGTAGGCGATGCAGAACAATTGAATTTCCCTGATGGATCGTTTGACGTCATCATCAGCCTCTTTGGAGCCATGTTTGCTCCTCAACCAGATAAAGTCGCTGAAGAGTTTCTGCGAGTCTGTCGCCCAGGTGGCAGAATCATCATGGGCAACTGGACACCTCAAGGATTTCCTGGGCAAGTGTTTAAGACCATTGGGAAATACATTCCCCCACCCCCGAACGTTCAACCTCCACCTTTATGGGGTGATGAAGAAACCGTTCGCCAACGACTAGGCCAAGGCACCAGCAGTCTTAAATTGACACGACGCCTCTACCCCTCCTGGCACTATCCCTTTCCACCCGAACAAGTCGTCGATTTTTTCGGCCAATACTTCGGCCCCATCCATCGAGCCTTCAACGCATTGGAAGAATCCCCAAAGGCCTCATTTCGACAAGACATTGAACGACTGTTTACCCAATTCAACCGTGCCACCGATGGCACCACTTCCTTGGAAGGCGAGTTTTTAGAAATCGACGCGATTCGCTTGTAACATTATGGGCTCAGGCACAACTTCAAAAATCCTCTGGCATTTTACTGGAGGACCCGTTTGGGATAAAAAAACTGGAAACCAAGCAACATCTCCTCGGCCAGAAATTGATGCCCTTTCGGCTTTAAAAGGAATTTTAGATTCAAGTAAGCTTCGCTACACCTCACACGAAGAATCTATCAAATATAATTTCAAGTCCCCTGGGCTTGTTGAGCTAGTAATTCCTCCATTCTGCTGCGTTGCAGAAATCCCAATTCAACACCTTTCCTATCACAGCGAGCGGTATGGGAAGTTCGCGATTGGGTTCGAGAGAGAATACCTCCTTGGACAAAAGTTTAGACCTGTTTCTTACTTCTTAATAGAAGAAGATTTCATGGCTCCGGCGGTTATAAATGTATCTCAATTTGTCTCCCACCACAGAGCTAACCCTGGTGCAGAGCAAGCCATACATCATCTTAGTGTTCTGAGCGCCTTCGTAAAATCTTTTACAAAAGAGGAATTTGATACCATTTATTCTGAACGGGAATGGAGGCGGCTTAGAGAAGAGGAGGAAATTGACTTTAAATTTGACTCAAATAAAGTAAAATTCGTTCTCTCGCCAAAAAAATATATTCAGGAACTCCGATCAACATTTGGCCAAAAATCTCCAGAAGCGAATTTCTTGGAATATGAGCTCCTATTGGAACACTAATTTCTCATTAAATTTTCCCCCTCCAATCGCAAGCATGCGATTTCTCGGCTGCCAATTACCTCACTTGCGCCAGGCCCAACCTAGGCATGTTGCCGTAGATGCATGCGTGCCTCTTTGATTCCACCAAAAAGTTTTTGTATTAGATGCCGATGCTGCCCTCCGCTCCGTCGGTTTGTTTAAATCGCTTCCAGGCTGACAGATGTTCCTTCCTTGGATTTTGTGCGTAATCTTCCAAGGCCTTAAAGAAACGCCAATATAGGCCCCATTGATTTCAAGCCCTGCTCGTGCGAAAACTCTACAGGAATTGTTTAGTAATTCTGGAATTCATCATTCAATAGGAGGACGACACATGCTTGGAACAGACGTTAGTATGGACTTATTGGTGCAGTATGGCGTGCAGGCCACGAGTGCGCTGCTAATCTTGGCCGCTGGGTTTTTATTTGCGCATTGGACGGGCAAATACACGCACAAGGCTTTAGCCCGATTCGATATGGAGCCACCAGTACGGCTCTTGTTGGTTCGAGTCACCAAAGGGATTGTCATTTTGATGACCTTACTTGTGGTCCTGCAACAATTCGGCGTTCAAATTTTCCCCCTTATCGCTGGTTTGGGTGTGGCTGGTGTGGGAATTGGGTTGGCGCTACAGGGTGTGTTTTTCAACTTGTTTGCCGGGCTCAGTATTATTTTCACCAAACCCTTTCGTGTGGGCCAATACATCGAGTTGTTGGGGGTGTATGGAGAAGTTCAAGCCATCGATATCTTTACGACAAAGCTCAAGCATTTAGATCAATCCGATATAATCATTCCCAATCGACTGATTATTGGCGAGATCCTCCATAACTATGGGAAAATCCGCCAACTTGATTTGAGTGTGGGGGTCGCCTATGCCACCGACTTGAATAAGGCACTCGCCACAGTCCGACAGGTAGTGACCGATAACACCCGAACCCTTCAAGAACCTGCTCCAGTCATAGGCATCACTCAGTTGGCAGATTCATCCATCAATATTTGCGTGAAGCCCTGGGTGAATATTCCAGACTACGTAGATTCGCAAGCTGAACTGTACGAAGCGATTGTTGAACAATTCCGGATCAATGATATTCAGATTCCATTCCCGCAACGTGAGATTCGGATGATGAATGCGAGTTAGAAGATTCACCCATTCAAATTTGTCAAAAAAAGACGCGTAAGAGGATGACTCAGGACATCCTGCCACACAAAATTTTGTAAAAGAGGGAAATCGAATCGATCTGTAATACTTCTTCCTGTGGTGGGACTAATTCTTGTGACTAATTTTATAAACTGAGCTCCGCATGAATACACCAACCCAAACACCTCATATCGGCGTAGGCCTTCGACCTACTCACTACCCGTTTCTAGAAGAGAAGCCCAAGGTCCGCGTCCAGTGGTTTGAGGCAATCAGCGAAAATTATATGGATTCGGAAGGTCGTCCGCTCGACATGCTGGAACTCATTCGCGCTGATTACCCGGTGGCCCTGCACGGAGTGTCGCTTTCGATTGTTTCGGCAGAGGGTCTCCGCTCGGACTATCTCGCGAAACTGAGGACCCTGATTGATCGCATCAACCCCTTCATTGTCTCGGACCATTTATGCTGGACCGGCCAACACCATGCCAATCTTCATGATTTGCTGCCGTTTCCTTTTACCGATGATGCACTCCGCGTTATCCAAGAAAATGTCGATCGTGCCCAAACAACGTTGGGTCGGCAAATATTGTTAGAAAACGTCTCGACCTATCTGTCGTTTCCCGGCACGCCCTACACTGAGTGGGAATTCCTCATACAGGTGGCCAAGACCACCGGCTGCAAATTGTTGTGTGATGTGAACAACCTCTATGTCAATTCGCAAAATCATCACTTTGATCCCCTCACCTTTGTGGATGCCATTCCCACCGAGCTGATAGGACAAATCCATTTAGGCGGATACTCGGATATGGGCACGTACCTTTTCGATACGCATTCCAAACCTGTCTATCCACAAGTGTGGGAACTGTTCTCTCATCTTATTGCACGCGTGCCGGATGTTCCTGTGCTCATTGAGTGGGACGACGACATTCCTGAATTTCCTCGACTCGAAGAAGAAGCATTGAAAGCCGCCACAATATGGGATAGCCATCATGGACCAGTTGACACTAAAGCACTTTCAACATCTGTTTAGTCAGGCCACCCAGCCAAGCGTAGAGCCGGAGACATCACCGACGATTGGAGACTTGCTCCTGCCTGGGGGAACACTCACCACCCCTGGTGCTCTCAATGTCTATGCCGATGGAGTCGTGGCTCGCCTCACTGAAGCTCTGGGGGAAACCTTTGAAGCCATCTGGTGGGTGTGTGGAGATGATGATTTTTTTCAATTTGCCAAGTACTATATTCAGACTCATCCATCTTCGACCTACAATCTGTCGAACTACGGAGAAGAGTTTCCCGACGTTCTCGACCGTATGGCTCCATTTCCCGACCTACCCTTTCTCGGCGACCTGGCTCGATACGAGTGGCTCTTTAAATTCCTCTTTCACACCAAGCCACATGAGTCCGTATCCCCAGACTCCCTTCAATCCCTCAGCGAAGACGCGACCATTCGATTTCACTTTGGGTCCGCCATGCGACTCTTCACCTCGCCATACGCCGTCTATGACCTTTGGAAACTCCGGGGCACCGAACACGATGGCAAACCACCGACAGAATGGGATCACTCTCAATCCTTGGTGTTATACAAAAAGGACAAGCAAATTTTCATACGCGAAGTTAGTGACGCAGAATATGGCATCCTGCTTGCTCTCCAACAAAACGCCACGCTCGAAGGTGCGCTCACATCTGCCGTCGATGCACATCCCTCCTTTGACCAACAACGGATCGCCGACTTGTTCCAAATGATGTTTCACACGGGAATCATTCATCACATTGAGATTGAACCCTGAACTAGATGGCTCCCCTCCCCCACGGTTATGCGCCAAACGATATCACCAACTTCATTCACAATCCACTACTTCCCCAAACCCCGGATAATCTATGCTAGTCAAACCTGAAGAACGTCAGCCATTGGCTGAGCTGCTGTATTTTTTAGAATTGGGCGAACAGCTGGCACACGAAGTGGCCGCCACACAAGCGACCATCGCCCCAACCACAAAGATGCATCGATTCCTTGAAGGCCAGGCGAGACAAGAGGCTTTTCATGCCACCGTCTTTCGTACATCCAGGATGTGGATCGCCCCCCGCCTGGCCAATCCCCAGAAATCTCATGAACCGTTTAAAGAGTTTAGGGCATTAATGAGAACCGCCCTCCATCGCAAGGATTTTTTCGAATCCATTCTCGCGGAACAAGTCATCCTCGAAAGCCTAGGCGAAGCGATTCTTCAAAAGCTGGAAGTCGGACTCCAAAAACGTCGCGCACCCTTTCGGCGACTGCGAAGCATTTTGCTTCATCAGGAAGCCGCGCATCATGGATTTGGTGAGCGAGTGCTAGAACAGGCTATCGCCAATGAAGTTCTCACGAAACAAGAACTCCAAGAAAAAGCATTGCCATATTTGGCGTTGTCAGAATCCATGGTTATGAACTTGAAATCTCAATTTAAAGAAATTGACGAAGATCCTGGAGAGTACCTGACCATCCAACACACATTCCTTCCCGACTGGTTGGAAGAAACCGCAGCATAAAATCTTATGATCTACATCATCATGCCAACGTACAACGAGGAAAAGGCCCTTCCCTTTACCCTGTCGGCACTTCTACAGGCACACGCACCGTATGAAGTCGTCATCGTCGATGGAGGAAGTACGGACCGCACCAAACATATTGCTCGCGGCACACCCAATGTCACATTCCTCACGGCTCCCAAAGGACGTGCCTCACAGATGAATGCTGGAGCAGACTACGCGATCGAACTCAGTACGGATTCCAATGATTGGTTGTTATTTCTTCACGCCGACACCATTCTTCCAGCCGAGAGCCTTCACCGACTCCAGGCCATGCGCGAAGATCTCTCTGTCCAGGCTGGAGGTTTCTTTCATCAGTTTTCCGGAAAGGATTGGCGACTGAGATTCATTTCTTGGTTGGATAACTTTCGATGCAAACATTCACGAGTCATCTACGGCGACCAAGCCCTCTTCGTGCGACGTGGACTTTTTGAACGACTCGGAGGCTTTCCCAATCAACCCATCCTCGAAGATGTGGCCTTCTGCGAAAAAATCATCGCCCACACCACACCCATCCTCCTTAATCCCCCCGTCGTCACCGACTCCCGAAAATTCGTCCAAATGGGCATTTGGCGAAGCCTGGCACGGGTGTTCTTAATTATTATTAGTGTTGAATTTCGCCTGCCAGTCCTCACCCCTGCATTTTTCAGAGATATTCGTTGAAAGAGTGTGGCATTTTAAAATTTGTAGAACAAAAAAAAATTAAAGAGTTTCATTTCAATGTTTCTCTTTTTGAATTCCCATTTTTTTTATGCGGGCTACAAGGGTAGTGGGTTTGATGCCAAGGATAACTGCGGCTCCGCCTGATCCATAAATTTTCCAATTGGATTTCCTCAGGGCGGCCACGGTATTGGTTCCTTCTCGATGCCGCATTTCATCTTCTGTGACCACTTCTTCTTCGCTTTCTTCATGACTCGAAACCGATACTGCCTGAGGTAATGATCGCCCTGCACCTGACTGTGGAATATCAAACTGCAACTCCTGGCCTCCTGAGACTATGAGGCTTCGTTCAACATAGAAACAGCAGTTGGGCGCAAAAAAGCCGTGCAAGCTATTGGCGTGCATGGTGAAATACAAAAAGGCGTGGTCACCTTGGTGGTGATGAGCCATTTTTGGATTTTGCCAGGTGCGTCAAGAGGTTGTGCGGACTTTTGTGATCCAACTGCCGTTTCTAGGTTCAATCACATTTTGCAATTCACGTATGTTTCCCGGCCAGTCGTAACGTTGAAGTTTGGCCACGAATGCTTTGGTGAGCCGTGGTTTGGAGCAGTTGAATTTTTTGCGGCTAACGAGAGGAGATGCTCAGCGAGGAGTGACATATCTTCCTTCCGCTCCCTTAGGGTGACTATCTCAAGCGGAAAAACGTTGAGTCGGTAGTAGAGATCTTGCCGAAAGCGGCCTGTTTCCACTTCTTTTTTTTTAATTCTCGATTCGTTGCCGCAATAATTCGCACATCGACCTTTCGGGTTCGTTCCTCTCCCACCCGTTCGTATTGCTGTTCTTGCAACACACGGAGAAACTTACTTTGAAGATCTAAGGGGATTTCTCCGACTTCATCGAGAAATAATGTTCCACCATCCGCAGCCTCAAACTGACCCGCTCGATCTTTAACGGCTCCGGTGAACGCGCCTATGGACATGGGCACTGACCTCATCACCATATAGCGGCAAGAGCAAGGAAGCTACTGAGGGGTCAAGGGAAATCTTACAGAAACAACATGTTCGATTTTTTGATCATACAAGTTACACACGCCCGACATACCGCCCCAGTGTCGCCACAAATGGAAACTGCAACATCTTGAACAGATTCATGCAAACCGGGGGACCGAGATGCTCAAGGCCAATCTTCATCCCCAGTTGCCCTAAAGCCGGTTCCGCGTAATAGGTCCCAAATAGCCTGTCCCACCAAGGCACATTGAATCCGTAGTTGCTGTTGGTCTCTCGGGGGTCAACAGAATGGTGGATACGATGCATGTCCGGGGTGACGATGAACCACCGAAGCACCCGGTCGAGGCTCACGGGCATCTGCACATTGCTGTGATTGAAGAGCGCCATGCTGTTCAGCATGATCTCGAAGATGACCACCGCCAATGGAGCCACCCCCAAGACGATGACTGCTGCCGCTTTAATTATCGTCGAGAGAATGATCTCGACCGGATGAAACCGCACTCCACTGGACACATCCAGGTCCAAATCCGAGTGATGCATCATGTGAAACCGCCAAAGAATTGGGACCAGATGAAATACCTGATGTTGCAGGTAGATGATGAGATCCAGCGCGAGCATCGCCAACCCAAATTCAAGCCAGCCCGGCCACTCAACCCAATTGAACAGCCCCCAACCTCCCTCCTGCGCCATTGCTGCAGCCGCCGCGACGCCTCCCACAAATAACAATCGTGCGATGACCGTGTTCAAAATCACAATGGTGAGATTTCCACCCCAGCGGCAGAGCTTCGACACCGTGAGTGGCCTACGTGGCGACAATAGTTCCCACGTGGCCATAATGCCGAGTACAGAGAAGTAGGAGGCCACCCGCACGAAATCTTCAGAACCCATAAATTGCTACCTTCCCTATCCCATCGCAACGTATTCAGATCATACAGGAATTGGAGTCACGCAGGCATAAAAAGATTCGAGCCACAGATCCTGGGAATTGGAATTTTAAACGGTTTTTGGGGCTGGACTGCAAATGACCAAAGACCCTGTTGCGGAATCAACCTTCGGACACTGCCGTCTGATCTACGGGAGCTCACCTTGCAAAAAGGGCCTGAGTGGCCCCTGGCCATGTAACAAGCCCAGCCATTCAACCTAGGTGGGATGGAGGCTGTAGAACTGGACAAAGAAAGCGTGGCGGCTCTAGCCCCCACGCTCATCCCTGACATCCGCTAAACTTCAATGTTTTGCAATTCTTTTTTCCACAACATACGAACGGAGGTTCCCCACTTTGGTCAAGACTTCTTGGTGCTCAGGCTCAGGAACTTTGAAATGGTTGAGCGTACGATCCAAGTGATTGACGACGATATCAAACTCTTGATCGGTGATGCCTAATCCTTCATGAGTCACATCTAATGGACGGTTTATTTTCTTACAGGGCCCGCCCGTATTAAAGCACAAAAGGTTTTTGTTTTTTTGCCGTAGTTGATTTCGAGTATCCGTTCCCATTCCAACAAAATATCGACCGACGACTGGATCATCCCAGACTCTTTGAAGAAATTCGTCAACAACTGCTGAGATGGCATCGTAACCACCAAGTCGATCGTAAAGGGTCTTTTGTTGACCTACGTTTCCACTTCCTTCCGTCCCAGCAAAGCAACTACCTAAGAACGGACTCAGCATCACAAAGAAAGCAAGTGCGGCCACCCTTACAACATACTGCCAGTTCTTCATTATTTCACTCCTTCTTAATTTGACTCATGACTTCCCGTTAATCCATTTTCGCCAAAGAGAGTAACGCTTCACCCAGGTTCCGAAGAATTTCTTGCACCCCTTCGCTCTAGCACTTCTGCCCGTTAAACACACAGGGCTTATATCGACTGACATCGAAATCAATTTCTTCTTGATACACCCGTTCATTGCCATTCACGCCATCCATAGCGGGATCGGTCCACATGGTATGATTCCACCAATAAAACAACGGATGTTCCTGGTAATAATACACCGGATTTCCGTATTGACTGCGAACGTGTTGGACCACCATGCGACCGGAGACATAATCCATTTCCCCGTTCCCCTTTAACGAATAGAGGAACAGAAAGAGGTTGGATTCAAGATCATAAATTTCATCAATACGCTGGCTCTCCCCAGGTTCGTGCATGAGAGTGGGAGCAGTGGTCGCGTTGGAAACGAAACCGATCAGGCCTAACAAGAGAGAAAGGCCCAATAATATGAATCGATTATTCACGACCTCAACCCCCAAGACCAAACCACTGCATCCTATACCAGGGAGAGCATGACTCACCAGCGTTCCAACATTGAATCCTGCCTCTACTTCACATCAATACTCATGATCACAAATTCCTTATTCAGTTGTGATCCTTGATGTGGTTCTACATAGGTTCCGTCATAGTAGTACCATTGCAACGGTTTCATTTTCCCCAGTTCATGAGGATGACGCGGAAGTTTGGCCACATCGAGTCCATTGGCCACAAACGTGGCAGGGTTGATGAAATAGACTACATCCTCATGAGTCTGTTCTGGTGTCTGAGAGAAGTGGACCATATTGTGCTTGGTCACCGTCTCCAACATACACATTTCGCCACTGGCCTTGGTCGCATCAATAGGAACCATCTTGGAACCAGGAGCAATCATGTTCGCAATGGCGTTAATTTCCTTACGAGCATTCCCTTCTAACTTCAGCACAGGCCCATATTGCTCCTGCATTTCCGCAGTTGACGTATCAGCCACTGCCACAGACGGTGTTGTCCCCGTGCAGGCCCATGCTCCTAACACGCCAACGATAAGAGCCATCGACTTCCAATTCATCGTCATAGCACCCTCCTTTGAGAAATATGAAATGAGTGAATTAGCACCTTAATTACGCTGCTAATGAAGGTACGATACAAGGAGAGCACAAACCTTGGAATCCTCATTACTCGGAATATAAAGGTCGTCATTGTATGATTCTCGTGTCGTATAACTACGACACAACTGAGAGGAGAATGGGAAATAACTACAGGGCACCTCTAAAAACATAAGATTTGGTTTGTTCGCCCCGTCATGGGCTGACTATTCAGGGAATCGGGGACCGAAGAGGGAAGGGGTTCGGGCTCCCGTCCTGCCTCTTTCCAACACCCGGACGTTCTGCGGGCCCCCTTGTCACCCGGCGAGCCTCGCTGCGGGGACCCTGAGCACGAGAACCCGCTGAAAAGTGGAGGTGAGATTCTTCAGCCCCATCTTCGCCTGAGCCCGCACCCGGCCAATGGTCCGAATCAGTTTGCCCCTCATCGCTGTGACCTGATGGCCAAAAACATGTTCGACACACGCGCGGATGTGCGCGCGGCCCCGGTTGCTTTCTTTCTGTCGGGCCGTTAGCGGTTTATCCCGATACCCTTTGTGTTGAATCCGCGAGCGTAACTGACGGCGCTTGAGCTGGGCTTCGATCTCGTGGGAGCGATAGGCGGCATCGGCCCACACGTCACACCCGGCAGACTTGGGCCGCAAGATCTCTGCGAGGACTTGCCTGTCGTGCACCGCCGCATTGGTCCCGCTATATCGCCGGATCAGTTTATGGTGCTTCTCCACATTCACATGATTCTTATAGCCGTAGTGATTCACCCCGTGCTTGACCGTCCAGCGGGCCTGCGTATCCTTCTGTCGGCGTTTCGCCGGCTGGGCGTTCCATTTGGCCGGACAGTCGCCCGCTTTGATGGGGGTATTTTCCTCACGGGTATTGCGTTGGATGGGCACGGGAATCAGCGAGGCATCAATCAGTTGCCCCGCGCGCGCCTGGAAGCCCTGGGCTGCCAAATACGTCTCAAATTGCGTGAAGAGCCTCTCGACGGCTCCCGCTTGGGCCAACGTCTCGCCAAACAGCCAGATGGTCTTGGCATCGGGAATCCGCTGATGCCGATCAAGGCCGAGGAACCGCATGAATGAGAGTCGGTCGCGAATCTGCGACTCCATTTGTTCGTCCGACAAATTATAGAGGGCTTGCAACACCAGGACATTAAACATGAGGCCCGCAGCAAACGGGGGGCGCCCTCCTTTCGGCCGCTTGGAACGACGCAAGCTCTTTTCCAGGGGCTTACGAAAGCGGGGCCAGGGAATATGTTGCGCGAGGGGTTCTAACGGATCTCCCTTCTGACTGAGGGCCTCGTAGCGGTGTGTGGATCAAAAAACCCAAGTTGGCCAGGTGTCGACATGAGCGTTCCTCCTTGAGAGGAAGTTATGCCAAAGTCAGTCGGAGTTGTCAGTAGTTTTGAGAGGTGCCCTACAGGAAAAATTGCCAGAAGGATAGCTTTGAAAATCTCATCAACTCATCAACCCATTTTGGCTGGCATAGATCGTTAAGTCTGCATTCGTTTTCATATTCATCTTCTCGAGAATGCGGGCGCGATGAGTACTGACCGTGGTCGTACTAATCGACAGTTCCTCGGCGATCTCTTTTAAGGGTTTCCCCAAGGCAATCATATGAAACACTTGAAACTCTCGATCCGAGAGGCATGCATGCAAGGGCTTCTCGAAATCTTTCCCAAAATCCAGCACCAAGCGTTCGGCTAGACTTGGGCTGACAAATTTTCCGCCTTTGGCCACCCGTCGAATCGCTTCGACCAATTGATCAGGCGCACTGGTCTTGGTCAAATACCCCGAGGCCCCGGCTTTTAAAAAGCGCAGGCCAAATTGCTCTTCTGAATAAATGCTCAAAATAACGACAGGCAATCTGGGAAAGTGGGTTTTTAATTCACCTAACACTTCCCACCCGTTTTTTTGGGGCATTTCTACATCCATCACCACGACATCGATTTTCATCGCTCGAATCTTCTCAAGGACTTCAAGCCCTGTTTCTGCCTCGTCAACTACGACAAGATCAGGCGTTTTTGACAAAATTTGCTTGAGACCTTGGCGGACAACGGCATGATCATCCGCGATCAAAACTCGAATGGCATTGCTGTTCACATCACTCATTGTCTTATCAAGCTTTCCACCTCGGGTAGGGCATCAAGAACCTCCGCGCAACACTTACGGCCCTAGGTGTTCCACAAATATATTTCTTCAGACTACTGATCAGTTGAAGCAGTTCTTGTTGCTCTTGCTCCCCCACTTTGAGAGTTTGGAGAGTATTGGTCAAATGCGTAACTGTGACGTGCCAATCCCTGTCGGTAATACCTAACCCTCCATGCGCACGTGCCATGTCCCGATTAACAATCTTGCAGGGTCCACCAGTATTCTTGCACATCAACAGCTTATTCTTCTGACGTAACTGCTCTCTCGTGTCAGTACCCATGCCGACGAAGTACCGACCTACCTGAGGATCTGCAAACATCTTCTCCAAAAAATCATCAATGATCTGGGAAATCGTATCATATCCACCAAGGCGCTCATACAAAGATTGCTGATCAGCGGCTTGGGTCACATACGGGTGAGTCAGCCCTCCATGGCCTCCTCCCAAAAACAGCAAGAGAGAGAGGCAACAAATGATGCGCGGCCAATGAAAGAACCATAGACGTCGTAACATCGCAACGCCTCCTTTTTATCATCAACGTTGAGTTCAATATAATTATTGGCTGACAGTTTCAGGATAACGGATACGGAATTTTTATGGAAACCTGGGTTCCTTCACCGACCATTCCTTTGATACTGACTTCCCCGCCCAAGGGCAACACTCGTTCACGAATCCCGAGTAACCCTAAGGAATGGGAATTGAAAATTTTGTGGTTCTCTATACCTTCACCGTTATCGTTCACTTCCAGCAATACATGCCCATTCCCTTGAAAAAATCGAACATCCACATGAGTGGCTTTGGCATGTCGAGCCACATTGGTTAACGCTTCTTGCAACACCCGAAAACAGGTGAGAGAACGTTCTGAATCTAACTCGCCTTTCTCCTGCTCCATCACTAAGTCACATTGAATTCCTGTGCGATCTTGAAATTCCTTTGTCTGCCACTCGATGGCCTCAGCAAGTCCAAACACATCCAAAACCTTGGGACGCAGCTCCAGACAGATTCGTTGGACCGTTTCCACCGTTTGATCAAGGAGATCGCTCATCGATTGAATTTTTTTATGAAAGGTGTTCGAATCCCGAGAATCTTCATCTAAACACGAAAGATCCATTTTTAACGCGGTCAAAACTTGGCCTAGCTCATCATGGACTTCGCGCGCAATGTTAGATTTCTCCTCTTCCCGGATGGACTGCAAGCGATGACTCAAGTCTCGCAATTCCCCACGGGAGACTCGTAAATGTTCTTCTACCTGTTTACGTTCAGTGATTTCCTTTTCCAAACCTTGGTGAGAGAGATGCAGCTTCACAAGCAAACGACGCTCCCTCTGCATAAAATAGACCGCAACTGATAGGAGCGATGCCATCAGCAATCCAAACATCAGGACGGCCATTGCCACAATCGACTGTTTGGGAATATCCAGATGTATCCACAATCCCAGGGAGATGGTCATCCCCCCAACACCAACTAACACGGGCAGCCATGGTGGAGACCCGATTACTTTCTGTTTTTCGTTTTGCCAGGAAAAGGCGATCAATCCTATGGCCAGAATCCCAAATCCTCCAGGTTCATGCACAGCCATTCTGATAATCTGGCCCCACCCTTGTGTCGAATCCAGATCAATCAAGTGGGCAAATAACGCCACAGCGCCAAGGGCAAAAATGAAAGCCCCCAACACTCCCGAGATCAGCGTGCCTTTGGCAGAGAGTTCATTGTTGGTGACCGCAAGGATCCCCATGCCCACAAGTAAAAAACTCAAAGCCGAATTGAGTGACAAACGGAAAGGATTCCCAAGCAGCTCCCATGGCACAACGAATGCCACAAAGGCCAATCCACCGAGAAGGCCTGTGAGAACCCCAACCACTTTCGCTTCTTTCACCCTAAGAATATTTAAAAAAATTAACCCTAATCCACTCAATAGAAACCCAACCGCGCCCGTGATAGGCATAGGCACGAGAGAAGGACGGATCTGAATGAGTGCAATATTATTCGTACCCCACGCGAACAACACAAACCCTCCCAGGATCATCAATACGACCCCACACAAAAGAGAAATTTTTGAAGAAGAAAAATTCATACTGTTTGCCATGTACTCATGTCCAATTTCCCTGGTTATACCACGCAGAGACCACACGAGGACACACCGCTCTGGTCCAGAATAAAAAACCCATACCCTTTTGAACACCTTCCCCCTACCCTGCCATACTGTTAGAATTGTCCGATGGATTTAATCACCACTCATCTCAATGCCGACTTTGATGGACTTGCCTCAATGGTGGCAGCTCGGAAATTATACTCTGGCGCCACATTGGCTTTTCCTGGGGGAGCACAGGAACATGTGCGACGGTTTCTGGCCACTCATGACTTGGGTCTCTCCAAACTTAAGGACGTGAATCTTTCACAAGTCCAGCGCCTTATTCTTGTGGACGTGCAAGAGCCGGAACGCATTGGGCGATTTGAAGAATTGTTTCACGATCAAAAAATTGAAGTGCACATTTACGATCACCATCCCGGACATCGTGAGGAAGGAACCCACCAGCCAACACCTTCCCGCATTCATCGAGTGATGGATTCCGTGGGCGCCTCGGTGACAGTCCTGATCGAACAGCTACAGGCTCGAAGTATCTCACTGACCCCATTTGAAGCCACCGTGCTCGCCATCGGTCTATACGATGAAACGGGTTCCCTGCGCTACAACTCAACCACGCCTCGGGACCTGGAAGCTGCTGCGGTACTCTTACGCGCCAAAGCCGATCTCACAATGGTCACGGCTTTTATGCAAACGCCACTGGATCCCGAACGCGTGGCCCTGCTCAATGATTTATTACAAACAAGTGAAACGCTGTATCTCCATGATCAGAAAGTGCTGCTCGCCACGAGTACCTATGATCGCTACACAGGCGATTTATCAGCCGTCGCCGAACAATTGGCCCAATTGGAAGGATACGATGCCATTCTCGCGCTCATGCCAATGGAAGATAAATTTCAACTGGTGGCCAGAAGCAAGAACCCCGACATCAACGTTGGAAAGTTGGCCGAATATTTTGGAGGTGGCGGACACCCGCAAGCCGCGTCTGCCACGATAAAAGGGAAGACCCTGATTGAAGTCACCGAACAGATTCGCGAACACGTCCTTTCGGAACCCAACAAGGCTCTGAGTGCCGCCAACATCATGACGACTCCTGTTCAAACCGCACATGAAGACGCCACGGTCATAGAAACGGAACAACAGATGACCCGTCTCGGCGTCAACGTCCTTCCGGTACTCAACACGAAGAAACGATATCTAGGACTCGTCTCCCGAGAAACCATTCAAAAAGCCCTGTTTCATGAATTCCGCGATATTCCCATTCGCACCATTCTGCAAACAGATATGTATACAGCAGAGCCTCACACGCCCTTTCATGACATTCAAACCCAGATGCTCGAACGCAATCAGCGTTTTGTGCCCATCCTCAAGGGCGGACGGGTGATTGGCGTGTTCACGCGCACCGACCTTTTACGAACGCTCCATCAGGATATTCTCGAATCCGCCCATGCCCCGGCAAAAGGCACCACCACGCCTCCGGCTCACCGGCACCGCAATGTGAAAGCCATGCTCAAGACTCGCTTTCCTGGTGATCTGTACGACCTTCTTGTGCTCGTGGGAGAGCAGGCGGAGCAGCATCACGTTGGGCTGTATCTTGTCGGCGGATGTGTGCGAGACCTGATTCTCAATATCCCCAATTTGGACATCGATGTGGTCGTGGAAGGAAACGGCATGGCGTTTGCCAAAGCCTTTGCCAAACGGCTTGGAGCCCGCGTGAAAGTCCATGACCGGTTTGGGACCGCGACGGTTACCTGCGCTAAGACCTGCAAACTCGACTTTGCCACCGCGCGCACGGAATATTATGAATTCCCCACAGCCTTGCCGACCGTGGAACAAAGTTCCATTAAAAAGGATTTGTATCGCCGAGACTTTACCATTAACACGCTGGCGGTCTGCTTAAATAGCCGCCGGTTTGGGGAACTGGTAGATTTTTACGGCGGCCAACGCGACCTTCATGACAAAACCCTCCGCGTGCTGCATAGCCTTAGTTTTATTGAAGACCCCACCCGCGTGTTTCGTGCGATCCGGTTTCAACAACGATTAGGCTTTCGGCTGGGCAAGGAGACGAGCACCCTGATTAAGGGGGCCGTCACGATGAATCTCTTCCATCGCCTTTCCCCCTCTCGACTGCTGAATGAACTTATCTTGCTCCTTTCGGAATCGGAACCTCGCAAGGCACTCGGTCAATTGGCGGAGTTTGATCTACTAAAGTTCATCCATCCACAGTTGAAATGGTCGCCTCAATTATCACGTGTACTCAAGGCCATTGAGGAGTCACTCGAATGGTACACCCTATTGTATCTTGACCGCCCCATGCACTCCTGGGTGGTCTACTGGATGGCACTGATGGACACGTTACCTCCCAAGGCCGTTCGTGACACCCTTCTTCGTTTAACCTTTCCCCAACGCCAGGCCAACAAGTTGGAATGTATTGGCCGAAAGTCCTCGATACTCCTGCGCCAATTGGGCAAACGTCCAGCACTCAAACCTGCCCAAATATACCGATTGCTCCAAGATCTCCCGGATGAAGCATTGATAGTATTGATGGCCAAATCTTCGTCTGAATCCATCAAACGACAGATTTCGGCTTTTCTCACCACCTATCAACGCCTGACGCCCCTCTTGAATGGGACTGACCTCAAGGCCATTGGGTTCACGCCTGGGCCACAATTTCGAAAAATTCTTGATGCACTGTTGGATGCTCGCCTCAACGGTCACATCAAAACAGAATTTGATGAACGCGATTTCGTCAGCCAATTTCTTCGGAAGTCGTAGAGGCAGTTCAAAAATGGCCCTTCTCTTTTCCCTTTAGTCACGTTAAAATCCGACATGCCTGCTGCCTGGCCCATTGCCAAATTTCTCTTCAAACTGATTGCCCCTAGCATCCCGGATATTATCTCCACTGTTTCCAATATGAGAAATCAGCAAGAAGGCATCAAATCGCAAGAGGAAACGCTGGCAGAACGATTCAACGAAATCGATCACACCCTTGCACGCCAGCTGGAATTGATCGACACCCTCACCCAACAAATCGCGACCATCCACCTTATCCTAAGACGAACACTCATCATCAGCATTGTGACACTCTGCCTAGCCATCATCGGACTTGCCTTGATTGTGTATTAGCAAAATTTTTAGCTAGCCCATGAGTTCCCGTGCCCCCGAACCAGATTCCCCTACCACGATTGGTGTAATTTCCGACACCCATGGGGTACTTCGCCCGGAAGCCTTCACAGCATTAACTGGCTCTCACCTCATCATTCATGCCGGAGATATTGGCAAACCTGAAGTCCTGACCCAACTAGAAACTCTGGCACCCGTACTCGCCGTCAAGGGCAATAATGACCAAGGTTCGTGGGCTGACTCCTTACCTGAAACACAATCAACCACCATTCAAAGCCATCACATCTTCGTGATTCATGATGTCAAACGATTTAAGAACGACCCTATTCATTCGCCATTCACGATCATCATTTCCGGGCATTCCCATAAACCTACAGTAACTGAACACAACGGCTTGCTTTTTCTTAATCCTGGCAGTGCAGGCCCCCGACGATTTTCTCTGCCCATCACGGTCGCACTAATTCATATTGACGGCCTCACCCTTTCTCACCAATTTATTCATCTCACCCAATAATTGACCCACAGACATTCCCTCACCGTATTGTGCTTTTTCTCCTCAAAAGGGGGTTAAGATCCACTGGGGAACCCGCCGATATAACTTTCACGACGGACAATATTTTGGGAAGGGACATGTTGTTCACATGAATCAGACTGCAACCGACATCTCACAATACATCCAAGATTTCACTGACGGTGAACTGAAAGACTACACGTGCTTCGCAGGAAATTTTCGAGACCAACGCCTTGAACAAAGCTGCATGGCCGAGGCCGCGTTTTGGAATGCCATTGTGAATCTCTGTGTCGATGAACGTGTTCGACGCAATGAGGAAACCCGTCGGTTAGAAATTATGTATCGCACAGGAATGGATACGTCCAGGGATGATCAGCAACCCAATGAACCTGAAAGCTCTATGGCTTAAACACACCCCAGCCAACATCACCTCATTCTTTCGCAAATAACTAGCCTGTTTGGCCTACTCCACTGCCCTTTCCGCCCCATTCAAAAGACTAACTCAAATCAAGTATCATTTCCCCTCACTTTTTCTTTTCACTCTTCATGACATTCTTCGGAGAAGATCCGTGCAAATACACATCATAGCGTTTCTGGTTATCGTCTTATGCCTATCGGCAATACCCACACAGGCAGAACCAAATCGAGTTCAGCGCAACATTGAACACATTCAACAACTCTGGAGTGAGGGACAAATTGGCCTCGCACTCACCACTGTCGAGGAGATACTTACCTCAGCATCAGATGACGCTCGATTACATAAACTTCGTGGCGACTTACTCCTGCTTCAGCGACAAAATGCTGCTGCGCTCACCGCCTATGATCGCGCCATCTCTCTGGAACCCAAAGATATCGAAGCCCGTTGGGCAAAATGGAGCCTCCTTGCCAGAATGGGCGACGGAGCTAAAGCCATTCAGGAATTAAAACACCTCACGGAGGCAGAACCGACCAACCCAGTTTTGCGATACCGATGAGGAAACGCACTCCGGCGTAAAGATCATCTCGAAGAGGCGATCCCTGTCTATTGGGATTCGATTGCTTTGGCCCCTGGCCAATTACGATGGCACCTCACGCTCGCACGCACCATGTACGATGTACTGAGAAACAACGATGCACGAGCCATCATCAATCATGTGCTCTCAGAGGCTGCGCCAGGATCATCCGTTCACGCCGGGGCTCAGCAGCTTCTGGCTATTGTGGACGGTGGAACTACAGACAAGGGACGCCGCAGCAAGCCCTTCGGGGCCACCCGAGAGGGAGCATCACGCAATCGTGAATGGGCTTTGACTCGTGGCCATGCTTGGGCCTTAATGAAAAAAGGACAGTTTCAGGAAGCTGAACCCGTGTTGAGACAAGTGATGGCCATCAAACCCGATGACCATCGAGCCCCATACGACCTTGGAAAAACCCTAATAGCCTTGAGTCGATATCCCGAAGCCATCCACGCCATGAAAGAGAGCATTGCCTTAAGTCCCGATGGCGACATTTACCCAGACGCAATCTTCCGCATTGGGCAATGTCACGCTCACCTGAGCCAATGGGATGAAGCTCGCAAACATTTTGATCGAGTCTTGGCCATTGAACATTGGCGACGAGAACCCACCTACTCGATGACCTTCCCACATTTACACAGAGTCGAGGCTGCACGAACAGAAGCGATTGAACATGCGACGCGTTTAGGCCAACTCACAGATGTCCCCTTATTACCGTCGAATCCAGAAGAGCCGGATTCATCAATATTCCTTGATCACGCCAATCAAGCCACGCCCCAACACCAACTAGTCTCCAGCCCGTTGTCTGATCGAGATGCCATCATTGGGCGAGATTCCTTTCGTGCCTGGTTCAGCCACATTATTCCCGCTCACGCGGTTGAACGAGATGACCTTCAAACAGGCACGCATGATTTCTTACCACTGAATCCGCGAGATACGTTTCATCCCGACGACCCTGAAATTACCCTCGTCTTTGGTGTACTCCTCCCCTCCTACGATGCCATACAATTGACGGCTGAATATGTCCTTGAACCTGGCAGCATAGGATCACCTCAATCTCCCATTGGACGAGACACCGTCGAGCTGACCAACAGTGAACAGTCGGGGTATTTTATCTTACACGCTCCAGAGGAAGGATGGCCCATTGGCATCTACCGCGTGGATCTCTTCATGGGCGACCAGGTATCGGCAGCCACCCATGTGGATGAAGTCTGGTTCCGTATTGTTGAATCCCAAAAACCATAAACACGAACGCTAACCGAGACATTCACCATAGGCCGCTTGGCTAATCCATACATTCCTGGCATGTTGGTCATCGGCTCTCTCATTCACTGAGTTCACGTTCACTCATTCACCATGTTGGAAAAATACTTTCATCTTTCCGCAAGAGGCACGACCGTTCACACGGAACTGCTCGGTGGCACCACCACCTTCTTCACTCTGTCTTACATTATATTTGTCCAACCCACATTGCTGTCGGCCACCGGAATGGATTTTGGCGCAGTGATGGTCGCCACCTGTGTCGCCAGTGCGTTCGCCACCCTCATCATGGGCCTGTATGCCAATTTCCCCATTGCCATGGCTCCGGCGATGGGCCACAACTTTTTTTTCACGTTTACGGTCTGTGGAGCCATCAGCGCCGGAGGAATGGGACTTCCTTGGCAAACGGCATTAGGCGCAGTCTTTGTGGCGGGCGTGTTATTTCTTGTGTTAAGCCGCGTGGGTCTCCGAACACATCTGCTAAATGCCGTCCCGTCCTCACTCAAACATGCCATCGCCGTTGGGATTGGTCTGCTGATTTCGTTTATCGGTTTTCAATGGGCAGGAATTGTCGTCGATCGACCTGGTATTTTAATCGGCCTTGGTGACCTCACCAGTCCACCAACCTTGTTGGCACTCACGGGCCTTGCCATCACAAGTATTCTCCTTTCACTGGGATACCGAGCAGCGATCCTTCTCGGGATTCTCGTCACCTCTGGCTTGGGGCTACCATTTGGCCTAGTCACATTTTCTGGCATAGCCAGCACTCCCCCGTCTCTCACTCCTACCTTCTTTCAGCTTGATTTCGTCGGACTGTTTTCTCAGGCTGGGGTGACAGCTATTTTGATTTTTTTCTTTTTAGCGGTATTCGATACCATTGGCACAGTCATTGGAATCTCAACACAAGCTGGGCTCGTACAGAATGGACACCTGCCTCATGGCGAGAAAGCCCTGACCGCCGATGCCACAGGCATTACCCTTGGAGCCGTCATGGGGACCTCAACACTCACCTGCTTCGTGGAAAGTGCTGCGGGTGTGGCCTCAGGCGCTCGAACAGGTCTCGCCAACATCGCAACGGCTGGGTGGTTTCTCCTCGCGCTATTCTTTTTTCCCTTGGTCCAAATGGTCAGCAAAGGATACGTCACGCCTGAAGGGCTACAGCTCAATCCGGTCATCGCGCCAACTCTTATCGTCATCGGCAGCTTCATGCTCAACAGTATTGGCGAAATCTCATGGAAGGATCCAACCGAAGCCATACCCGCATTTCTCACCATGCTCCTCATGCCCCTCACCGTCAGCATCGCTGACGGCATTGCGTTCGGGATCATATCCTATTGTCTCCTCAAACTCGCCACAGGCCGTGGAGCAGAAGTACCATGGTTGATGTATGGGTTTGGATCCGCATTACTCCTCGGTTACTTTTGGTTGTCGTAAATCATTGTTACATTAAGCCTATAGGCATTCGAAACCCCCTTCGTATAAAATATAGCCACCCCCAAACCTCAAAGGAACCTCATGCAAAAACTGTTTGTCTCTCCTCTCCTCATGGAAGTTGAATCCCTCAAGGAAATCCTTGAGCAAGAAGGGATTGTGTGTACGGTGAAGAATCAACAGGGATCATCCTTAGCAGGCGAAGTTCCCTTTGCCGAAGTGTTCCCCGAGCTGTGGGTGGTCAATAATGATGACTTTCCGCAAGCCCAAGAATTTCTAGAAAGTTGGCGCCAAGGCCAACCATCGGAAGTCACGGCATGGGCTTGCTCAAAGTGTGGGGAATCGCACGAAAGAGATTTCACTACCTGCTGGAAGTGCGGAAATGATCGAAATTCAAACTCAAAACCCACCTCAATCGTCGAGGGTTCTGAAGATTCGGAAAAGGGACCTTTCCCAACATTTGAATTTTTAATGGGTGTAGGGTTGGGGATAATTCTTGTGTGGGGAGGATTAACGGTCCGAGACTATCTCTCTCTTCAGGAGGTCCCTAAAGACCGCAACTCAGATGGAAAAATCGATCTCATCACCACACGTGATAAAAATGGCTATGCTATTAATATGAAATATGATGAAGATTTTGATGGGTTTTTTGAAACATATTATGAATATAACTCCAAGGGAAATCCAACTAAAGGGGAAGTTGACCGAAACCAAAATGGGATTATAGACCTCTACCAGGAATATGTATTTGGCATATATAAGTCAAAATACTTTATTGACGAAGAAACAGGGAATGTAACGAAGCGGGCATCCTATAAATTCGGCACAAAAACTCACGAAAATTTAGACACAGATGGCGACGGGAAATTCGACAAGACGATATCATTTGATAAATTCGAAAATCCTATCAATTAAATACCTCTTCAATAAATGATGAATTTATTGAAATACCTTATGCTGCCTCTGCACAATAAGAAAATTAAAAGCCCCATCACTTAAAAGATAACTCGTTTTAATGAAAACCGTAACTTACCGCTATTCTTGCTCCCGTTTCCGCCGTTCCCGAACATGCATATCATCCAAGGTCTAACCACCTGTTCGAACCCCTAATCCCTTAAGGACATCTCGGAGTCGGTCCGCTTCCGCCATCATTGCAGGGATGGCAATAGACGGATGCCCGTAGGATTCCATGCGGTGCGACGCGGCCTGCACGTTTCCTCGTTGAAGTTCAATATCCACCATTCCAAGTCTGGCCCACATTCCTGGGACTCGGAGCACCAGGCTTTGATCTATCGTCGGCGGTTTTCGTGATTCAAAATCCAAAGCCCACTCAAATTGGTTCATGGCTTTGTCATATCGCTTCAATCCCACATTCGCTTGTCCCGCTCGGACGGTTGACCAGACAATAAGCGTTTCAATGGTTGGAGCCTCGGGAACATGTTGAGCATCCTCAAACGGTTCCGGCAACAATCCATAGGGAGACTTCGTGGATTTACTTTCCTGACTAGTCCGACGATAGATATTGAAATTGACATCCAACAGTCGGAGGCTTCGACGAAAATTCCCTCGCTGGCTTGATTCTGTGGCTGCGGCATTATTGATGGCGAGTAACCGAAAAATATCATCAGGATGAAACTCGCCCCCATCCTTTTCTCGCACATTGAGACCTAAGAACGATAATCGAACTTCTTCCAAGGCCGCCGCCGCGACGAACCACGACTCGGCCAACACATGGTCTCCCTTCTCACGGGCCAGGGCACCCCGAAAGGCGGCCACTCTCGGGTCAGAAGGATCAAGGGCCGCAGCAACATTCAACACCTTGTTCGAGGCGTGATAGCCTGTCCGACCAAACTCAATCCATGAAAGTTTCAGCATGGGCGCTGCCGAAGTCTGCACTAAATTCGTGGCAATCGATTGCGCTTCATAGGCGAGATGCGTTTGTCCAATGTTATGCGCAATCGTGCTGAGACGTTGAGCGGCTTTAAAAAAATTTAGGATCAAGATCCAGGGCTTTTTTGAGCCAAGTCGTCGCACCAACAGGATCTTTGTCACGTTCGGAAAGAATCGATCGATAGTAGTAGGCGTGAGCCGAGTTGGGCGCAGCGACAATCGCCAGTTCAAGTACACGTCGAGCTTTGGCCCACATTTTTTGAACAATGGCATCCAATTCATCGACACGACGCAATTCGGCTTCGGACGGGTATCGATAATAGATGTCCTGGGTATCCTCCCAGGTGTTGACCGACCGCAAGTCTGAAGCCGCCGAGGCCTGGACAAAAACAATATAGTCCAACACGATGGCAAAGAGGTCTTGGATGACGGGGTCCTTCCCAGCAAGATCAATGGCGCGTGAAAGATACTTCTCGGCCGCGACCCAATCATTGGCTCGCTTAAAACGACAGGCCCCCTTAAACGCCAAAGCGCGTGGATGATTTGGATTCAATTTCAACGCACGGTTCACAGCAATTTCGGCGAGTGCCAATTCTCGTTCTTGTCCTTTTTCTGTTTGGGATCGATACGGACGATTTCGAGCATGTGGTTCCACGGCTTCCCCGACAGCAATAAGGGCGTGTTCGTACAAAAACTTCCCCAACATCACGAAATCATCGGCAGTGGCGTTTGGCCGGGCCGCCGCACCGCGCAATTTGGAGAGCTTGAGTTGATATTGCTCATCAGCCCGCAACCGCCCATATTGACTAACCTTCACAACTTGCTCTGCCAGTTGTATGAGACTCTTCCATGTCGCACCTTGCTGAGCCGATTCACGCAGGTATTCGAGAAAAGCCAACTTACGTTGGTCGTCTGGTGCCGTGGTGAAATTGCCTAACGCCTTTTTCAGTTGGGTGTCATACGGGGAGTCAAGTTTGGGATCGATCTTTCGTGCTTCGGCCAATCCTCTTCGTGCTGCCGGTGCATCACCCAACGCGGCATGAGCCAGAGCACGGCCTACCATCGCATGAGCATGGTTGGGTTGCTCTACCACTACCGCCGTGTAATCCGCCCGAGCGCCTTCGGAAAATCCTAATTGTCGTTTACACTCAGCCAGGAGAAATAATACTTCTTTATCTCTGGGATTCGCTTGATAGGTATGGGAAAGATCACCGTAGGCTTGCGAACATTGTCCAGCGTTGTATCCATCGATGCCTCGTTGCCGCAAAGCGCTAGTGAGATCGTCTTGCGTCCCACTGGAAATCCTGAACCCAGCAGGCTTGCTTCGAGAATGTGTTTTTGAAGAAGCCTGTTCGGTTTTCGAAGGCTGGGGAACATTTTCGGGAACAACCGTCACCGACTCCAGACGCTTCCAATTCACCGTTCCCAACTGGCCAGTAGCAGTAAAGGTATGGTGATCAGGCGTGTGATACGTCCCACCATCTTTATACGTCATGGTGTTCGCAGCCAGAGCCCACTTCCCATCTTTTGCCCCAAATTTCCCACTATGGCCTCCCTGCGCGCCAAGCCCTTCCAGGCGAAACTCATAGGTTCCATTCGCACGAATGTCCCATAACCAATGAACGGTTCCACCTGGTCCAGGGACTGTCAGCTCCCACGTTCCGACGACATCTGGATCGACATCTGCTGCTGCGGCCGTCGCACCACAAGGCACAACACAAATGAACAGCAAAACTCCCAACAATAAAAAAGTAAGATGTGCTCTCATGTTGAACATCTCAATAAACCTTACGACAAAAATAGTAGTATTGAAGGGAAAGAATTGGAAAGGACTGAGAAGACATACACGCCACTAAGGAGGAAATTCATCATGACTTCATACAACAATTGAAGTTCTAAATTTTAGGTGGGAAGTTTACGTTTTTGCGCCAAATCTTTCCAGCGCCATGCGCTTCAGTGCCCGAAGATCCAGCTTCCCTGTGCCCAGCACGGGGATTTGCTCGACTTTGATGAAGGCGTCTTTTCGGGGAATGAATAAATTTGGCAGGCCGGTTTCGGACAGTTTGGCTAACATGTCAGGGATTGTCGATTCATCCAAGGTATGGAGGACAACCAGTTGTTCACCCTTCTTTTCCTCGGGAATCGACGTGACGGCTAAGACTTGGGTTTCGGCATTGAGGGCTTGATGCAGAGCTTCTTCTACTTTTCCATGGGGCACCATTTCTCCACCTATTTTCGCAAAGCGTGAGAGTCGATCGGTAATGGTGATGAAGCCGTCTTCATCCAGCATCGCAATGTCTCCGGTGATATACCATCCGTCATGAATGGCTTTCTGGGTGAGATCGTGGCGACCAAGATATCCATGCATCACGTTCGGCCCTTTGACCAGCAACATGCCCGCAGTTCCAATGGGCAAAGGGTCAAACGAATCAGGATCAACAACTCGAACAGACACTCCTGGTAAGGGACGCCCTACGGTTCCACGGCGAGAGGCCGGTTGATAAAATCCTGCGGCACGGAAATCTGGGCAATTCACGGCGATCACTGGAGCACATTCAGTGACGCCATAGCCTTCTATTGGACGAATACCGAACTTCTCTTCAAAAGCTTGTGCGAGTCGATCGGACAATTTTTCCGCACCGGTCAAGATTATGCGAACCGATCCAAACTGGGTTGGCGCACATCGACGCAAGTAGAGTTGCAAAAATGTCGGGGTGGCTATGAGAATGGTCACATGTTGTGTATCAATTAATTCTCCAATGGCTCCGGCATCAAGTGGCGAAGGATGATAGACCACACCCACACCATGATTCACCGCTAGCCAAATAGTCGCCAGATATCCAAAAGAATGAAAGAAGGGAAGAATGCCTAGCAGCCGATCGTTTTGACTTAAATGAAAGACCTGGGCGACACCTTCGACATTGGAGTCCACATTGAAATGAGTCAGCATCACGCCCTTGGGTTCACCCGTACTGCCACTGCTGAAAATAATCGTGGCGAGGTCATCCACTTGCGGACGAATGGTCACACCCGCTGCTCGTTCGAGCACTGAGATTGGGGCAAAGACCGCAAGCAACAACGCCGTGATTCGCTCTGGCGTACCAATGGTCTTTCTCACTTCATCGATCCAAATGATCTTGGTTCCCTCTGGAATTTCAAGACCTGCCTTCTCAATAAACAACCGGCTCGTGACAATGGTTTCCAACTGTGCTTGTTTCGCAGCAGACTCCATCCCGCTTTTGCCTGCGGTGTAATTCAAGTTGACGGTCGTTCGGCCAGCCAGGGTCGCGGCCAAATTCACCAACACTCCCCCGACGCTGGGTGGAAGTAAAATGCCCACCGTCTGTTGGTGAATCCAATGCGGACGAAAGGCACGGGCCAGGGCGATGGCACCGATTAAGGATTCGAGGCAATTCACTTTCGGCTTTGTCAGATCGGAAAACGCAAAGCGAAACGGGTGCCGTCGCACAGCTCGAATAAAGGAATGATGCAATGGACGTCGATGGTCTTTTCGATAGGCCCAGGCCTGTTCGCCCAACTCTTGCACGACATTCCGCACTTCAGCAGCGGTGCTGGTCGATGGTAAGGGCGAGCCATAAGAAATCGTAACGGGATAGGGAATGCGCTCTGGCCGCTTGGTCAGAAATTTTCCACCAATAAAACTAAAGATGCTGCCCCACACTCGATCGAGATGAACGGGAATCACCGGCGTCTCACGGCCTTTAAGAATTCGTTCGAATCCTTGATGAAACGGAAGTAGATTACCGGTTCGTGTAATTTGACCTTCGGGAAAAATGCACACGAGTTCCCCATCGTCCAAATGCCGACCGGCTTCTCGCAGTGCAGATAAGATTTCTCGTGGGGTCCCGGTTGAAGAGATCGGAATGGCGCCCATGGTTCGAGCCAACCAATTGAGCCAAGGATGTTCATAATATTGTCGATCGACAATAAATCGGATAGGGCGATCCACACTCGCTAACAGAAGCAATCCATCCACAAATGAGACATGGTTCGGAACAAGCAACGCACCACCATGATCCGGCACATGATCACGCCCAATAATATGGAGACGATACAACGTATGCGTCACCAAAAATAACACCATGCGAATAAACACTTCCGGCATAATCCTCACGGCCCAAATGGTGAGTCCTGCAGTGGCCACTCCCGCCGCCAGAATAATACCACTAGCACTCAGCCCAAGAAATGCCAAAAACCCTGTGCCCAAGGACCCGGCCAACACCCCACCAAACACGAAAATATTATTGAACGCGATGACCGCACCACGTCGATCTTCCGGCGCACGCCATTGGATCAATGAATTGATCGGCACCACGATAAATCCGCTCGACAGCCCCAACCAGCCCATCCCGATCAAGGTTCCCGCGATTCCAGGACTGAGAATGCCAATCACGAACAACCCTAAGGTCAAGCCAATCGCGCCTAGAGGGATATGCCCAACCTCAACCTTTGAGTGAGACAGTTTCCCCGCCAAGACCGCTCCAATGCCGATGCCAATACCAAAGGTCGCCAACGGCAATCCTGCCAATGAATCTGTCAGCCCCAACACAGCCTTGCTGTAGACCAGGATATCTTGTCCAACCAAACTCGCGACCATCCAATACCCGATATTTCCTAAGATGCCTAAACGTAAGACGTGATCGGCCTTGACCGCATCCCACGCTCCTTGAAGCGTATCTCGCACTCCACCTTCTGCCCGTGCACGAGGCACAGGTGGAATAGACAGCGAATACACAAACCCCACGATGGAAAACACCAATAACACCGCGCCACCCAACCAGGGTGAAGCCCCGGACACTTGCAACAACATGCCGCCTAAAGCCGTCCCACCAATAATCGCGAGAAACGTCCAGAGTTCCAGTTGCCCATTGCCTGCGGCTAATCGTTCATGCGGAAGTAACTCCGGCAAAATGCCATACTTGGCCGGACTAAACAGCGCACTTTGCACAGCCATGGCTCCTAAGACAATTAAGGGCAACAACCCTCCATCGGGATTGAGATAAAGCGCCACGGTACCGAAGCCCATCAACACCACTTCGAGGGCTTTCATGACCACGATGACTGAGCGTTTACTCAATCGATCGGAAAAGACTCCAGCAAAAATCGACACCACCACCAGCGGGAGCGTGAAGACGACAAAGGTGATCGTGGTTTGAGTTTGGGCCGCCGATTCATACGCCAACCCCGTACCCAGTTGCGCAGCTAATTGTTTGATGGCTAACAACGCCACCATCAACTTCCACGCATTGTCATTAAACGCCCCAAAGAACTGGGCAATCAGAAGACCACGGAGGGGATTGGGTGAGGAACTTTCGGATGGAGGACTTACGCGAGTATTCATGATTGAAAAGTAGAGCTAAGGAATACGAACATGTTCGGATGGTATAGTTTGAAGCGATGGCTTCCCTGAACTCATGGCCGGGCTTCCGGAGGAAGGCACGCAAGGAGTGTACCCGTGATTTCCTTTACTGCCTGCCAGGTCGATTGGACCTCGTCTTGTTCGGGATACATCGCATCATCATACCGCATATCCACAGCATAGGAGGCCATACCGAGAAGGTCTTCTTTGTAACGATTGAGATCGGGAACTTCCGTGAGGGAAAGGTCCAGCAGAAGCATTAAGTCATGTGTCTTGGGATAATCAATATTTTTTGAAGCCAATAAGGCCTTAAGCAGTTTCTCTACTGTTTGCTGAAGGTGGAAGGAAATCGTATCGAGCGGCGCATCATGCTCGATTCCAATTTCAGCCATCTCTAGATCATGCTTAGCCTTAGTGGCTAAGGCTTTAGCAAGATCAAGATGACTTTTCATACAATACCTTCCCCTCCCGAATGGCGCGGGTCGTGACGTAATTCCTGACCTCTCTCCACTCCTCGACTTCATCGGGAGTTCGCCACAAAATATCCTTTGGTACACAAAGCCCCGCTAACGCGCGATACGCTGCGACGACTCGACGATGGGGTGGATCTGAGGAAGGTTTGATCACGAGTAAATCGACATCACTGTCTGAGTGCATATCTCCTCGGGCACGACTCCCAAATAAAATGATTCGATCAGGATCAATCGCATCAACTAACCGCTGCACCATATCTTCAAGCACCGACTGGGTAACAACTTTTATGGCCATGAGTCTATTGGCCTTTTCCAATATGAAAGGAATGAAGCAACCTGTCAGGATTGTCGGACATTTCGACAGACTATCATACTAGCTTCTCGATTCCCATCTTCCCCATTCAATGATCCGAAAAATAGAAATTTTCAGTCTGAAAGGTAGAGGCTCCCATGATTCAACAGTGCTAAGATGAGGGAAAGATCGTCGCCGGATTCGGCGGATTGATCAGAACCAATCTCTCTTTGAGCGCATAAAGTTTCGACCAAGTCCGCTTGGCTATGCGAACGACGAAAGCAACGACCATCCACGAACAACCAGATCTCTGCTCCCTGGTGCTGGAATGCAAAACGAGAGCCTTCGTTTCGAATAAGCACTCCACCACCTGAAAGGTGTGCTCGTAGATGATCGAGACTATACGTTTCCTGGGTTGGTTCTTCTTCACGATATTTAGGAATCGTGACCGAACGTCCAAACCACTCCGCAACCTTTTCTTTATCTTCCACGTATTGTCGTAAGATGTGGTGGGCGTTTTCCAATGCCTCGCGAGTAATCTGCCCGTGATGGGCTTGAGGGACAAGGTCGGGATCGGCATAGCGAATTTCTTCACTCAGGTCATTCGCAATAAAGTGAGAATATTCCCGCAACATGTCCCCATGAGACGGTGCGCGAAAGCCGACGGAACACGTCATGCAATCCTTGCCAACGGCAATCCCACTATGCCCAATGCGCGGAGGCACATACAGTAGATCTCCAGGCTCAAGAATCCAACGTTCTTCTGGCTCCCAATCGGTTAAGATCATTACCGGTGTATCAGGCCGACGTGGTGACTGGTCATCAAACAACCCACCCACTTCCCATTGGCGTCGCCCACTTACCTGCACTAAGAACACATCATAATTATCAAAGTGTGGCCCGACTCCACCGCCATCACCAGCCAAGCTGATCATCAAATCATCAATGCGCCAGCTCGGGATAAAATTAAACTGATCAAGAAACTTCGCCGCCTCCGGCACCCAAAAATCCACCGCCTGTACCAACAACGTCCAATGCGTCTCTGGTAACGCACCAAACGTCTCCTCAGTAAACGGCCCATGCGTAAGATCCCACTTCTCACTACTCCCATCATGCATAATCAGACGAGACTCGACATTCTCCTCACAAGCCAACCCCGCCAACTCATCCGCCGCAATAGGCGGCACACACCCTGGCAACGCATTGCGAATCAGCAACGGCTTCTTCTGCCAATACTCCGCCAAAAACTTTTCGACTGTCAGAGCACCGAGAGGTAGTGAATTCATAGATAATTTTTCATGGGAATCAATTCTGTGAAAAATAGTTATGGGGCTAAAAGGAAATGTTCAAAAAGATTCGTCCAGCAAGGCCGCAGGCAGCAAAAAGACCGAGGCGTACGGATGAGTACGTGGAGGGCTTTGAGCACGAACGGCGCAAAGAGCGACAAGTTTGTGAGCCCGAAGGCCAAGAACGCCGCTGGCGAACTTTTTCAACATTTCCTTACCATCTCAACATGAGGAACCCCATCCTCCAAATACACATCCGACACCCGTACAAACCCATATTGCTCATAAAACTTCTGAAGATAGTCTTGTGCTGAAATTCTAATCGACTGTTCCGACCAACAGCTTTGGATTTCATTCAGCGCAACGCGCAATAATTGATGACCAATCCCTTGCCGACGCGCCTCTTTCTTCACCACAAACCGACCTACACTTGCTTCAGAAAATCGAAGGCCAGGAGGACAAATCCTTGCATACGCCATCAATTGCCCAGCCTCATCGTGCCCGGAAAGATGCTTGGTCTCAATATGTCGATCATACTCATCCAATTCAGGGTAGGCACATTGTTGTTCAACCACAAACACACTGACTCGTAACTGGAGAAAATCAAAGAGTTGATCGAGGGCCAATTGTTGAAATGTAGACACTTGCCATTGCACCTGGAACATAGGAACGGATCTTAAATTGAAGAATCCCTGGAAGCAACTGGAGAACAGGGTGCGAGCTAGAACACCACTTCTTGCCCAAAAGAAAACGGCTTCATTCCACTCTACACCTTAGGACCGTCACTCATCCAGGCAAGGTAAAATAAATATGCCTCCAGGATACCCACAGCTCTCACGGAAAATTTGCACCTCGTTACTTCACCATGCCCATACTCATCAACCGGCCGCAAATGAAAGAGAGAATCGGGCATCAACAATGGCTGAGTTTCCATGAAAAACCATTTTCCAAAAAGAGAAGGGAATGGGCAGTCTGGTCCTTCGTCAAAAACACATGACAAAGTGATCTTTTTGGTCGCCATATGGGCACACACTTGTAGGCACCCATGATTGCAAAAATGAGCTGGATTAGTACCATATTCCTCCTCCGCCCTCTTCCAAAACTGTCCTAGAAATGGGCAAACCAAGTGCCGGAACTTTCCTCTTGCAAAATTCATTGGTTTATATTAATTTCCGGCCCGCAAAATTGGAGCGTGGCCCTAAACTTGGTTCCGTAGCATTGGCCATCAGGCCTAAAAAGATCATCAGGACAAGACAAGGTGGGACAATATTTCATTAGCTCTATGTTCTTCCAATATCGTCGATGTCATGATGGCGTATGATATTCGTTAAAATAGTCACGGTTCGCTCGTGGCCTAGATTCAAACCGGATGGATCTAAGATGGTAACCATCCAAGAGGAACTAGAATGACTACACCTCAGGGTCGTTAATTCAGAACGCCCAATAACACAAAAGGCCATGCTGCTCGTTCGTACGGTCATATTTCCCAGCCCCATTCACGGAATCGGGCTCTTTGCTGAAGAGTTCATTCCCGCGCACACCGTAATTTGGCAATTCGACCCAAAATTCGACGTCGCGTACACCAAACAAGAATTCAATACCTTGTCGCCAGCCGCCCAACTCCACATCAGAAAATATTCCTACTTTTCGGCAGAAATGAATCTTTGGATCTTATGCGGGGATGACGCTCGATTCATGAATCACGCCGATGCCCCGAACACCTTTGAAGAACCCGGGATTCGAACCATCGCCTTATACGACATTGATCCCGGCCAAGAGCTTCTTTGCGACTACCAGCAGTTTGATGTGCGGTCCTTCGATGAAAACGATTTCACCCCAGAAAAAAAACTGGCCGCCAGTTAGGACTGGAGACCTGAAAATTCCCAATCACCTGGTCGTACCGGGCTCTTGTGTGATCCCCGTAACAGTGTTAGATTGATATTCAATCGTGTAAGCGCTCCTGAGAATGAGGGGGAATAACAGCCCTAGTAGATTTGGAGTCTGGCGCGATATTTTTTTATCCGCACGCTACAGTCCTGCATTTGTCGAGCACTCCCAAACAGCGTCATTGCTTATGGCTTGCCGGAACATTGCGACATCGTCGTGAGGATTTTCCTATAACTTCAGTGAGGTATGTTCTTGTTTCAACAATCGTGGTTCACCATTCGCACATTCTTTCGCCAAGCTGGAGGAAGTTTGTATCATATCGTCATCGTCGCCCTGAGCGCAGGCATCGCGCTCTTGCTCCCATTAGGTGCCAAACAGTTTCTCTCGTTCTGGTCAATCGTGGAACATGATAAGTTCTCCATTATCTGCATGGAAATGACCGTGGCCATTCTGCTGATCGCCGTGCTCAACTACATCCATCGCAGCATCCGCGACCGTGGCCTGGCCGCCGTGGCCACTGGAGCCGGGCTTGTCTCGTTCTTTCCTAAACGCACACCAGGCGCACAACGACACATTAAACAACTGAAAGAAGAACAAGGGACCGGACGCACCATCAAAGTCATCGGATCCAGTGGCCACAGCACATTCGTGGACCAAGTGGGCGATCTCTCCTCCGTTCTCGACAAATGCTTAGGCGCGAAAATCCTCTTGGTGAACCCTAATGGCCAGGAAGCCAGCGCGCGCATCCAAGCCATTGGACATCCCGAGTACACATTGACCGCGTTCCGGGAAGAAGTTCAGCAAAGCATTGCCCTACTCAAGCGGCTTAAAGCCATGGGCAAGAGTGTCAAACTCAAACTGTATGCAGATTCACCTCTCGTTAAAATGGTCATCCTGGGTGATTATGTCTGGCTCCAGCATTATCATGCAGATCTCGACATCCAAGACATGCCGGAGTATGTCTTGCGGCATAACCGCAAGGACCATGGGCTCTACACCCTCTACTCCCACTACTTCGCACAACGATGGGAAAGCCCAGATATTCCTGAGTATGATTTGGAAACGGACGAATTGGTCTACCGAAGTAGAAGTGGAAAGGAAATCCGTCGGGAACGGTTTGAAAGCGCACCGACGCATCCAATTGCGGAAGTTTCAGAGAGGGTGGTTCACCTGAACCCTGAACCGGGCCAACTCGCCGCTCCGATTTCACTGATGACGTCACTCTGTAAAATCAGCGAAGGGGTTGAGACGCAGGGATGAACGCTGAGCGCCACATTGCGGGAAGGTAAACACCACACGCGTGGATGAGACGGAAAATATTCCTGACATGCCCCTCACCATATAACCCGCATGGGATATACTTGGTACAGTAAGTTTCGAAATTTTCTTCTGATCTTCCCCAAACATAAATTGGAACACTTTAGATATGGTGGGCTTCACCTAGGCGAAGCCCACCATGTTCGTAGAGGAGAGCCCCGTCGCTATTGCTTTACTTCTTCGTTTTTTTTGCCTGCGCACTTTCTTTCTGCTTTTTACTTTTGTCTTTATCCTTTTTGCCGCCTTTGTCGCCCATGGTATTCCTCCTTTCTCAGTGAGATTAGCTCATCAAACAATAAAGATTTCTCAACACTAGATCGATTCCGTGAACGCCCATTGCCCTTGCGTGCAAGAGCAACGGTTCAACTTACCATAAACCAAAAATAATATCGTCACTCATGATAAGGTTTTTTCTTTCATTCCGGCATTCAGGAAATGGAATAGATGTTCTGACTTCCTTGACACTCTTCGAGTAGCAAGTTACCGTTTTCAAGAATTTTCAAGAGAGGGAACGACTCATGATAATTGCAGAAACCGAGACCGTTGAGCTATCCACGGCGACTGGCCCAATGCGTAGCTATATTTTTCGACCAGTGGCTGGGGGACGGTATCCCGGGCTCGTGTTGTATTCTGAGATCTATCAGGTGACTGGACCAATTCGGCGGATCGCGGCGTTCTTGGCTGGTCATGGGTTTGTGGTACTTGTCCCGGAGGTCTACCACGAACTGGAGCCACCAGGCACAGTTCTGAACTATGATAAACCCGATACCGAGCGTGGCAATCAGCACAAAATCACGAAGCCGCTCTCAAGCTACGACAGTGACGCACGCGCGGCGTTGGACTTCCTCCACTCGTTTCCACACTGCACGGGAAAACTTGGGGTCATGGGAATTTGCCTTGGCGGGCATTTAGCCTTTCGCGCGGCCATGAATAAGGATGTGTTGGCCGGAGTGTGTTTTTACGCCACGGATATCCACACCCATAATTTAGGCAAAGGCCAGCAGGACGATTCCCTGGACCGAGTTGCAGAAATTAAGGGAGAACTGCTCATGGGCTGGGGACGACAAGACCCGCATATTCCCCGTGAAGGCCGAGCAGAAATCTACAACGCCCTATCCGACTACGGTGTAAACTTCCAATGGCATGAGTTCAATACTGCGCATGCGTTTCTGCGAGATGAAGGCCATCGGTATGACCCCGCAGCAACCCAGATTAGTTATGGCATGATCTTAGAGCTGCTTAAGCGGAAACTGAGCGAGGGAGACGTCCAGAACAGTTTGTCTTCGGGGTAATAGAAATTGGGGTTAGGGAATAGATGAAGACTCGTTGGTGCGCTTGACTCTCCACAAAAGATTTGCCCCCTTACCTTTACCGAATAATGTGGGTATTAGGAACGATGGTGAGATATGTTGAGAGAAGACCCTTCACAACCAGAGCAGCCAGATCATGGATATCGTAATAACGGCTACAATGATGTTAACGAAAAGACCCGCCTTCGCAAAGTCGGAAAATCGGTAACTACCGGCGGCCAAAATCATCATATTTGTCTGATACCCAATCGGTGTAAGAAAGCTAGCAGAAGCCGCAATGGCCACTGTGATAGCGAAGGCTTCAGGAGGTACACCCAGTACCTGCGAGGCAGCCAGTCCCACGCCTAACATGAGAGCGGCAGCGGCATTGTTTGTAATTAATTCCGTAAGAAGGCTCGTCGCAACATAGACAGCGGCCACCACGCCGACGACCCCGAACATGGAGGCTTGGTCCGTCACAAGGTGTGCCACCGCCGCAGCCAATCCGGTGTTCTCAATGGCCTGGCCAAGGCCAAGCGCAGCGGCAATAATGACCAGAACTGGAATGTCTACCGCCTGGCGAGCATCTCGTCCACTCAAACAACCAGTTACAATCATGGCTAAAGCCCCAATGAAAGCCGTTGTCACAATATCGGCGACTCCTAAGGCCGCGAAGAAAATGACCCCAGCTAAAATGGCAATGGCGATCGGTGCTTTCCCAACCTGCAACTTGACTTTTTCTTGCCGTCTTGGTGCCACCAAGTAGAATTCTTCACGGTTTTGATTCCAGCGCCTATCGAAGCCCGTGCGGGCCTCGATAAGCAACAAATCACCGGCTTTGATGGGAACGTGGCTTAGTGGTCCCTCAATAGTGGCCTCACGGCGATAGATCCCCAGCACGACCCCTTGATAATTCTCCCGGAAGCGAACTTCATGCAGGCTTTTGCCGACGAGATTCGACGAGGGAGAAACGACCGCCTCATAAAGAGGCAGCCTAACGTGTTCCGATGTCTCCAGGCTTTCCTTTACCCGCTCCAAGCCCTGCCTCTCCAGCATCCGTTCCAGAATAGAAACACTACCCAAAAAGGCAAGCACATCTCCTGCATGTACCGCTAACTCTGGGGATGATGGGATGATTTTCCCTCCCCGCTGCAGATGTACAAGATAGGCATCTTCTAGTGCACGAAGTCCCCCTTCCTCTACCCCGAGTCCGACCAGGGGCGAATTGGGAGTCACACGCAACTCAAAAATGCACAGGCGAAGACCGTCCTCGAACCCTGGGCCGTGTTTTTTATGATCTGGAAGTAGTCGGTGTCCAATAACAGTAAAATAGAGGATCACACCCAACGCAGCCGGAACCCCAACCCAGGCAAGATCGAATATTCCGAGGCTTTTGTAGCCTGACGCCACCATAAGCCCAGCGACAAGTAGATTCGTCGAAGTGCCGACCAGAGTCGTCATGCCTCCTACGATGGCCCCGTAGGAAAGTGGAATCATCAGCTTCGACGCGGACACTCCGGTGTTCTCACACCACAGACGTACGCGTGGAATGAGCATGGCTACAAGAGGGGTGTTGTTGAGAAAGGCCGACATGAACGCCGTGGTCAGCATGAGACGCGCCGTAGCCTCAGGCAAGTTTTTCGATTGGGGGAAAATGAGTCGGTCGACGAACTGGAGTGCACCGCTATTCTGGACCCCAGCGGCCACAACAAACAGGGCGCCCACAGCCAGGGGAGCTTTGTTGGAGAGGCCGGCAAACGCTTCCTCAGGGGAAAGAATGCCGAAAAGAAGGAGCAGTCCCAGGCATCCTAAAAAAATCAAGTCAGGACGTGCGAAATCTGTTATCAAAGCCACGAGCATCAGAATAATGATGCCAACTGTCGCCCAAGCATCCCAGCCTAATTCGAGAAACATGTTTTACCTATATCAAGCTTGATGCAGGACTGTCTTTGTTCCAGTATATCAATGTCCATTGACCGCCATTATTGTGAGGCAAAACGGCAGAACCCTCTAGGAGGAAGACATGTTGACTTTCCTATAGGCCGTGCCCAACCCTTGCCCCATCTCCAGAATATCGAGAATTGAGACGCAAAACACATAAAATTGAAATATTCGGCATTGGCAGCCACAAACTTAAGAAAATGAATGGGCGGAGTAAGGGTGCCATTCTTGCCCTCACCTTTACTCATGGCTTGGTTTGTCACCCAACCCTCACCCTACCTTTCCCATCTCCAACCTTCTGTATGCGCGAAACCAAATTCTTTGGTTTAATGTGCAGTTATGCAGGCATAATATCGTCGCCATAGACTTCCCAGTTGACCTTCTCCAAGGCCCTTCGGATGTTCTCGCGCTCGACTTCGCGTATTTCATCTTCAGTCATGATTTGGGTCTGGCCTGGGCTCAGTGATTTCATTCTTTTAGCTAATGAGGGCCAAGAGGAAAGTGTCATATCCTGCAAAAGCACATTTGCAAGGAGGGACCAACCACACCACCGGCACAGAAAAATGCGTTGGCCATGAGAATTTATTAAAAATTGGCCAGGACTAGACTGGGTTGACTTGACGAGCAACAAGAGGCCAAGCCTCAGAACCGTTAGCGTTGGCCAATCAACGGCTACGATGAACTTTTGCTGATTCCTCTTTCAAGACCTTCGCGATAAGCGGTTGCACGGGAGGAATATCTTCTTTGGCGGTTTTCCACAGCACCTGATAGTTTACCCCGAAGTATTCATGGATGAGTTTGTCCCGCATTCCAGCCATGAGTTTCCAGGGAACATTCGCATGTCGCTTCTTGACGGATGGTGGGATCTTCTTGGCCGCTTCGCCGATAATCTCGAAGGCTCTGACCACGGCATACATCGTCTTCTGATCTCGTGAAAATTGGCTCCACGTCATACCTGAAATAAATTGCGAGATGTTCTGTGAAGCTTCCAGGATATCGGCCAGGTAATCAAGAAATTCGCGTTTGCCTGTCACAAGCCCACAACCTCACTAAGAATTCTCTGGCCAATCAGAGGTTTGAGCGCCGACCTCATCACCAGGTCTACTTTGACGCCCAAGAGACTGGATAAATGGCTTTCCAGGTCAATGAACTTAAAGAGGCTTGGCTCCTCAGCAAAATCCACAAGCAAGTCGAGATCGCTGCCCCGCCGGGGATTTCCTTGGACATACGAGCCGAACACTCCGAGGTATCGGACATGAAACGTCTTTTTCAGCATGGGCATCTGGCCACGCAGGATATCACGGTATCGCTGTAGTTTTTTCTGTGCTCCTGCCTCAGAAATCTTTGCCATAGCCCAACACTCCTCGAGAGACTGCTTCACTTCAAACCGTACCCACAAAGACTACGTTCCATGCCCGATTCTGTCAATATTTTGCATCAGCTAGGGACAACTCAGTTGACCAGTACCATGAAAAAAATGGGGACAGGCAAAAAGGAATGATGAGGTTGGGCCTTCCACTACCATAATTTTCATTTATCTTGATTCATTGAATTTTCACGCAGGCTTCTCCAACCCCATCTTCTGCATGCGAGAGACCAAGGTCGTTGGTTTGACACGGAGTAACGCTGCAGCGCCGTCGTCGCCGTAGACTTTCCAGTTGACCTTCTCTAGGGCTCTTCGGATGTTTTCGCGTTCGACGTCGCGCATTTCGTCTTCGGTCATGATTTCTGTCTGAGCGGGGTTCAGTGATTTTTTCTTTTTAACTAAGAAAAGGACTCGCAGCCACAAATATTATCTGATTATGGAAGAGGTTCTATCTTTTCCAAGGGATCAAGACTCTTTGCTTTTTCCCAGTCTGAGAGAAGTTCCTTTTTATGGAGAGAAGCCCATTCAGTGACAAGACCGAGGGCACGGGCCGGCAGGCGGCCTGAGAATACGGCGAGCGTATTCACATCGATCAGGGCTTCATGCTCTGCATACTCAGCATGAAAGTGCGGTGGGTTGTGATCATCGAAATACATTTTGATCACAATCCCGTAAAAGCGGCAGATTTCAGGCATTCACGCCTGTCTTCAAGGTAGGAAAAACATCCTCGGGTGATTTTCCCGTCAATCGCAGGTAGACGGAATCCTGACACAAATCAAGATCTTCACCCCATATAAGTTCCCCATGGGATCCAATTCGGACCTCCTTGAAAAACTCCTCATTTTCCCAGGCTTTGAAGACCCCTCTTCCCGCGAGGTCGGAGAAGTCGACCTCGCCCGTTGTTCCATCATCATAGCGAAGCCATAGGCGAAAATTTTGAAGTGGTTTTATCTCTATGAGTTTTGGCATATTTTGGCTCCAATCGTTGGATGATAGCACGCATGTACTATGGCTTCAATTCAGGCGTATAATTCCCGTTATTCTCCGCCAAAAAAAATGGTGCGGACTTATCCATTCCCCCTTCGCATCCTTAAACAATGATTGAGGCATTTTTGGGATCTTACCGAAACCATGGATTTGTCCCTACGGCCATCCAATTCTGGATTCATGGAATTGCCTGTCCATGCCTCCCCCTCCTGCAAGTATTCTTTCTTGGTGTAGCTGCACGATCTTATCGTGCCTTCTTCCCATGCACCAAGGGCTCATGACGCCCGGAAGAGGCAGCATGAGATGCTGCAGCTACACAAGAGTCGTTGGCAACGTGTTTACCTCGAAAGGAGAGGTGCAATCACCTATGAAGGCGAGTACAGAATTATTGGCAACTGATACTCTGCTACCAGAGCCATAAATTCTGTATGATCCCATCTTTTGGTTTTTAGCTCACCCTCAATTCTCACCCCGGCTTTTCCAATCCCATTTTTTGCATGCGCGACACCAACGTTGTTGGTTTCACCCGAAGTAAAGCTGCTGCGCCGTCGTCGCCGTAGACTTTCCAGCTCACCTTCTCCAGTGCTCTTCGGATGTTCTCGCGTTCGACCTCGCGCATTTCATCTTCGGTCATAATTTCTGCTTGGCCGGGGTTCAGCGATTTTTTTCTTTTCAATATCGATGGGCGATCTGTTTCAGACATTTTGGGTAATCCAAATTGCAGGTTGGTGCAGCGGGAGGTGATCACTGCACGCTCGATGACGTTTTGTAATTCACGGATGTTGCCGGGCCAGTCATATTTTTGCAGATCGATGACATGGGCTTGGGTGAGCCTTGGTGGATTGGAGCAATTCATTTTCTTGCCTGTGAGTTCCAAAAAGTTGGCGGCTAAGAGTGGAATGTCTTCTTTGCGCTCGCGTAATGGCGCGACCTCTAACGGGAACACGTTTAATCGGTAGTACAGGTCTTGGCGAAACCGTCCGGCTTCGACTTCTTTTTTGAGATCGCGATTCGTTGCGGCGACGATGCGCACATCGACTTGCCTGGTTCGTTCATCCCCTACCCGCTCGTATTGGTTCTCTTGCAGGACCCGTAAGAGTTTACTTTGGAGATCTAGCGGAATTTCTCCGACTTCATCGAGAAAGAGCGTTCCACCATCTGCGGCTTCAAACCTTCCGGCTCGATCTCTGAGCGCTCCGGTAAACGCGCCTTTGACATGCCCGAAGAATTCGCTTTCGTACAATTCGCGTGGAATCGACGCGCAGTTGACTTTGATGAGCGGTTTATTTTTTCGATTGCTACGTTTGTGAATTTCTCTGGCCACGAGTTCTTTGCCTGTGCCGGATTCCCCGAGAATCAACACATTCGCATCAGTGGGCGCGACCAATTCAATTTGTCGCAACACCGCATGCAGTGCGGGGCTTTGGCCAACGATATCTCCGAAGGCTTGCGCATCTAGGACCTCTTCACGCAAAAACGTGTTTTCTAATTTCAGTTGCTCTTGCAGGCGTTCAATTTCATCGAACGCTTTCGCATTAGTGATAGCCACAGCCACATGATCGGCAATCATTCGTAACCACGTTGGGGCATCTTCGGTAATGGGCGCGCGGGTAAAGACGGCTAGCACGCCTAAGATCTCTCCTTGGTACATAATGGGTTGTCCATGGAATCCGTGGATGCCTTCTTGCTTGGCCCAATCCTGTCTTGCGATCCAAGTCTTGTCCTCTGTCATTTCAGGTATGATCACGGATTCTCCGGTTCCACCAATACGGCCAACCTTATAAGAACCAATCGGAAACCGGCGAAAATGCCCATTCAATCCATTCCATTGTTCATCGGGATTGACCACTGAATTGCCGGCACTGGCGACCAAGTGCAAACAGGCTGTTTGATCGGGACAGTCCTCACGCATTCGACAATTCCCACACACATCACCCGGTCGCTTTAACCAAATGCGGACCAAGGCAACCTCATCACGCTGAGCCATCCGGTTCACGATCATTTTAAGTAATTCATCGAGCGAGCGTTGCTGGGCGATATCCAACACCAGACATTTAAACGCTGCGAATTCAGTCGGACAGATTTTCTCTGGTTCCATCTTTTCCATATTTTTGGGCCTCCACGAAGTTTCGTGGATTATAGCTTAGATCTGACTCGCAACGGAAGTTCGTGTTTACGGCAATGCGTATTCATCAAACTTTACTACAATAAAACAATTAGTTATGAAATTTTCATGTTTGGCACGTGAATTGGAATAGAAGAGCTTTATAGACACGATTATGAAAAGCAATTCACACCAAATTTTTCAAAAAGGAAACACACCATGACACGTTTACCAGCCATCGATCCTGAAACCGCGACGGGCCAAGCCAAACAATTATTGGACGGTGTGCAGAAGAAGCTCGGGTTCACCCCCAACATTTTGCGCACCATGGCCAACTCACCCGCCGTGCTTCAGGGCTACCTCAACTTTTCAACTGCGTTGAGCAAAGGTTCGCTGTCTCCAAAATTGAGAGAACAGATTGCCCTGGTCGTCGCACAAAATAACGAATGCGAATACTGCCTTGCGGCGCATGCGGCCATCGGTCGCACGGTAGGCTTAAGCGAGGAAGCGATTCGTGATAGCCGACGAGGGGAATCTCCGGATGCTAAAGAGGCCGCGGTGTTGGATTTTGCTAGCACTCTCGTTGTCAATCGTGGATGGGTCACGGATGCGGAAATTGCCAAGCTACGCAAAGCCGGCGTGACTGAAGGCGAGATTGCTGAGATTATCGCCAACGTCTCACTGACCTTATTTACCAATTACCTTAACCACGTTGCACAAACTGAAATCGATTTCCCAGCCGTCGAAGCATTAGCGGTGGCGTAACCACATTTAAAGGAGGACACCCAAAATGAGCACTCAACTTTCAATCAATCTCGAAGACAGACTCGAAGATTTATTTTCTTACATTCGTGAGGGTCGCATCCTCGATGCACTTAACGATTTTTATGTGGAAGATGCCGTGATGCAGGAAAACACCCAGCCGCCCACTGTGGGTCGCGCTGCCAATCTCGAACGTGAGCAACAATTCCTGAACACGGTCAAAGAATGGAACCGCTTTGATGTTATCGCCAAAGGCATCGGCGACAACGTGACTTTTTATGAAACCGTGATGGATTGGGTGACCACGGATGGAACACCCGTTCATGTGGAACAGGTCGTTGTTGCCAAATGGCAAGACGGGAGGATTCTCCACGAGCGTTATTATCATTCATAAGCTCTCCTGCCCATGAATGAAAAACAGAGACAAATCCAGAAATACCATTCTAAAAATTTAAAAGGAGAACAATCATGACAACCGCAACCTTACAAGACACCACTCACAAGTCGTCTCAACAGACAGCACCAGCAAAAACCATGAAGGCCGCGGTGCTTCGTCAGTTCGGAGATCCAGAGGTATTAAAGTATGAAGAAATCGACACGCCCAAACCCAAACCCGGCCATGTCCTTATCAAAGTACTGGCAGCAGGGCTCAATCGTCTCGACCATTACCTTCGCGAAGGATCGGTCATGCCCGATCTTCCGCTTCCGCATATCCTTGGTGTGGATGCGGTGGGTGAAGTTGTGGAGTTAGGTGAAGGCGTCACCGGCCTCAACATTGGGGAGCGCGTGATTCCGGCTGCGGGATTTACTCTACGCGAGGAAGATGATGGCAATCGGCCTTTAGCCAAATCCGCGAGTTTTGTGGTTCCGGGCGTACATCTTTGGGGATCTTATGCCCAGTATATGGAAGTCCCCGCCCGATGGGCCGTGAAGGATGAGACGGGTCGGTCTCCAGCAGAAGTCGCTACGCTACCTGTTGTCCTTGGCACCTCTGTACGAGCGATTAAGCAAGTGGGTGAGGTGAAAGCCGGTGATACCGTACTCGTCACCGCCGGGGCCTCAGGTTCAGGCAGCATGCACATTCAAGTGGCCAAAGCCTTGGGTGCCAGGGTTGCCGCAACGGTTCGGGATGATGTGAAAGGTGAATATGTGAAATCCCTTGGCGCGGATCTCGTCATTAACACGCGAAAAGAAAATATGGTGGAACGCGTGAGGGCTTGGACAGGAGGTCTGGGTGTCGATGTGGCTATCGACAATGTGGGCGGCGAGGAGTTGGCCAAAACCATTGATGCAGTCCGTCCATTCGGAATCGTCGTAGCCTACGGCTTTGCCGCCGGCGCGGAAGCGACCTTTAACGTACGTGATTTCTTTTTCACGCAAAAACAACTTCGGGGCACTATCTTTGCTGATCCCGAAGATTTGCAATGGGGCCTTGAGCAGGTTCGACTTGGAACAATCAAACCGGCACTTGATCGAACCTTCCCGCTTAGTCAAGCCGCCGAAGCTCATAGATTTTTGGCGACGAATCAAGTGAAAGGCAATTTTGTGTTGCTGCCATGGGCAGAATAAAGGAACAGAATCATTTCCTGACTCTCTCCATTGAGAGGAGAGGGTTGGGCGAGGGACTAACTCCCCTAACCAAAAGGAGAATAAACAATGAAACGCTTCAAACAGACATTCAAATCAATTCTGACAATATTGGCCGTTGTGCCCTTTGGCCTGATTGGCACCTTAGTGGTAGGAGCCATGGCTTCGAACCCGACGGATAGCACGCCTGAGACCAAGGCCAAGATTTCGGCGCCAGTCAGTTATCCGACTCTTCATAAAACAATCGAGGTGGATGGACTGGATATCTTCTATCGGGAAGCGGGCCCAAAGGATGCCCCAACCATCTTGTTGCTTCATGGTTTCCCGACGTCATCACATATGTTCCGCGACTTGATTCCGCAGTTGTCGGATCGATTTCACTTAGTGGCACCCGACTACCCAGGATACGGTAACAGTTCCATGCCTAAGGTTGATGAATTCGACTACAGCTTCGACAACCTTGCGAAGGTCATGGAACAGTTCATTCAGAAGGTTGGCTTAAAGACGTATAGCCTGTACCTGATGGATTATGGGGCACCAGTAGGGTTCCGTCTTGCCGTGAGCCATCCAGAACGAGTCCAGGCACTCATCATCCAGAATGGCAATGCCTACGTCGAAGGAATCGACAACAACTTCTGGGAGCCCATCAGGGAGTACTGGAAAGATCGCCAAGCCATCAATAAGGGTCTCGATAACGCATTCTGGAAGAACGTCAAAGCGGCCTATACGCAACCAAATATGTCGAATGAAGACGCGCTCCGTTTCCTCGTCACCCTGGGTGCGACCCAATGGCAATACACCAACGGGGTTCGCAACAAGGAGATGATCAGCCCCGACAACTGGCACGTCACCCAAAGACTGTTGGATCGACCTGGAAATGAAGCGATTCAACTTCAGCTGTTCTATAGCTACGGTTCGAATCCTCCGCTGTACCCAAAGTGGCAAGCGTATTTACGGAAGCATCAACCGCCCACGCTCATCGTGTGGGGAAAGAAGGATGAGATTTTTCCAGCAGAAGGGGCACATCCATATAAACCTAAATCCGGCAGTTGGGGTTTGCCCGAAATGAAGGATCCCCGGTATGGTGGCGGCCATGAAGACTTCTCCTCCTTCCAAACCTGTTCACCCTGTGGGTGAGGCCTCTCGGCTTCCTTCCACACCCCTTCCTGTCGACACGTATGGCGGCCGCATTCATGTCGAATGGGATCCCCAAGCAGCTGTGACGCCCCTGGGCCAGTTGCCCTTCTTTATCGAATTCCTCAAAACGGCGGAGTTGTTTGCCCCGTGGGTGCGGGATTGTCCGTTGACCTACCACAGTCCCAATGCCCCGCAGAGCATTGATGTACTCGGCACGCTCTTCTTATCGATCCTGTCGGGGCATCATCGGTATGCCCACATCACGACGATTCGGACGGATGGGGTGAATCCAGCCCTGTTAGGCATGCGCAAGGTCTGCAGTGAAGATTCGGTGCGCCGGGCCTTGGGGACGCTCGACGACGCCGCCAGTACTCAGTGGCTCCAGACGCATCTGCTGCGGTGTTATGAGCCCTTACTCACCGAACCCTGGATCTTGGATGTGGACGTGACGGTCAAGCCGCTCTATGGGCATCAAGAGGGCGCCGAGGTGGGGTATAATCCCCACAAACCCGGACGCCCCTCGCACACCTATCACACCTACTTCATCGGGAATCTTCGTCTGGCGTTGGATGTGGAAGTCCGGCCCGGCAAGCAGACGGCGGCGGCCCATACGCGCCCCGGCTTGTGGCAGTGCCTGCGGCGCCTCCCCCGTGCCACTCGTCCGGCCTTTCTGCGCGGTGACTGTGCGTATGGCACCGATCAGTTGATGCGGGAAGCCGAAGCTGAGGGCGTGCCGTATCTGTTCAAGCTCAAACAGACCAAGCGGGTGAAGGGCTTGATTGAGCGCCTCTTTGCCGAACCCGTCTGGATGCCTGCGGGACAAGGCTGGCAGGGGATCGACACGACGCTCCAATTACAGGGCTGGGCCCAGGCCCGTCGAGTGATCGTCTTGCGCCGCCGCTTAAAAGACCCGCTGCTCCTCCATAAGACCCATCACGTCACCGGCCAGCAAGTGTGCGACTTTGTGGACGCCCTCGAGCCCCGCCGTGTGTATGAGTATGTGGTGTTGGTGACGACCGTACAGGAGGAATTGCTCACCCTGGCGCAACATTATCGTGACCGCGCCGACATGGAAAATGTCTTTGATGAACTCAAGAATCAATGGGGGTGGGGCGGCTATACGACGACGGACTTGAAGCGGTGTCAGGTGATGGCGCGGCAGATTGCGCTCATCTACAACTGGTGGTCGATGTTTGTGCGGTTGGCGATTCCCGGGCGCCATGCGGAAGCGATCACAAGTCGGCCGTTGCTCCTCACGGCGGTGGGCACGCAGACGCGCCATCAGGGGCAGACGACGCTGACACTCACGAGTGCGCATGCTCAGACCGGCCAGATTCAACGGGCATGGCGAGGGCTGCGCACCTTTTTCGCCGACTGTCGAGCAACTGCAGAGCAGTGAGGGTGGGCTGCCCTCTGGCGAAAGATGTTGAGTCGGATTTTTGTGGCATTTCTGCGTGGAAGGCCACTGCATCCTCCGCCATTATTCCCTCATCCGACATAATTTCCTGAGGTGAACGTGGATTTTCTAGGTAGAATCCATCTTCCAACTGCCGTTTTTAGGTTCAAAGACTCTGCGCTCGACTTGCCGCTAGAAGTGGAAAAGTCGAGTTCACACAGGAGTACGGTCTTCGAGGACAAGACCAGGAAGGGATAGATGTTTATATTCGTCGTCCCATATCCGACCGCTATTCTGTCTGGCAATGCAAGCGATACCAAAATTTTACTAAGGGAAATTTCAAGGACGCAGTAACTGAGTTTGAAACGAACGAATGGCTTGGAAAATCAGACGAATTTGTAATTTGCGTTTCTGCCCAAACAGAAGAGCGCGGACTAGCTGATGAGATCGAAGCTCAAAGCCAACATTTGCACGCTCACGGAGTAGCGTTGATTCCTTTGGGAATTGTCCAACTGTCTGAACGTCTAAAAGAACATCCAGACTTGGTGGATGATTTCTTTGGACGGGAATGGGTTCGGGAATTTTGTGGCCATGATGTTGCAGAAAGAATGGCTAAGCGGGTCCTCAAACCAGAAGAGATATGCCAGTTGCGCACTCTGCTTCGCCATTGCTATGCCCAATATTTTGAAACGATTGATCCTGGCTTGCCTTCCTTAACGAGCACCATTTTTGGTGGCCCCCAACCACTGCCTTTGCTGGAGCGGTTTATCTTGCCGGACGTACTTGAGGTACGACAAATCACTCAGATGCAGCAAGCATCGTCAGGAGGCATACCTCATCAGGCGCTTAGCCCGACGAGCCCTCCACAAAGTCCAGTAAAATCCACAGACCCTGTGGCATCCGGTCGCCAATCCACAAGGATGCTCACAACTCCAACAGAAATTCGAAGGCCAGCATTTGACTGGCTAATCGATGGTGAACTCTTTGTCGTTATTGGTGACCCCGGAATTGGAAAGAGTAGTTTGTTACGGTACGTTCTACTTGATCTTCTTAGTACTGAACCCAAACACGAGACACTCGCAATCAAGTGGGGCAATCGTCTTCCCGTATGGGTACCATTTGCTATGTGGACTCGCATGGTCGCGGAATCTGAATCTCGTTGTTCATTGGCAGATGTCTTGCAAACTTGGCTCCACAAAGTTTGTGCCCCACCGGATCTTGCCGCGCTAGTTCAGCAGGCGTTAGTGGATTCTCGACTTCTCTTATTCGTAGATGGCCTCGATGAATGGAGCAATGAAACTTCTGCTCGTTCAACTGTTGCCTTACTCGAACAATATGTCGGGGAAAATAAGATTCCTGCTATCGCAAGCAGTAGACCATTAGGCTTCGAACGATTAGGTGGCTTGAGTGGTAAATGGCAACGGGCCAAACTCGCGGGACTTATGGCGAGCCAGCAACAGGAATTTGCATCTCGCTGGTTCCTACATCAGGCTTGTGTTTCTGATCCCTCGAATAGAGATTCCGTCGACTCATCAACGCAAGCAATTGCTATTGGAAAAGCCAAGGAGCTTATTAGGGAAATCCAACGAGATGGACGACTAGCTAGACTCGCTGAAATACCATTGCTGCTATCCGGTTTAATAGCCTTAAGCACCCAACAAATGCGCCTTCCTAGGAGTCGGTTCAAAGCCTATGAGGAACTCACGCGTCTTCTTTTGCTAGAACAGCCACAACGTCGTGAAAGAGCAGGCCATGCTCGCGCATCATTCATTGACTTCAATCATGAAACACGTGAACGAGCGTTGGCTCGGTTGGCATACGCTATTCACCAAGAGCCAGGTAGTGACGCCATCGATAAAGCCAAAGCCCGTGAAACGTTAAGGGAGTTTTTTACTTCCTTTCTACATAAACAAGATAGTGAAGCCTGGGAGAAAGCTGATCAGCTCCTTGCTCTAGGAGCCGACAGCCTTGGCATACTGGTCGAGAAATCACCACAGGAAGTAGGGTTTCCCCACCGGGCTTTTCAGGAGTTCTGCAGCACGCCATCTATACAATCTTCCCTTTATTGAACAAAAACAGGCAGCCATTAAATTATTTTTGGACCCTCAGTGGCACGACATCCTTCTCTGCCTTTGTCATTTAACCACCCGAACTGGAGAGGTAGATACACTGGTGGATGCCATCGAAAAGACTTCCCTTGGGATCGAGTTAGAGCCAGCACGCCAAGTCTTTCTTGCCGAGCTTGCCTTCAGCGATCTCAATTGTTCTGCTCTGGTTGCATCAAGGCTTGCCCAGGACACTTTTGATGCCATTGAAACCAATACATGGATAACGTTACGGAGGCAGCTCTTAGATTGTGCTTTAGAGGGATTACACTCTGACCTCCTTCGAAATGACACAGAGAAGCGTATTCGCTTCTGGTATCCCTCCCGCCATAAATTCCTTAGAGGGGTGTTTCAGGCGATGTCAAAATGGCCGAAAGATACTGAAACCCTCGAAACGCTGATTAGAGGATTACAGGATGAACTTGAGTGGGGCCAACGAGCAGCAGCAGAGGCCCTGGCGGATAACTTCAGGGGTGACTCTTCTGTAAAAGAACGTCTGTTTAAATTGTTACTGACTCCCGCTGAACCTAATCTTACTGTGAATGTATTGCATGCGCTATGCCTCGGTTGGCCGGATGAGCCTAAACTCTCATCCATTCTTGATCAAGCGCGGCAGGCTAGTGATATTGCACTTCGTATTTTAGCTATCTATCACCGGGTGACCTGGAGTCAGCATGATGCAAAAGATCGAGATATACTGTTGGAATTCATGAAGGACAATCCCTTTGCTGGTTTCCACTGGCGAGACGATGCTGTGAATGCTCTTGTTAGGGGGTGGCCAAACGATACCGAAATCAAGGCTCTTGCATTAAAAAGCCTTAATTCTCGTTGGAGCAAAGAAGGCCCAATTGATCATGATTTCGTGGGCCCCCTCTTGATAAAAGGATTTCCAAATGATGCTGAGGTTGCACAGGAATTTGCCAATGTATTCACCCATGAAGAATTTCCACAAAACAGAATAGGCTTACATGGTGACTGGACCCCCCTTATAGAATCATTTGCTGGCCATCCTCAGCTCGGCCAGGCCATTGATAATTGGCTCGAGCGAAATCCAGAAAACCATTGGGAGGGTAAATTAGCATTGGCTTCAAAATCGTCGCGAGCAAAGCAGTTTTTACTTAGGCCAGACAGTACAACAGGAGTAATCAATCAGTATCAAGCTCGTTGGCTCATGGATGGATGGGGCATGGATGATTTTGAAACCGCTGAAGCACTGTTGAAGTTGTCAAATAGTTCAAGGGCATCAAGTATAGCGAATCTATTGCCACGCATTATGCCAGATAAGAATGCTTGTAGAAGCCGACTTCTCGATTGGCTCCAAAACGAAGAAAATCAGATTGCCCAACTTGCATTGATAGGACTAATCAACCTTGGTTGCGATGAACAGGATAAAGAAGTGGCTGATGCTGCAGTTGAAAAATTTTCAGGCCAAGTTCCTTGTGGCGTTCAGTGGTTAGGAATCGCGGATGTCATTCGAAATTTTCCGCATCATCCTAAGACTCGTGAACTGGCCATCTATCAGATAAAAAATCGAGGTGGAATGATAGATACAGTAGCTCATATATATAAGGACGACTCCGACATGAGACAGGAGGTGCTAAAGCATTTGAGCCCTCTTCCAGAAAACCTTCGAATTCGGATTGTGGACCGGATTTCTAGTTTTTCGCAAGATAACGACTTTGCACATCAACTGCTCTCGGAATACGATGAGGATATAGGTCTTGAGGTGAAGACGAGCGCAGCCATCGCTTATAGCCGCTTGATTCAAGCACGTGGAAGTGATGAAGCACCACTTTTGGAAGCCTTTTCAAAGGGCATTCGGGCCGTTGGCCCCGATATGGATGAACGAATTCATGCAGCCTTTGCAGGTTTGATAGAGCTTAACCGGTTGGATGTTATCCCACAAGATCCTGAATCCACATTGAGATTTAGGCTTAGTTCTCCACATAAGTGGAATAGTCGAATGGCAATCCATATCGCAAACAACTGGATGCGACTACGAAGCACATTTGGTGAAGGCTTTTTGAAAATGTTTAGTTTCATTCCAGATGGATTCCTGGAGGAGATGATTTCGCATACCAATAACAAAGAATTCGGGGATGAGATCGTTTCAATTATGCAAAATAATACAGGGGCTTCCCTTAGTATAGCTGCGCTGCGTATTCGCTCACTTCAATGGCACAGGTCCGAACGGCTTCGCCGCCTTTGCGTGGATCGGGTAGGGTGCTTCCATATATCGAGCTGGAATGAAACAGCCCCAGGAATATTGGCGGCAGAAATATTAGCTGAACAGTTCAGTCAGGATGATTCCACAAGAAATGAGATAGAGATTCTAAAAGATAGCGTCAGAACTTTTGACCCTTTGATCATCGCATTGTGCATTGCTTGGCCTAATAGTCCTGTTCTAAAGGAACTCGCCGATAGTCAACATAGACTTCTTCTGCCAGCTCGACTTCATATTCTCTGCCGTTTTGCTAAACCAGACGAGCTCATACATAAACTAGATGAGATTTTCCCAAAACTCAGAGGGGACATTTGGGAATTCCTCCCCACTAGTACGCGCGCGATTCAGTTAAGATTTGAGAGAGATGCTTCCATTAGAAAGGCCGCATACCAGCGTTTAGACGAAGGCGCGACTCCATCCGAGAAGGTTAACTTTCCACAACTTCTTCGTCGAACAGAAACTTCAATTGACAAGCTGAGAACATGGTGTCAAAAAGAACTCCAGATTCAGAACTCTTTGGAGGATTTTCCAGAATTTGCTTTAGATATCTACAGCGGGAGCACCAGGCCGGTTGGTCACATTCTGCTAGAGATTCTTACAGGCTGATTTGTAATCAATGGGTCCAAATTTGTTGCCACATATGAAAAACAAAAGTCAGCGGCCCAAAAGAGTGCAGTGAGTGATGGCCAGCTCTTACAATGCCACAAATTGTTAACCACTAACCTTGTCCCTCCTAGTCAATCCTCCGAAACAGGTTCTGCAACAGGTTTTGTGCCAAGAACGCGTAGTCTAAACGATTAGAATCATTGCGCACATTGGTCCCTGACCCACTGATTCCGTATCAGCTGCCCTGTTCCTGCCATTCTACCCCCTATCAACAAGACAGCGGTTTTCATTCATAGGTCCCATTCAAATTCTCTTGGCATTTCCTGTCTCATAAGACAGAATAGTGTGTTACTCGCTCTTTGCTGGTGAGACAATTCGCTCCAAACCCTGTAGGTTAATCCCTTCACCTTGGTTTTGCCTTTCGGCCTTACACATTCACACGTTTCCAATTAAAACAACGGCTTACTCCAAACCTTCACCGCGTAAAGTTCCTTCCCTCACTCTGGCATGGACTGTGCTTGTATTACTGAGCATGAGGACTCATTCGCAGACAAGTGTTTCAATTTTTTGGTTTTTGGGCGTACGCTAAACAGGTGCCAACCTCTCACCAGAGGAGGACCCGCCATGGGAACAACTCGCATGATTACTCAAAAGGGGACGTTACCCTTTAATTCCCCTTCATCCAAAACATAACATTCTGAAACATTTAGAATTTCTCTTTTTCGCCCTCCTGATTCCGTATCAGCTGCTCTCAAGTATCCAAAGCCTTATATTCCCCTATCTCACATCCTTGTATATCCTCCGAGGTTCCCACCTAACCGTTTCCCAACATACCGACTCGTAGGTTCTTTTACCGTACCTTTAGGGATGTGGGGCGTTGGAGGCTGAATATCGACCTGGTGAATATGAGGAAGGAGTCCAAGGCCTTGAGGATATCGCTCAGTAATATTTCGCTGAATGCCGAGAATCCAATGGGAGGATTGCCTTTTTGGCAATTTGTTCGAGGGCGAAGGGCCAATTGGAAGGAAAATCTTAGGAACCCCTCGGAATCTTTTCTCGCGACAAGACCAATAATTGAAAGCATGGGGCTTGAGTCCGGTGACCAAATTCAGAAAAAATCGTTTATTAAAAGCATTTACATTAAGTCTCATTGCGATATCCTTTATTAATATCCTTTTGATTGTGCTTGGCGACAGTGAGCTAGGCAGTGTCTCAGCGAGGTGGAAGGATAGTATTCCAGGTATCCCTGCGATATTGAGAGATTGTAATATTAAGGGCAACATCAACAGCCAGGGAAACCGTATCTATCACACCCCGGAATCGCCCTTCTACTATAAAACAAGAATCGATACCGTCAGAGGTGAACGGTGGTTTTGCACAATCGAGGAAGCGGAGGACGCTGGGTGGCGGGCCCCTTATGAGTACAAGGGACCAAAAGGTTTCTTCGGTTAAGGTATGGGACTCAACTTAAGCCAGGCTGTTGCCTACTTGTTAATTTCTCTATTCTCTTCCACGAGCTTCGCGACGGGGACTGAGGAAATGCGGGACTTCTTTTATAGTGCACAGGAAGTACTCCACGCCGAAAACACTCTCAAGGAAAAAATCCCAGAAGCAAATTGCGAAACCGCAAGAGCGCTTCTCGACGACTACATGGCAGTGATTGAAAAGTATCAAGACAACCCGAACACGTTGTTTTCCGGAAAGGCCTACTTCTCCGACCAGTCCATATATCAAGTTCGTCTCGCTCATATCGCACGCCGTCAAGGGCAAGAAGCGGAAGCAAGTTTCCATGAAGCGGAAGCCGTTTCTTGGTGTAAAAAGGCAGGGTGGTCATCTTGCGAACTGTCGGCAATACAGAGGGTCGTGACAGAGATGAACCGTGATATTAAAGGAAGGTGTTTTTAGGTAGTTAACTGGCGTTGTTGCATAATCCAAAAAATAGGCAACCGGTTTTCCACTCGAGTGAAGCGGTCTTCCTCCCGGAACATCGCTTTCCCCTAACAGGTCCTGTAGCAGATTTCTCCGACAGGTCAAAACCGCAAGCTCTTGAATCCTTAGCGATTCTCCGGTCGGGTCCCGCTGACTGTGAATTAGCTGCTCTGTTCCTACAGTCTCCCCTATCAAAACGGCAGTGAAATTCACTGTGATGGGTCCCCTCCAAATCAATCTGGCCTTTTCTGTCTCATGAGACAGGAAAGTGTGTCACAGACACAGTTCTTGTAGGACAGATCCTTCAACCTAAATCCGGCAGTTGGAATATGGATTGTACGTAGAAAGTCCTCCGCTTACCTTGGGGAATTATGTTGGGTGAGGGAATAACGGTGGAGGATGAAGAGGCCTTCCTCGAAGAAACGCCACAAAAATGCGACTCAGCATCTTTCGCCAGAGTGCCGCCCACCCCAACTGCTCCGCAGTTGCCCGACAGTCGGCGAAAAAGGCTCGCAGCCCCCGCAATGCCCGTTGGATCTGGCCTGTCTGGGCATGCGCGCTCGTCAGCGTCAGCGTTGTTTGCCCCTGATGGCGCGTCTGAGTGCCCACGGCCGTGAGGAGCAACGGCCGACTCGTGATGGCTTCCGCATGTCGCCGGGGAATCGCCAAGCGCACAAACATGGACCACCAGTTATAGATGAGGGCAATCTGGCGCGCCATGAACTGACACCGCTTCAAGTCCTTCGTGGTGTAGCCGCCCCACCCCCATTGATTCTTGAGCTCATCAAACACATTTTCCATGTCCGCCCGATCACGATAGTGTTGGGCGAGCGTGCAGAGTTCCTCCCGTAAGGTCGTCACCAATACCACATACTCATAGACACGGCGGGGCTCTAAGGATTCGACAAAGTCGCAGACTTGCTGGCCGGTGGCTCGCTCCGTGTCCTTGAGTAGCAGCGGCTCCTTCAGGCGACGGCGCAATACCACAACCCGACGGGCCTGGGCCCAGCCCTGTAACTGCAGCGTCGTGTCCACCCCCTGCCAGCCTTGTCCCGCTGGTGCCCAGACGGGTTCCGCAAAGAGGTGCTCGATCAATCCCTTGACCCGCTTGGTCTGTTTGAGTTTGAACAGATACGGCAAGCCCTCAGCTTCGGCTTCTCGCATCAGGTGATCGGTGCCAAATGCACAGTCGCCCCGCAGAAAGGCTGGGCGTGCGGAACGGGGGAGGCGACGCAGGAACGCCCACAGCCCGGGACGCGTGTGGGCCGCCGCGGTCTGTTTCCCGGGCCGGACTTCCACATCCAAGGCCAACCGAAGGTTTCCAATAAAGTAGGTGTGATAGGGGTGCGAGGGGCGACCCGGCTTGTGCGGATTGTCCCCGACTTCGGCTCCCTCTTGATGCCCATAGAGCGGCTTGACCGTCACGTCCACATCCAAGATCCAGGGTTCCGTCAGCAACGGTTCGTAGCACCGCAGGAGATGCGTCTGTAACCACTGGGTACTGGCGGCCTCTTCGAGAGTCCCTAAGGCCCGTCGCACAGCATCTTCACTACAGACCTTGCTCATACCCAACAGAGCAGGTTTGACGCCATCGGTCCGAATCGTCGTGATGTGGGCATACCGACGGTGCCCCGACAAAATTGACAAGAAGAGCGTCCCGAGGACATCGATCTTCTGTGGCGCATTGTGGGACTCTGGTACGTCAACGGACAGCCTTGCACCCAGGGCGCAAACAACTCCGACGTCTTCAAGAATTCGATAAAGAAGGGCAACTGGCCCAGGGGTGTCACGGCCGCCTGCGGATTCCATTCCACATGGATGCGGCCCCCATACGTGTCGACGGGAAGCGGCCCAGAAGGGAGTCGAGGAGCTTCACCCACAGG
>JAQBUF010000007.1 GCA_027623995.1 Nitrospirota bacterium
ACAAATCACCACAGTCGACGTCAATGTTGGGGTTACGGATCGAGCAGCCATACAGGTGACCGTCCCCATTGTTGATCGATCGCATCTCCATGACGTGGAAATAGGAACGGCGGACGAAACGTCAAAAACCTTCAACGATACTGGATTGGGGGATATCCGCATTACCGGCAAATTTAACGCCTTGACCTCACTGAAAGATTTATTGGTCTTGGGTTTTGGCATTGAGCTGCCAACTGGCAAAAGCATGTCCAATACCGATGGTTCAAACGCCACACAAGAATCTCCCCTTCAGATAGGCCGAGGCAATGTCGGGCTCATTGGTTCGGTCTATCAAGCTCACCAGCTTATTCCTCAAGTCCTTAGCCAATTTGCATCAGCCTCCTATCGCCACACCTTCCGCAATGATGCAGGGTACCAATTCGGAGATGAATATATCCTGAGCGCAGGGCTCAATTGGGAAACATTCACCTGGTTAGTCCTCACAGGACAATTCAATTGGCGCTATCTCACCCACGATAATTTCAGCGGATCCTTGCACCAACATCCCGGTGGAATTGTGATTGATTCGGCGATCAAAAACCGGCGCGTTCCGACTACCGGATCTACCACGTTAATGTTTACCCCTGGGATCACTGTTCAAAATGTCCCCTTTGTTCCAAACACCTCGGCATTCGTGAACGTCCAAATTCCCGTCGTTCGAGATTTCAATAATAACCTGGCACAGGACACCAGTTTTGTTTTTGGAATCACCCATTTCTTCAACTTATTTGGCGAAAAGGCGTAGAGGACCTGGAAGGGAGGATCTTTTATGGAAAAGCATCTCTTGCGAGTAGGAGAAGCGGCTGAAGCACTCAATGTCAGCCGATGGACGATCTACCGATGGATTGACGGGCCGACTAGAAACCACAAAGATTGGCCGAGGAAGCCTTCAATATTTGACACCTTAGTCCAAACCTTGGTGGAAGATAATCGAAAAGAACCTTTGTGGTTGGTTTCCGCAGATTCGAGATAATTTTCGATACTAAGTCTCAACGATAAAAAGGAAATTGCCGTCGGCTTAAAACGGTGTTTTTTGGACCGATCAACTGCTGGCGGCATTTCTCCAACTTTCTAGGAAAAAGATTTGAGACCACCATTGCACCTTGATACCCACTCGGGAATTCTTCTGTTTCAAGTAGGTTCACATCCCTTCACAGAAACCTGCCTTGTTCAACATATATTTACTTGCGTGTATTCTCTTCACCTTCGCACCCTTCATACAAAAACGCCCTACTCCATGATAGAATGAGTGGAATGGCCGATTATCAATCGAAGGTGAATGATTTCTTTTTGTAGATATCTGCCTTCTGACATTTGGATATAGCTTTCACAACCGGAACCGAGGCATAATGAGTCGCACCCAGGAAACTTATACAGGGCAAAAGTCTTTCGTCTACTTTGAAGAAAAATGAAAAAGGTTCTAATCATAGGAGGCATTGCAGTAGTCGGTTTACTGATTGCTGTCATGTGGCTGTTACCGGGAGCCTTTAGCGCCAAAGGTAAGCCGCCAGAATGGGAAATCTCCATGGCGAGGTTTGCTCGACATCTCGCGACACCGAGTCAATGGCGCAATGCTAGCAATCCAGTGGAACGCTCTTCGGAAAACTTAGCAGAGGCTCTTCATCATTTTGCGGATCATTGCGCCTCCTGTCATGCCAATGATGGCAGCGGAAAAACGGAAATGGGGCCGAACTTTTATCCACCAGTTCCCGACCTTCGCACTGAGACCATTCAATCCATGTCTGATGGAGAATTGTTTTACGTCATACATTTTGGTGTTCGCTTCACTGGTATGCCCGCTTGGGGGCAAGGCGATCCAGAAAAAGATACTGGGAGTTGGGCATTGGTGCATTTCATTCGACACTTACCCAAGATTACTCCTGAAGAAATTTCTCAAATGAAGAAATTAAACCCCAAGACCGCACAGGAACGTACTGAGCAGGAAGCCATGGACGCATTTTTAGCCGGCGAAGATTTTGAACCCCCGTCAGAACATCATCATTAACCAGAAGGGATTTTTCATGAAACGATTGCTTGCACTCACCATTCTCATAGCCATTTTCTCCTGTCCTATTTTGGTTGAAGCCCATGGTAGCGCCTCTCACGTTCTAGGCACAGTGACAGCAACAACTCAGGACCAGATTACGATTAAAACTCCAAAAGGAGAACTGGTGACGCTGAGCATTAGCCCAGATACCATTTTTCAACACAACGGGATCACCACCCAGGAGGCACGGCCTCAAGTTGGAAATCGGTTAATTGCTGAGGCGGCCAAGATTGACAAACACTTGATGGCCATCGAAATTAAATTCTCCACACCGAAGTCCAAATAACATACGACAGACTGAACAAATCTTGAAATGTCTCCCTCACCCTGTGAGTGCTCTGAAGATGTACATTCTTTTTCAGTTTCAAAAAAAACTTACAGTGGTTCGTCTTCGTTTCTTCACAAAAAAATGGCCGGTTCCCTCATTACGTAAGAAAACCAGCCTCCTGATCACGCATGCATATTCTATTTCAAACATTGAAAAATATTGAGAGTCTCAACCTATTTCACTTTGGCAAGCTGATCCTTATCGAGGATGATAATATGCCGATGATCTTGTATCACAAGACCTCGTTTCGAAAACTGATTCAGCATGATACTCACCGTTTCACGAGACGTCCCAATTAAATTGGCAAGATTTTGGTGAGTGAGCCGTGCCTGCAAACGAATCCCATGCTCACGAGGCTCTCCCATCGTTTCTGAAAGATTGAGTAATATTGTGGCCAATCGAGCTGGCGCACTTTTAAATACCAACTCTCCCACTCGAGACTCTATGGTCCGAAGACGAACCCCCATCAGTTTAATGACTCTTCCCCCCACATGAGGGTACCTGTGTAAGTACTGATCAAAATCAGCCCGCTGGATTTCACAAACCATGGCCTTTTCTAACACTTGCACAAGTGTCTCCCGGCGATCACCGCTAAAGGCCTCTACTTCTCCGAAAATTTCCCCAGGCTCCAAGATCGTCAACAACGCCTCCCGGCCATCTTCATTCACTCTGGATATTTTCACTCTTCCTTTTTTCAGCAGATACACGGTATCACTCAGATCCCCAGGAAGATAGACCAATGCCCCTTTCTCAAAAGTTTCCATTCTCGTGATGCGTTGCAAATGACGCATCTCTTTAAACGACAGTCCCGCAAACAGCTTAATTCTTTTCAAATACCACAGTTTTTTGCTTTCCTCTGTAGCTGATGCGACAAAAGCATCTACTGACATGGGGACACTCAATCTTTAAGATGTTGAACAATCAGCAAGCCCCTTTCACAGGGACTCTCATTCAAGATTCGCCTATAATTTTCCGATTATTCTTTACGAACAGCCTTATCATTTTGTAAGTCTTTACCCTACATTATGAACATTCAGTCGCACAATACTCTCTTTGCCCTAGCAACACATTTACAATCTACTCCGTCCTTGGGAAATCAGCCAACCCCTACAGGGAAAGATCAAAAAGATTCAGGATCGACTTCAAAAACTTCTGACACTTCTAGCTCAGTTAACGATAGCCTGCACCTCTCAGGGCATGACCCTGAACTTGCGAAGCTTCAAGCTCGAGACAGGGAGGTTCGTGCCCACGAAGCCGCTCATTCCGCCGCCGCAGGATCCTTAGCCAATGGAGGCCCTTCATATACTTTCCAAAAGGGATCGGATGGACGCCTCTATGCTGTGGGCGGCGAGGTCAATATTGATACCAGTGCAGACTCCAATGATCCTCAAGCCACTATTCAAAAAGCGCGCCAGATTCGAGCTGCAGCCAATGCTCCTGCCAACCCCTCGGCCCAAGATCGAGCGGTTGCTGCCCAAGCGACACGCATGGAGGCTCAAGCTCGTCAGGAACTACAGCAAGAACGGACGGAAGATATACAAGAAACCACTACCTCTCGTTCAACCATTCCCACACCCGCCCCACAAATTATTGACCTCTTTGCCTAAAGATTTCAGAATGGGTAAACCTGAGATCATCAGGTATCAAGCTGAGACCTATCTCCCGAATAATTTTCAAACGCTTTTGACTTCCCCTAGAGAGCAGGTTTTTTGTAACATCTTTAAGACAGAAGACACTAAGAGTAAATGAATGAAGGAGAGGAACACTATTGGATCATGCAGAATTTGTGCTTCTGGCAGAATCAATATCAGCTGCCAATAATTTTGTACCTGCCTTCATAGGTGATGGCTTCTTTCCTTTTGAGGTAACCACGTTGCCAACGTCTCTTGCGTAGCTACAGCATCTCATTCTGTCTCCTCCGGGCGTCATGAGCCCTTGGTGTATGGGAAGAGGGCACGATAAGATCGTGCAGCTACACCAAGAAAGCATCCTTACAGGAAGGGAAGGCATGGACGGAAATTCCATGAATCCAAAATTGGATGGCCGGAGGGGTAGAATCATATATTGCGTATGATCCAAACCATTCGATTCCTTGACCAATTGGATACGTCCAAAAACTACCCAGTGGTCTGAAAAACTTAATAACGTTGAAAAAATTAATTATTTCAATTAATTAAGTCTAATCATTATTAACTCGATTGAGTTTTGGTATAATTAACCCGATATGGCTCTAATCCTACGAAATCAAATAGTTGTCCTGTTCTTTTTCTGTGTGCTCTGGGTCCCCGGACAGGGGGCGTTCGCCGGAGAAGCAAGTGAAAGCATCAGTCAATTGCAGACAACCCTGATAAAAATAATGAAAGAAGGAAGCACTTTAGGGTACAAGGGACGATGGGAAACAATCACCCCTGTGATAGAACACACTCATGACCTTCCTGTCATTGCAAAAATTGCCATTGGAAGACATTGGGAAGGACTGACCAAAGAACAACAGCAAAAATTTACGAACACCTTTCAGGAACTAAGTAATTCTACCTATGCTGGAAGATTTAACAGTTATTCTGGTGAGCAATTTTCAGTCATATCCGAAAAGCCCCTCAAGAAAAACCGAGTGCTGGTCCAGACACGGTTTGTCAAAGCTGATGGAGAAGAAATCCGCTTCAACTACGTCCTTCACCAAACCAGTGACCAATGGAAGATCATTAATATTATGGTCAACGGCGTCAGTGATCTTGCCCTCAAACGAACTGAATATGGTGGCATTTTGAAAAAGGATGGGTTTCCAGCTCTCCTAGAAAAACTACGTACTCAAATCCAAGAGAATGAAGATAGACTATAATGTCATTTGTTGATAGGATGATCATAAGATAACTAATTTCTTGCTGACTTTTCGCTCCCAATTTTAGAGGAATATGGCAACACTACATTTCCACATTCGGTTCTTTACTTCGGTTCTTTTTCTCGTCGCTATGACGACGAGCGCTACCAATATATCTCTAGCAGCAGCCCCATCAAATGGCGACCCTTTGGAAAAGGTGAACCGACCAATCTATCAAGCGAACGACCTACTTGACCAATTTGTAGGAGAACCGGTTTCTCGAGTCTACATTGACTTGACACCAGATCCTATCCGATCAAGCGTTTCTAACTTTTTCGATAATGTAACCTACCTGAATGTGGTATTAAATGATTTTTTGCAGGGAAAAGGGCAGCAGGGGCTTGAGGACTCAAGCCGCTTCCTGATTAACAGTACCTTTGGCGCCTTTGGGCTCTTTGACATCGCAACCCCACTTGGCCTTGAAAAACACACCGAAGATTTTGGGCAAACACTTGCAGTGTGGGGCGTCGGGCAAGGAACCTATTTGGTTCTTCCCTTTCTGGGCCCAAATACGGCGCGAGATGTACCAGACCTTGGGGTCAGTGCGGTCACAAACATTCTATTTTATTTTAGTAATCCTGTTGCGGTTACAGTCGCGGTATTGGGGTTTATTGACAAACGATCCCGCTTTGATCAGGCCATTCAGTTCCGAAATGAGGTAGCCGTCGAGCCCTATCTCTTTACCCGAGAGGCCTACCTTCAGCACCGGAAATTTATTATTTATGACGGAGATCCACCACTGAGCGATGATGATTTATTCCTTGATGCTCCCCTTGTGGAACTTGAAGAAGATACTCCAGTGAACATTGAAACGGAACAGGCCCCAGAAAAGATAGAAATTGATCCGCAGGTGAAGAGCCCTGACCTCGCAGAGACTTCGACTCTCACGGTCTCTATTCGCTAGTCAGGGGTATCTCCCTAACTCACAAATAATTCAACCTCACCTACGATATGTCCATCTCAGGTCTCTTTCCACCAGCCTCTGGTCTCTAACTCTCCAATCAACGCTGGCAACACGACGAGGGCACAGAGTAACGCCAAGGTTAAAGTCAGCACCAAAAGAATTCCTAAACTCGCCATACCTTCGTGTCTAGAGAATCCCAAAGCTCCAAAAGAAGCCATGGTGGTTAAGGCACTAAAAAACACAGCTTTAGACGTACTGCTTTGCAGAACGTGAGCCATTGAAGTCCCTTCTCGTTTTCGAAGAATCAGATAAATCCCAAAAGCAATCCCTAGGCCCAAGACTAAAGGCAACGCCACCACATTCGCGAGGTTGAGTGTCACACCAAGAACAAGAGAAGCAGCCACGGTTAAGACCATCGTCATAAGAAGTGGAACCAGGACCAAGAGCACCTCTCCTATCCGTCGAAGCACAAGACACAGCAACACGAAGGAGGCAAGAATCGCAAACACTGTGGCCTGGATGCAGGCATCAATGATGGCCTGCCCTCCCTCGACAATTCCTACTGGTGGCCCAATGGCCCGTGGATCAATCTGCTGCACGCCTTTCGCAAATTGACGCAACTTCTCGTTGTCATTCCCGTTAAAGACGGGATACACCTCGACCCGAGCGCGACCATCCTTCGTGACATAGCGGTCCTTCAGTTGTTGTGGCAATTCTTCTAAGGTAAGAGGACTGGCGTTCATCAACATTCGTAATCGATCAAGCCAGTTGGGGAAATTTCCAATCAATCGTATTCGAAGCTCCTTCAAAGAATCAGGGGCCCCGTGGAACTTGTGTTCAAATTTATCTAACGATAACTCCAACGCTTTCATGCTGGACAGAAATACTGGGCTCCAAATCGTATTGGTCTGATTAGACAACTTGGCTTTAAAATCTACGACAGCTTGCGCCTCTTCCCTATCGCCAGGAGGTGGGAGCGGATCAACAGGCATAAGAATCGGATCAAGCAGTAAAGCCATATCATCAATAATGCCTAATTTTTCTTCTTGATCCCCAGGTACGTACTTGGACAATGTGAGTACGCGATCAACGACATCCAATTGCTTCAACCGAGTCGCCAACTCATTAGCTTTTGTTAAATCTTGGGCCACAAGATGAATGACATACGGGGAGGTATCTGGATCTTCCAACAACTCCTGGAAGGTGGACACCCCTTCCGTAGTCGGATCTCGGAGATGAAGGGCATTGAAATCAAATCGAAGCGAAGGAAGAACAGCAACCGCACCCAAGGTGATGGGCACCATCAAAATGAGAATCGGTCTTCGATAGCGAAGGACGAACGGAAGAGGCAGAGTCGCACCAGGTAGTGGGTACTCAACAGTCGAAGAAAGTTGAGATCTTCGAATTGGCGAGATTGTTAAAAGCGCTGGAAACAACGTCACATTGGCGAGCAAGGCCAAGAACATTCCCCCTCCTGCGATCACACCTAGCTCTGCAAACCCTCGATAGGCCGTGGGGAAAAATGAGAAAAAACTGAGCGCGGCGGCAATAGCAGAGAGCGTCAGTGCCCCCCCTACCCCACTAGCGGCTTCCCGGAGCGCCACATCATGCACGCCTAACCGGTCAAAGGCTTCTCGATACCGCATGCCGAATTGAATACCAAAATCCACTCCTAAGCCAATGAACAAGACTGGAACGGTCGCGGAGATAAAATTCAACGACCCAATCGTGAATACAGCAAACGCCCCCGTCCAAATCAATCCCACAATCAAGGTCAGCAATATTGCCCCCACCAAACGAACCGAGCGAAGGCCGAAGAGCAAGATGACACAGACCAGAGAAATGGATAAGAGCCCAGCGAGACTGGCTCCCTGGGACAAGGTTTCGCGCTCCTCTGTCTCAATGGGAATGGAGCCAGTCATTCGAACTCTGACGCCAAAATTATCTTTCAAGATCTCGCGTTGCTGTCGAATAAAACCAATCGGCCCCCCTGCCCCTTCCAAGGTCGAGTAATTCAGACGAGGTTTGGCCAAAAGAAATCGTCGTTTGGAATCGCCTTTTTTCGTGACGTCATCCAACATCGCTTCTTTCCAAGAAGAAGGATTAGGCTTCCCAGCAACCTGCGCCTCAATCGCTTCACTCAATAAATCTAGAACTTTTGCCAACACCACTTGCTCATCAACGCTTGGAGTCTCATCTAAGGCCAGGGAGAGCATAGAAAAGAGGCCACGAAGACTAGGGTCATGCACTAAGGTACCTAAAAACGGTTCCCATTTACTCAGGCGTTCATCTAACTTCCAGAGCTCGTCAGGCGTGAGATACAGAAGACCATAGGTGTCAAAGAATTCACCGTGGGCAGGATCAAAGACGGATGAAAAAAGGTCAGGCTGCTTCTTGAGCGCATCCGATAGTTGACGAACTGCATCTCGGGCCGCATCTGATGTCCCTTGATCAATGACGATCACAATTAAATTATCAAGTTCCGGAAACGCCGAGACAAAGTCCTGATCGAGCTGCCGAAAGGGAAGATCAGGATCCAACAAATTCATGGGATTGGTATCAAGAGTCAAATTGTTCACGGTATACACTAAAAGAAATCCCGTGATGACCAACAAACCTATCACCACCCAAATCGCGAATCGACGACATACGTCCACAAGCTGGACCAAGGATTGTTGAAAGATCACCGCGATGTAATCGAGCAAATAAACCTTCACGACAGACTCTTTGTTCGACGTAGCATCAGTTTCAGAGGAAACGCCCTTTGACGACAAACAGGCGTATCATTTTTTTTCACACAACCCATTGAATCCTCACACAAACACACCTTAACTTAGGATCGTGCCATTCCATGCTCAAAAATGCCAAGCGATTGTGCATTTTTAAAGGGAAAAATTGTACGTAATGAAAGGAGTTAACCGGTGAATAGGAAGGGCATGCGATCTCGAATTATTTCATCTATCTATGATTTTGAGACTTACCGTTTAAAAACACAGATCACCCAGAAATTTCAAATAGATCACGAGAACCTTCTTGGTCTTGAAACATGGCCTCACGAATTGTGAGGGCAGTTTACCACACAAGAAATATTTCTACATCCTTCTACACCTAGTATATGGGGAAAGCAGAAACTGATCAGCACCCCCGGAGAGAAAAGCTCTCAAAGAACCATCGCCCAATTGCCTACTGGGACTTAAAAATCAAGGTGCCCGGATGGAAGGGATACCATGCAAACCAATACGCCATAACTGAAGGAACGGGCCTATGATGGGAATCAAAAAAAGCAGCACTTTTACCCAGAGGATCGAACTCGATGGTTATAGAGGACCCATTGACACGATCTTTAATCATCCCGACAGTTTTTCCCAATTCAACAAAGGGATAGACTTTAGCCACCCCATCCACGACTACTCCCAAGACCCATTCTTTGGGATGATACCGAGCATTGTTGTGGTTTACAGGAAACATTAAATCGATCCGCCCCGAATACCCTAGGGATGGATCCCGTTGATAATCTCGACGATACCCCGTTTGCGTAAAAAAAAACCAGGGTATCTGGATGAGCCTTTTGCAAACCTCCCACGTGATATGCTCTAAGAAAATATGTGACAAGCCAGTCCCGGCAACCGGACCGGCCACAGCCTCCATTCCCAATTAAGACCATAAGCTTTCAGTTTGATGGTCATACATCAACATGTCGCTTTGATACAGCAAACCCGACACTCCAACCATTGACGGTATCATTCACGACTTCATGCCAATTGTCTTGATGGGATAGGCCTTTGGCTCATCCCCTTGAATGAGTCCTAGTATACGATCCTGGGCTTAAAGAAACGTCGCTTCATGTGCTGTGACAAACTCTGGCTTAAGAGTTGCCGGAATCCCATCTTTCAGTGGCCCGCCCCTTCGAGTTTCCTCGATTGGAATGGCGAGGGTTGATAGATCAAACCCATTGATAGACGGGCTTACAACACTTAGCATGGGATACATCCAAAGAAACAACCCTGGCACCAAGAATCCAAAAAGATTTCTTGTTGCAAAACCCTCAATATTTTTCATTGAACCCTTCAACATCACCGCACATCTCCTGAGGGAGAGTATCAAAAATCCGAATATGAACAATCCAAATTTACGAGCATGTCATTGACTATTTCAGAACCTCATTGATGCATCATGGGCAACAAAGAATCTGTACGATGCCTTACAATTCCCCAATCAGTACTTAGAAGCCTTAGACTTTCCCTTCCTGTTAGCTACAGAATGGGGCCAGGTCTCACGACTCCTTACCCTATTAAAAGATCCTCAAACATCTCCCAATCATCAAAAAAACCCATCTCTCTTCTCGGGGAGATTCAAACTGAACTAGCTCTCCCTGAATTGCTGAATTTGCTTGAGCCTCCGACTCTTCGCGTAGATGCCGCAAAGGCATTAGGAAATTTCGGTTCCAAAGCGCAAAAGCCCTTGATTGCCATTCTGAACACCCATTCTGAAATACCCATGAAAATTGCAGCGACGCAAAGCTTGGGCAAAATTGGTGGAACCGCCGGGGACACGAGTCTCACACCTCTATACTTGTCTCTCCTAGAAAACAATAATTTGAATGTCCAGCTAAAAACAGAAATTGTTTGGGCAATCGGCAAATCTCCAAATTTCCGAACACACTCACCCCTCGAAGCGTTGGAGCATCAAATTTGGATTCTTCGCTCTGATGACCAAAATTTACGCGAAGCCGTGGACTGGCGACTATGACTAATTTCTCAATTCTCTCAATAATCGTTTCACCTTTCCGACTTCCTACAATTGGCGGTTCTATTGCACATCCCACAATGAGATTTACATAATTAACCAAAACTCATGACTTCACAATCTGAACCAAATTCCTTGCCTAAACCAAAATCTGACTATCTTTTGGGATACAAATATGATACAAGGCAGTATCTTTTGCCGCCATGGGTCTGGCAGTCAAAGAGTCGTGATTAAGACCCGTAACCGATGTTGTTTTGCCGAGGAGTCCATTCGGAAGTCAGCCCAGAGTCGCCTCAAATTCGCGTCCTCGGACCATACCTTCCACGATCTCGATTTCCCAAGACAATGTCATGATCTTCAAAGGAGAAACCACATGGGTTCAAAAGTGTATGTAGGTGGCTTGCCGTATACCGCGACGGAAGCTGAAGTCGAAGCATTATTTGCTGTGCATGGGACTGTCGAATCGGCTCGTGTCATCACTGATAAATACACCGGCCAGTCACGCGGTTTTGGTTTTGTGGAAATGGCTACACAAGAAGAAGCTCAATCGGCAATCAATGCCCTCCATTCCAGCGATATGGGTGGAAGAACCCTCACAGTCAATGAAGCAAAACCAATGGCCCCACGTTCCGGTGGTGGTGGTGGATTTGGTGGTGGTGGCGGTGGCCGTGGAGGAGCAGGCGGAGATGGAAACCGAGGCAAACGGAGCCGGTTTTAACGTCACCAAGTAGCATATACATAAGCGGAGCGGTCTGCTAATACGTAGACCACTCCGCTTTTCTTTAGAGAGACGAACTCATGCCCACCAACACCTTGCCGCCACTCTCAGAACGCGGTTTAGACATCGGGAAAATATTACTTTTTAGCCTGGTTGCGACTAGCGCAGTTATAGGCGTTCCCCTCTTTGCCTATTTCTACGACTACCATATGATCGACTGGATCATGTTTGGGGTTCTTTACGTCTTGACGGGTTTAGGCATTACCGTCGGGTATCATCGACTAATCACCCACCGCAGCTTTACCTGTCCCAATTGGGTCAAGGGTATCATCCTCATCGCCGGCGGATGGGCAGTGGAAAATTCCGCCCTTCGTTGGGGGGCCGACCACATGCGACACCATGCCCGATGCGATAAAGATACCGATCCCTACAATGCCCAACGAGGCTTCTGGTATAGTCATTGTGGTTGGATTTTCCTGAAAGACCCCTATCGCGATACCCGGTTTACTTCCAAGTTACAACAAGATCCTGTAGTAGTTTGGCAAGATCGCTACTATCTCCCAATTGTCCTTTGCGGGATGGCCTTGCCGTTTATAGTGGGGCTTATCGCCAATGGGTGGATCGGGGGCTTAGGCTGTTTTCTTTTAGCGGGAATGGGTCGAATCTTTTTTGTACTCAATTCAACGTTCTGCATCAATTCTATTTGCCATCTTTGGGGAAGCCAGCCACATGGAGACTCAGACTCAAGTCGTGATAGCTGGTGGGTCTCCCTACTCACGTTTGGAGAGGGCTACCATAACTACCACCACATGTACCCCAGCGACTATCGAAACGGCGTCCACTGGTACAATGTCGATCCCTCAAAATGGCTCATCTATAGTCTTTCATTGGTAGGCCTCGCCTCCTCACTTCGTCGCGCAACCGCTCGATCGACAAATGATGATGAGACACAATCCACCCTCACAGCTTAAACTCTTCCTGAAATCTCAACATAGAATTCCTTTAGTTTGAAGTTGCGCCCAAAAATTTAAAAAGGCGCAACTGAATCCATAAACTCTTGGATGCCTTCCCAGTATTTCGTCCCAGCCCGCTGAATCAGGTCATTATGGCCAGCGCCAGGAATGGACTTCCAAGTTTTAGGAGACCGGCATTGCTCGAACAATTTTCGCCCTAAATCAATTGGCACGATGTCATCTTGGTCCCCATGAAGAAACAATACCGGAGCCGTCACACGAGAAATTTTCTCAATTGAATTAAACGGCTCACCCATTACCCACGCGATCCAAAAAAGTCCCTGCGCCCTGGCAAAATCACGTCCAGAAGAAAACGGCGACACTAACACCAGGCCAGCAACAGAGAGGCCTTGTGCAATCTCAATCGCCACCGCCGAACCAATTGATCGACCAAAAATCACCGTCCGGTCTACCGTAAATCCCAATTCAGATTGTATAAAGGTTAAGGCTGATCGGCCATCAGTATAGACTCCCTGTTCGCTTGGCGACCCCTCACTCTTTCCATACCCACGATAGCTCAAGAGAAACACATTCGTGCCAAGAGAGGCGAGGTGTACAGCATCCTCAAGACGATGTGAGGCATTCCCCGCATTGCCATGGAGAAAAAGTACCACTCGATCCGAGTCTGGCCGTGGAACAAAAAAGGCTTGAAGCGTGACACCATCAGCAGCATTAAAAAAAACTTCTTGAATCGTAGGATCTACAAGGTGCGGAACCACTTGATTGCCGGGGTGAGGATGAAACGCAAAAAAGTTAACCAGCCACGTAAAGATGCCAATTGATGAGAGAGAAATCATAGAAGGAGAAAATAAAGACTCGACGCCAAACATTCATCCTCATCCGAGTTTTTGAAAGATCGGCAAACATGATCCAGAGGGTTGAATAGCATCAGCCCCAGACTAATCCCACACGGTCCAACATTACTTTGTTCGGAAATGAATCCTGACCGTCAGTTCACCATCCACAGGAACATCCCCATTCATTTGTGGATCGAAGGTCCATTGCTTAAGAGCATGAAGGCCGGCGAGATTAAGTTGCCGATGTTGGGCAGGTTGCAACACGACGACAGTCGTTGTGGCTGCTTTACTGACCAGAACACGGATTTTCATCCAGTCATCGATTTCCTTACCCTCTACGGAAGGCGGCATTTTGGGCCAGGGTGTGTGTTTGGGAACTGGTCCGTGCTGTTGATCCTTATTTAACTTAAGTCCATGAACATGAACCATTTCGAGGGTCGCAACCTCTTCATCCTCAAAATGATCGGATTCATGAGTCGATCGATCGGATTGGGCCAGGACACCGGAGAGAGAACTCAACACAAACAGGAAGGCCACCAAAATTGTTCTCACTGCTCTCTTCATAAAAACTTTCCCTTAGGAGTCAAAAAACCATTGTGTACGAAAGAAGAACGAGCGCGGCATATTGGCATGTGAGACCCCAAGACCAATGCTCTGCTCTCCAATATTCAAGAACTCCTGCTGATCAAACACATTAATCATATCAAACCCGAACAATAATTTCTGGTTATTGGAAAAGGGAAGAACATGGGTTACGGACAAATTATACGTCGTTACCGAATCCGCATGCCCGGAATTTGTCTTCTCCCCCATCGGCGTTGTACGAAGACCAGAACCAAATAACATTTGTCCAGACACCGTCGTATGTTCAAGAACTCGGTATGTCAGCATCACCGAACTGGTAACCTCTTGCATATGATCACAAAAGACGCCCCCACTCGTTTCTATATCATTAATTTCACTTTGTTCTAGCAGGAAATGACCTGACTGCAGTCCCTGGCCTTTGCATTGCCCCCATGCCACATTGCCTCGCGCAGATATTTTGTCGGAGATTTTCACTTTGATACTCCCCTCGATACCACGCTGCCAACCATTTTTAAAAGCAAAAAAGTTCAGCAATGGCGTTGTGCCAAATTGCCCAGCATCAGAAAGATTCTTGCTCAGTTTGTAATAACCAGTCAGTTGCACAACAGCAATCTGTCCAATCGCATGGGTTGATCCCACTTCAAAGTAATGCGATCGCTCAGGCTTCACCGTATTATTGGTCAAATTCTCAGGCTCCGCCGTCGTCCCAACGGTATTGAGTTGCGCAAACTGAATGGCCTCAAGATTGGGAGGAGTAAACAATCGTCCATAGAACGCATGAAAGGCATGGTTGTTATTGGCCTTGAATGTCGCGCCAACTCGAGGACTAATTTGGGTCGCTTCAATAAAACCATGAATATTGTCCACGCGCACGCCCAGGTTGAACGTCCATTGATCATTGGGAGTAAATTGATCTTGCACCCAAAACTCTTCACGATATCCAATGATCCGATTATCCGCATTGCGAGGTAACACTGGTCCAATCGGCGTTCCCATAGCATTACGGTCAAACACAGATAACCGGGTTTTATTGATCGATTGAGTCCGATCAAATTGGAACCCAGCTTTAACCAAGTGTTGACTGTTTATCACTTGGGTATAATCCAGGCGCATCCCACCAGAATATGCGAAACGATCTTGGTTCCCTGCAGAAAATGGCTCAGAAGGGTCACTCGTATAAGCCAGTACATTCAAAGGATCCGTCATAAAGGTCGCACGAGTGTGCCGAAAATATCCAGCCGCGCTAAAGAACTGATTGGCATTCACATCATGACGCCACACCAAATGCGCATACTGATTCGTTTCTTTCTGCGTTTCATCAACATCTTGGGAAGCCACAGGAGAAAAGCTAGGGATTAACCCAACGATGGTAGAATTGGCTGTTTGATTGGGCATCGTAGGAATTTGAAATTTGGCAATCGAATTCAAAAATAACAGGGTGAAGTTATTACGGTTATTCAGTTGATAATCTCCACGCAAGAATGTTTGGTTTCGATTACTCTGATCGTGAAAAATGGATTTCCCTAACGTCGGCGGATCGATGCCACGATTCGTGGTGGTAAAACTATTTTGCCCATAAAATCGAAACCGATCACCGACCGTTCCTCCATATTCAAAAGAAGGGTTCACCGTCTCATTCGATCCACCAAATAATTGCACGGAACCAGAGCCTGGCTTCGTTCCACTCTTACTCGTGATATCAATCACTGCCGCTGTCCGATTTCCAAATTGTGCTTCCATGCCACCCAAGATGATATCCGCGCGCTCCCAAGAACGAGGAGAAATCACATCGGTAAAAGTCGATGAAACAGTATCAGGAATGGGCACGCCATCAATCCGCACCTGAAGATTGGCATGGTCCTGCCGAATATGAATTTGGTTCAGGCTCCCATTGACCGCACCAGGGATGGTAAACAGCACATCACTCAATTCCGCATTACTTCCTAACGGGAGGGCTTCGATTTCCTTTCTGCTGAGCGAGTAGGTTTCACTCGACGATTTTGATTGTATGGGAAGTAACGGTGCCACCACTTCTAACGCAATTTCTTGGGTCACGGACATCGTCAACACCACCGAATTCACAGGCTCCGCACCTACTTCTACAATCACATATTCACTGCGATACGTTTCTTGAATAGCACGGATCGAAAATACTCCCGTTTCTAGAGCGACGAACACGAACTCGCCCGCATCATCGGTTGACTCAGAAGTCACTAACGCGCCATCCTGATCACGCAATTCCACAGTGGCTTGGGTCACGCGTCGCAAATCGATGTTCTGCACATGTCCAGCAATTTCATGGGATCCCAACACCGCATGAGCATCATCGAGAAACCCACAGGTAAAGGTAAAAGCCAACAAAAAAACCATCCATTTCTGATGGTTACGATTCCGCAAAATTTCATGAAGATATAACATAATCCCTCTTTTCCAAAGGCAGTGAGAATTCAAAAGCTTTTCAGTCAATACACAGCCGAGAATCTGGTCCAGACAAAAAATAACAGAACTCCCAAATGAAAATCTGAAAAAGCCAACTACTGGATTAAAGGAAAAGGGGAGGGCCGCGGGATCCTTGAGAGGTGAGCGTAATCGAGGAAAAAAAGACTTTTGCGGAGAACCATTGTTCCTGATCAACCGGGAGCGGAATTTCTATGCCAGCATGATCAAGATCAACAGACCCACTGCCATGCGCCTGCACCCATTGACAAAGGTCAAAATCTGAATGCTCATGCCCGTCATGATCCGCTTCGGCAAAAATGTGGTGGACTTCTAAAGCACCCGCAAAGGGAAGAAGGCCCAGAAAGAAAAAAACGACCGTAGCCGCAATAATCACTTGAACGCGAGTGGGAAATATTACTGACCGGAGACTTTTCATAGTAATACTCGAACCCTACCAGCCCAATCGCCACGAGTCAATAGTTGCAATGTACTTGCAATAAGAAAGTAGAGATCCAAAATTATTTTTTGGCAAGGAAGGTGGGATTAATTTCCCAAGCAGGTAGAAATTGAACGAGCGAGGTCTGCACCAGAGCTCAAGTCAGAGGGTTTCCACCCAATGCCAAGCCCCGCCCCGCTCTCTTCTTTGGGAATGATATGAAAATGGACATGAAACACAGCTTGGTGAGCTGGTGCTCCATTATTTTGAAGGATATTAAAGTGCTGAGCTCCAGTCGCCTTGAGGACCGCCCGACACAAACGCGGGAGCACTCGCCCAATCGCTGCTGATGATTCATCAGACAATTGATCCAAGGTTTCCGCGGGCTCTTTGGGAATCACCAAGGTATGCCCTTGGGAGACAGGGTTAATATCCAAAAACGCGAGCACGTGGTCATCCTCATACACCTTGTGACAAGGAATTTCGCCATTAAGAATTTTTTGGAAAATCGTGTCCGCCATGAATGGAAGAATAAGCCAAAATATTGAACAATGACAAGTGGGAAGTATTGTTGTTTCCTGGTGTGAAGCCTTAGACCATTGCCACTCATTTCTTCGCTTTATCCTCGTTCTTTTTAAATCTCTGCCCCATTATTAACCCCACCAAGCTATTAGACCGATACATAGAAGTTAAAGATATTGAGTTTTCCTCTTTTGTCGTTTATTCATTTAGAATCCTATGCGAATATCATCGTTTAGTGTAATTGTCATCGGTATCGCCATCGGAATTTCTGGCATTACGGCCATTTTTGGTTTTGGCCTCTTTTCTATTGGGAAGCAAATCGAAAATCCCCAAACGGCAGAAATTGTTCGTGAAGTTATCCATGATGAACTTGATCGTACTAGTCTTTTAGACATAATCCTTGGCAACAACACTTCTCAAAAACCTTCTGAGCCATTTTTCGATAATGAAATAGTTATTCCGGCGATCCGATCAGGCAACCACCTTTTTGTGGAAGTAGAAATAAACGACGACCAAACTGTGACACTACTCGTGGATACCGGAGCAACTGACGTGATGTTAAAAGCTGCCGCAGCTTATGAACTAGGCCTCACAGAGTCAGACGCAATTGAAGCCACCTACAATACAGCCAATGGTCCTACTCAACAATTCATGACCATACTGGAGTCAGTTCGAATTGGGGAAGCCGAACAGAGTAAAGTACGAGCTTCTTTTGGTAGGGGAATGACAGAGGGATTCGAAGATGGACTTTTAGGAATGAGTTTCTTAAAACACTATCATGTCGACATTGATTTAAGACGCGAAGAACTCCACCTTCGTCCCCGCGAAAAGTAATCGCTTAAATACCTTTCCTTAAAACCTTCTCACCCAAACACACTTGTGCCATGTCTCGAGATTTGAAGTTTGTTTTGTCTCACGCCCCCTCAAAATGAATACAAAGGGTCCATGCCCAACTCGGCCCCTGCTTAGACAGAAACTTTTTCATTGGGGTGCCTTCATAATTTCAGAAATTTTTCTGGTTCACCCCACAGGATCACCACCCATGAGTTCGACTGAAACCCAAGAAACCTTTCGTCTTTCACCTCAGCCCTCTGCCGACAAACTCCAGGCGGAAATTTCTGTACCGACAAGTTTCATTCCCGTGTCGGATATCGTTCCCCTCATATGTTCCCTGAGCGAACAAGCCCTCACTTGTTGAAGAAGAAGAAAAGAATCGATTGGCCGGGGCTCCGATTTCCTGTCAAGAAGGATGTGGCGCCTGCTCCCGACTCCTTGTACCCGTGTCACCACCCGAGGCTTTTGTGCTTAAAAAAATGGTCGCCCAACTTCCAAAGCCTCGACAAGAACAGATTTCCATTAGTGAGATTAAACCTAAGGCTCGTTTCTTAAAATAAACTAAAAAGATTTCCAGATCTCAGACGTTTCTTCTGACAAACATCAGCTCCACGTTTGGCATGAGTTTCTGTGGGATCTCACCCTGCCGACTGCTCACTTCCCCTTATGGGGAAGTGAGCAATCAACGTTGCTTCCCAACCTACAAACCCTCGCCATTCGCGACCTTTCCACGCTCCTTGACAAGCTGACGAGCCATTGTGATAGAAATGAGAGTTTGTTAATGGTCCTTACTGAAAACGAGGCTGACTGCACATGCGATTTTTCATTTATGCTGATAATCTCAATCCCACCCAATTAAAAAAGCGCGCCCCAGAGCACAAATTTTTGTTTAACGCCTACCTTCCTGATCACACCATTGGGTTCCCTCGTTTTTCCTCTCAATGGCGATGTGGGTTGGCGAGCGCTCTACCTTCCCCTGGAGAACGCGTCTGGGGAGTGGTATTTGAGCTCACCGACGAAGATGTGAAAATCATGGATCAATTTGACGGAGAAGTTCCCCCAGAGGCCTACCGGCACTTAGAAGCCAATGTCTTCACAGAGGAAGACAAACAGGAATTAGTCACCATGCATGTGGCTCATACCATTGGGAAATTCAAAGCCAAAGACCATTATTTGGATTTCGTCGCCAAAGGGGTCGCCCATTGGAAATTGCCAGAAGAGTGTAAAGAGATGTGGGACCTTTTCCGCCCTCGCTAAATCATACATCTTGCTTAATCGTATTGAACACATCCTTCTGGCATTACGACGCCAGCCTCATCATTACTCGAGCCACCGCGTCACACAACAACAACCATTCAATCACCCTCGAAAGGAGTGATGATGCCAAAACCCAAGTATCATATTCTGGTATGCACAAATACACGCCCGCCTGGACATCCTAAGCCTTCTTGTGGATCAGCAGGATCTCAAAACCTTTTAATGGCCCTGAACATGGGACTCATGGAACGTGGCTTTCAACCTGGTGAAGTCATTGTCTCAGGAACCTCTTGCTTAGGTCCCTGTGAACAAGGGCCAACGGTTATCGTATATCCAGATGGCACGTGGTACTCACAAGTCAAAGATGAACATGTGGCATTGATTCTCGACGAACACATCAAAAAGGGAACGCCTGTGACTCAATTAAACCCTGATACGGTATGGGGCTAACATTCCAAATCTGATCGTCACACCTCATCATGGCTAGTCAACACGACTCCCAATCGCACATGCCTGAACATCGACATGGGTCCACGGCTCCCTCAGAGCACAGAGCCCGTGGGCCTTTGTCCATAGGCTGTGGAATCATTACCTGTAGCGATACCAGAACTCCAGAAACAGACAAGAGCGGACAACTCATACGAGAGTTCCTGACAAAGGAGGGGCATCGTATTGAGGCCTACCACGTCGTCAAGGATGAACCTCTGGACGTGCAAAAACTGGTTCAGGAACTCGGAAGGAACGAGGCACTTGGAGCCATCATTATCAATGGTGGAACGGGTATTTCCCAACGCGACTCAACCTTTGAAGCTGTTGACGGGTTATTGGAAAAACGGCTGGTAGGATTTGGGGAGATTTTCAGGTATCTCTCGTACAAGGATATTGGATCACCCGCGATGCTGAGTCGCGCCACCGCTGGGCTTTATCAAGGAAAAGTGATTTTTTCAATTCCCGGATCTAGCGGAGCTGTTCGATTAGCCATGGAAGCCTTAATCATTCCAGAACTACCCCACATTGTTGGGGAAATGCAGAAATAACTCGCCTTCCACTCACGCTGGCTTCTACCAATAAAGATCCCTGCCGCAGAGTGCCGGGGAATAACGAGATTCAAAAATCATATCGTTGAGTTAGGCAGTTTGATTCATTTTCAATACAATCTTTCCAAAAAAATTCCTAGCCAACATCAGTTCCTGCGCTGCCCGTGCCTCCTTTAGAGGGAATATTGAATCAACAATAGGCCGAAGCTTATCGGTCTCAATGAGTCGAGTCGTTTCCAATAACTCATCACGAGTTCCCATGTACGACCCCATGATCGTCAGCTGCCGCGAATACAGATAGCGCGCATCAAATTGGCTGGCTCCACCAGTAGTCGCACCACAGGTCACCAGACGCCCACCACGCGAAAGTGATTTAAGACATTGGCCCCAGACTTCTTGACCAATATGTTCAATCACCACATCCACTCCCCGACCATGCGTAAAAGAAGCGACCCGGTCAGAAATGTCTTCGACCGAATGAATGATCACTTCATCGGCGCCTAGCAATTTGGCCTTTTCCATCTTGCTACTATCCCCCACCGTACTGAACACTTGGGCGCCCAACAAATTGGCCATTTGAATCGCCATGCCTCCGACGCCGCTTCCGGCTCCCAACACTAACACCGTTTCGCCTGGTTGAACATTCGCTAAGGTTTTCACCATATGCCAGGCCGTCACCGAAACCAAGGGAAAGGCTGCAGCCTGTTCAAAGGACAAGGTTTCTGGCAGCGGGAGAACATTGACCGCCGGCACATTCACAAATTCAGCATACCCTCCACTTCGTTGGGCACCAAGAATTTGATAATGCGCACAACGATTTTCCCTGCCGATAATACAATCATCACAATTCCCACAACTGATGCCTGGCATCACAAACACGGACTGGCCTAGACTCAGGTGCCCTGAATACCCGCTGCCAAAGGAAGCAATCACACCACTAATATCGCTGCCAGAAATATGTGGGAGCGAAATCGTGTAGTTGGGAATTCCCTGTCGAATCCAAATGTCGAGGTGGTTGAGCGCACAGGCTTTTACCCGAACAAGAATCTCGTCAGGGCCAACTTGAGGCAGGGGCACATCTTCGTATGTGAGTTTTTCCGGACCGCCATGCTCATAAAAAGTCACGGCCTTCATGGTCGAACCCATAATCTCCTCCTATTAAAAGAGAAGTTTTCCTTCAGCCACCAACACGGACTGGCCACCGACTTTAATTTTTTGAATCATGTCATCGTCCGAGAAGACTTGGATAAGAATCTTGGAAGGTCGATCGATTTCATATCCTTGTTCAGCGTAGATTTCGGTCGTCGGTCCGACATCAACCAGACCATTCTGAACTAAGTATGCTCCAAGAGCCCCACTCGCACTTCCAGTGGCAGGGTCTTCAATAATACCAATGGGCGCGGCAAACATCCGAGTATGGACGTTGGCCCAATCTTCCACCGTCATTTGGGTGAATACCATGATGCCGCTCACTCCAAGACGGTCACAGACGGTCTTAGTTCCCGTGAGATCCACTTGAATCGACTTCACAGCGGTCAGCGTCCGAACAGGCACTATCGCCACTGGTAATCCAGTGGAGATGAGTTCAATAGGGAGTCGCGTATCGGTAATATTGGTTTTATTCAACCCCAGCGCTTGACTAACTTCATACAAATCTTGAATGCCATCTACCGTTCCTAAAAATTGTGGCGCAGGTTGAGACATGATCACCTGCTCGACTCTGCCTTTGCTCACCATTAATTCCACAGGGAACAACCCAATGTTGCATTCAAACAAAAAGCGGGTCACTGGTTCCTGCAAGGGAAATTTTTCCAATAAACTTAGCACATAAAATGTCCCAATGACCGGATGCCCGGCAAAGGGAATTTCTTGGGTCGGTGTAAAAATACGAAGTTTCGCAACAGCAGCAGGATCTGTTGGGGGAACGACAAAGACGGTTTCCGAAAGATTCATCTCCCGGGCAATTTGCTGAAATTCCCGATCCGTTAAATCTTCGGCGTCAGGGATAACGGCGACAGGATTTCCGCCAAAGGGATGATCCGCAAACACGTCCGCCTTATAAAATTGCAAGCGTCTGGTTGGAGTCGTCATTGATTTTGCAAGTGAAATGAATTCAGAGATTGGAAATTTCAGCCCAAGAAGGGCCCTTATCCATAGACATCTTTAATTCACTGCGAAAACAGGCGGGTAGTAAAACACGTTATGCCGTTAAAGGCAAGGCTTCATAACTAGAGGCTTGTGGATTCCGCACGTAATCTTCCACGAAGTTTTGTAGGGATCCGTTTCGGTAGAGTCGGGTGTTGGCAAATTTGGTATCGATTTTGTGAAGCACCTTCACCTTGACTCCGGTTTTTTGGGTAAACTCATCCAAGGTCACGCCCATAATATCCATAAACGATCCACGCCCAGACTCCATCACGCTTTTGGGAATGTGAATGCGTTTTTCGTCGGTCAAACATTGTCGGATATCATCGAAAGTGAGAAGGACTGTACAGTCAGAATCTCCACCAAGCATGGTATTGGGAACGTGGAGATATCGCGCTCGCTTCTTTCGATACATGTTCAAAATTTTATACACACTTCCCGCCATGACGACCGTATCTTTTTTCTCTAACTCCAACGCATCAAACGCACTGACGATTCGTTTGCGATTGAGAAAGGCCGTCACATAGGCTTCGGTATGAATGGTCGTCAAATTGGGAAGCCCCGCATCAAAAATCCGTTCAGCCTCAACAGGAAGATATTTTCTCCCTTGTCGCATGAGATCGGCCGTGTCCTCTTTTAATCCACGGACAGGGGTCAGGCATCCCATCCATAACACACATTCCTGATTGATCTTCGAAATCGTCTCCGCATCCTTCGACATGGTATCTTGATCGAACGCATAAAAATTAGCCGAGGATACCGCTGGGCCATCTAACACTTTCATGAGATGCCGGACCGAAGGCGCATGTGGCATCAATTTCTCTCGGTACTGACTCAGGGTAATGACGGACAATTCAAAGTTAATCCGACCTGGGTATTGCGCCACAAGTTGATGGATTTTTGGAACATGGACAAAACCAACGGTAAAAAATTGAATGCTTTTATCGGTGTATTTCAAAAAATCCTCAACCCACTCCATACCCTTGGGATGCAGAAATAAATCCGTCCATTCCATATATTCATTGCCACCCAAACACCAAAACTGCATGGGCTTGGTTGGTTTGGCATTGATGTAATTGAGGATAAACTCCCAATCATCTTGCGTAGTTTTTGGGGGATCTTGAGTCTCCCGGTAGGAATGGTCCAACTCATAACAGAAATCGCATTCGACCGGACATTTCTTCCCTAGGCTTAGCGGAATTTTTCCCGCGTCCATCTCACGCTTCAGGACTTCTCGATACCCTTTGCCCTGAAGCACAAGAGTTGGTTCTAGAACTGGAAGTTCGCGTCCCATATCACGGTATTCCTATCTATGATAAAAAAACTAATTTACTCTCAATTACAAAACCGACTCGTTGACACTCCCAAGAACGGTTTGCCAGACTGGGAAACATTACCCACAAAGGCCGACTTCGATGAATTCAACACCAACATCTCCTGAAAGCGAAAATACTGAAGGTCCGACTCAGGAACCCATCGCACAAGCATTGACGTTATTTGACCTCACGCCACCCTTCTCTTCTACAACTCTCTATCAGCGCTATCAAGACATGCTCTTAACCTGGCATCCTCATCGATATGCCAACATGACCAATAACCCATCCAAGTATATGAAAATGTACAAAAAAGGGGAGGCCATGACGAAGGAAGTCCGGGCTGCGTATCAAGTATTGAAAGAATGGTCAGAGAATAGTATTCCTCATCCCACAGACTGATGTAGTATTACTCAGATCCCTGGACACCACCCCATTCAAATCATCCAACAGCCGATATACTTGAGAGGAAATCTGTAGCCAGTCCCGCTATCGGGCTGAGTGACTCACCACCCTGGACATCCCTGGTTCCCCATCTTTTCCACCTTCAGGATCCGCTTTGGCCACAGGCCAAGTAATCAAACCAGCGACCGTATCTGACTTGGCTTGGGAAGGGCTATGCTGAGTGGCATAAATCTGAGGAAGTTTACTCGTGCCAAATTTTGAGATGTAGAGAAAGATTTGCTCTCGGGCATTTATACGCACCGCCCAAGGTTCAAAGTCATTCTGATAAAAATCTTCGCACATCTGCATGGCATCCAAACAGCTCACCCCACCTGGCTCATTGAGCGTGTAATAATAATCAAGCGGCATATCGTATTCATCTTGCTTATGGATCGTAATGCCAAACTTATCCGGATTTCTGACCATGGGGGTATGCCGATAGGCCACAAAGTAAAACAGCTCCACGGAATGAATACTCGACTTATTCTTGAGCAAGAACTGCCGAGTATCTTCAGCTTCTTCTTTGGTTTCACCAGGGAATCCGTAAAATGCCATGACATGATTCCAGATGCCGACATTAGCAGCTTCTCTCAAATTATTCTCAATAACACTTTTTTTGGCATGTTTATCCATGAGTTCGAGTACACGCTCATTTGCGGACTCCATGCCATAATAAAGAGTCTTGCACCCAGACTTCGCTGCCAATTTCCAGATTTCAGGATCTTGGAGGGTTTCCTCAAAACGAATCAACGTCGTCCACTTAATATCGACTTTTTCGTCAATCAGTAATTGCGAAACCTTTTTAAAGAGGGCTGGCGGATAGGATTCATCGGCAAAGAGGAAATGGTCAGCATGATATTTTTTCTGTAACGCAGCGACCTCGCGTACGACATCGCTGGCGGGCTTCCCACGGTATTGATCAAAGTACCCTTGGCCATGGTCACAAAACGTACATTTTCCCCAGTAGCATCCCCGAGTCGCGAGGTAGGGCAAAATTCGCGTGGGCACAAAATAGGAATCGAGCGGAAACCCTTCAAAGTCAGGCAAAGGAAGACTGGTGGTTTTTTCGGTATAAATTTCAGGATTGATCCTGACATGCCCCTGCTCTCTATACATAAGGTTCGGAACGGCAGGCCACTCACGATCACCGACTAAGGCTTCCAGAAGCCACAGGAGTGCATGCTCACCTTCATACATGATCGCCGTATCAAACACCTTCGTGAAAAAAGGTTCCTGCTTGGCCAGGTCTTCTTGTAGCCGGGTAATGACATTTCCGCCTACCGTCACATGAATATCGGGGTAAGCCTCCTTGATCATTTTTCCAAAGGTCAGCCCCGCGATGAGCTGCATTTGTGTGCCAATCGAAATACCTACGACCTCTGGGCGTTCTTTGGCAATTGATGGCAGCACTAACTGCTGACACACATCCCGATAGACATTGACCTGAGGATCGTCTAAGCACTCTAACACTTCACTGGAGACACCAGGACGATAGCCTAAATTACTTTCCATGGGATAGTAGACAAGCGACGCGGGATAATACGCCGCCGAGATATATCGCATGACATCACGAAACACGTTCAATGCCCATTCGAGTTTATTCGCATTATAAAAATCTTCACTTCGATTGATGCGCTTGGCTTCCTCGGCATTCGTCGCTAAATCCATCACATCAAACGACAAAGCTTCTTCTAGGCAGGACTTTTGGCTCACTTCCTTTTCTGACAATCCTCCTTGAGCCTCTTTCGCCTTGAGGCCTCGGAGTTGCTGCGCCATGCGAGCATTCACCCAGATCAAAAACAGGTCACTAAAGAACAGCTCATACATTTCGATATTGATGTCTCGCTGAATCACCTCATGGCCATTTTCACGAAGCACCGCCGTCAGACTGGGCAACGCAAGATAAGGCGCCGTCGGCACCCATTCCGGAGGGAAGAGCAGCATGGTCTTTAATTTCCGACCACTCTTTGGCTTCTCGCCTTTGGTATCAATTTGTATGATGGAAGAGGACATGATGTTTAGACCTTTGCCAATTCGTGGCCCTTTTCATCTGGAGTAATTCGAAATTGAAGGGCAGGAAGTTTATTCGTACCAAAATGGGCGACATAGAGGAACACATACTCACGGATGAAGATTTTCAAATCCCACCCGGCATAGTGATTCTGCTCAAACTCTTCAAACACGCGCTCGGCATCTTCAATGCCTAACCCATCTTTCACAGTAAAATAATAATCCAGCGCCAAGTCCCATTCAGGATTGTCATAATAGGTCACGCCCCATTTCTCTGCATTTTGAGCCACAGGGGTGTGCTTACTCAAATCAAACGTGCCAAACCCAATGGAATGAACGTGGTCTTTATTGTCTTCCAAAAATTGCATGGAAAACTTCGCATCTTCGTACCGTTCCCCTGGAAATCCGAAGAAACCCATGACGTGGTTCCAAACTCCATGCTTGGAGGACAATTCCATACTGCGTTGAATCACATCCGTGGTCGTGGCCTTGTCCATGAGTTTCAGCACTCGTTCACTGCCAGACTCATATCCAAAATGAAGATATTTACAGCCGGAATCTTCAGCATCCTGCCAGACTTCATCATCTAGCAAACTTTTCTCGAAGCGAATATGCGTGGTCCAAGCAATGCCCATTTGTTCTTCTTTTAACGCACGCGTGAGCTTACGAAACAAGGCTGGAGGATACGACTCATCAGTAAAGTGAAACATGTAGGCCTGATGTTTGTCGCGCAGGAATTTCACTTCTTCAATCACTTCTTGAATTTTCTTGGTCCGATATCCAGCTGTGTACCCTTCTCCATGGTCACAAAACTCGCACCGTCCCCAATAGCAACCCCGTGTGGCCAGATAGGGGAGAATCGGTTCTGGTACAAAATATTTTTCAAGAGGGAGTCCGTCAAAATCCGGAGGCGGTAAATCCGACATACTCTCGGATGAGGTGACGGGAGACGTATGAATTCCCGATTCGTCCTTCCAAAGAAGATTTGGGATTTCATTAAAATCACGATCTGTTCCAACAGCCTCAATCAACTGCAGAAATGCGGTTTCACCTTCATAAACAATCGCGGTATCAAAGAGCTCAAATAACTTGGGAGTATTAGGCAACACATCCCGTAGCCGGGTGACCGTGTTTCCACCAATCGTGATATGAATGTTGGGAAAGGCCTCTTTGATCATGGCACAGAAGGTCATGGTCGAAAACAACTGTTGGCGAAGAACAATAGAGATCCCGATGATATCAGGATTTTCTTCAATGATGGCCGGTTTCAGAATATGCTCGAAGACATCCCGGTACACATTCACTTGAGTGTCATCAACAGCCGCGAGCACTTCCGAAGACATGAAAATTTTATACGAAAGATCGGTTTCCATGGGAGGCATGCAAATGCGGGCTGGTGCGTAGACGAGGGAGATCGTCGTCGTCACTTCCCTGAATATATTGATGGCCCATTCAAGCTTTTCAGCCTCATAAAACTCTGGGGATCGAACGATCGCCTTAGCTTTCTCCGCTTGGTCGCTCAGATCAGCAATGCGTGATCTCGTACATTCACACAACGCCAGTTGCTGCTCGGTTTCGACATCAGTCAAGCCACGGTCCCGACTAATTCGCTTAAGGCGCTCCAATTGTTGAGGAACACGTTTGAGCACGCGCTTGAGAAAATCAGCACTAAAATACCAATCATACATTTCCAAATTGACGTCTTTTTGTACCACATCGTGGCCTGCTCGCCGCAGAAAAGCCGTTAATGTGGGAAGACTGAGGTAGGGTTCAGAGGGGTACCAATCAGGGGGAAATACCAGCATGACCTTTTTTTTGGGGCCAGCACCGGCATTCGATTCTTTTCGACGGAGCTGAATCAGTTCCGAACTCAGTAAACCACCTTTATTATAATCAATCCTCATGATAATCCTTTATCAAGACAGCTCTATAGGAAAGAAATTCAAGATTCCCTCTAGTGAGGCTGTACAAGCCCTTGAAATCTCAAATGGTTAATTAATCCGTGTGCCATTCTATGCCTCAGGAAAAAGGTTGGTCAAGGTTGCTAAGCCTGTGAAAAATAAGGAATAACGCCATTGACAGGTGCAAAAGGGTGAGTTAGGGTGAAGTTTCGTATTTGAAAACGAGTTCTCAGGATAAACCCCGCCTGAATTTAACAAGACACCACCAAAATTAAAGAAACTCAAGTCAACAAGGTATTGACCCGAAACATGTGCCTAAGGAGCGAAGGATGACGAAATCTGCGGATACCCCTGAACGAAATTGGCTAGCCTATCTCATGGATTCACTGGTGCATTCTGGTACTATGCCAAGCTGGGAAGCCACGGAGTACCTCACTTCAAACCTTATTGGGGAAGCTCCAAATACTCAGCTTCATGAATCCAAATCACCTTACGAGGCCATTCAACAATTTCTTCACCGTGTGTATGGACCCATCGTCGAAGCTGCTTCTCGCTCGGTCTACCTCCCCAAAGAATCCATGATTCACATGTTTACGGATATCAGCGTCATGGGAAACTCCACGGTCCTGATCGTCTACTTTCCTGGGGAGAATAAACCTCACCAACTTCTGCTCCTTGATGGCGTCAAAGCTTGGGACTTGATGTTCCAAGATACCCAAGCCTTTAATGCTTGGGCCCAAGAACGACATATCTGGATCACTGACGCCCTCAAAGCCGTTAGCATCGACACGATGTTTCAGGAACCCGCTCAAGAAGCCATGGTCCTAAGCTCCTAATTAATTGGCGCTTCCGGGTTTTGTGTGGGTAAGATGCCGGACCACTGATCGTTTGCGAGAAGTCCTCCGGGTGATGGTCCCCACGCCTGCCATCACGCGCTTGTAGCTGCGCCATCTTATGGCGCCTCTGCCACGTGGGGGAGGGCAGCATGAGATGCTGCAGCTACACAAGCGACCGCTTTAGGCTAAATACGGGGCCATGCGATTCGTCCGCTTCGGAAGGGGCGCATGTCTGAACAGGTGATACGGGCGGGGTGCGGATTTGAATGAGCGGGGGATGGTTGCCGTTGTCAGCCACCCCACCGTCCCTCAGAGGCGACATCCCCTTGCCCATGACCAGGGATTAAAACATGTTCGCGCCTCATGAACCCACACCATTTCCGGATGAGCCAATTAATTGGCTCTGAAAATGTGTTCTGTTTTGAAGTACTAAGGATTAGCCAGGTTTTCACCACACCACTATTCTCTTCCAAACCCATAAATCTTCAAGGGATTCGGCTTTAGCTTTAAAATCCATAAAGTCTTTGTCTATAGCGTTTTTATGAATTAAGACCTTTTCCTTACATTCGAATGATCCCGACCAATACATTCCAATTGACACATACTTTGGATTTACCTTTCGAAACCATCTATTAAAAAGCACAAGTACTCCACAAATAGGATCTAAAGCTTCTATCCATGTATGGGAGAGAGAGTTATTCCCGAAACTGAGTACTGGAGAAATTCGAAGCTTACTATAGGAATGAAGTGGGGCATGTTTAAACATAAACTCAATACCTCCATCAGTTAATTCACATAACCAATGATGATGAGAATATCCACAATACCGAAGCCTCTCAACGCCTAACATGCTTTCAATTATCCTACTTGGTGTTTCAATGTACCCGGCTTTTCCTACCCTCATTAATTCCTGACAGACCCAAATTGGGTCTCGGACATCTTCCAAAGTGTGCGAACAAAAGACAAAATCAAATTTTTTGTCTTCAAATGGCCATTTATCTCTTGCGCAGATATCTTGTTTGATCCAAGTTTCCTCAGAATAATAAGGTGTTGGCTAAATATTATTTAGCATTTGGGGCCTTTTTTGCCCGAAATCCCAGGGCATAAAATCTAAAACAAAATTGGCCCGACTTAAAGGCTGATCTCCTCCTCCAACATCTAACACTAAATCATTAGGTTTTATATATTCTGATAGCTCTGATTTAGTCCCTGGCCGAACAAATTCCTGACTCATAATTCCCTCCATATTCAGAAAAACCCCTCTGCTCATCACTAAACTTGGATTTTGGCTCCTGCCTTAGCATCACTTCCTGGTCATCCAACAAGGGAAAATCGTCACGGATGATGCCCCCTAAATCCTTGCCTTTTAATGAAATTTTTCCACCTCCGGTACCCATTGACCTGATGCAAACCAACTGAAAGACAACTAGTGTAAATTCGGTGATAGCCACCGTTCGACTGTCGCAAGATCCATCTGCTTTCGAGCGGCGTAGTCCTTCACTTGATCATGATCAATTTTCCCCACACCAAAATATTTGGCTTGAGGGTGGGCAAAATAGAGCCCACTTACCGAGGCCGCCGGAAACATGGCGAACGATTCGGTGAGTTGAATGCCTGTTGATTGTTCAGCATTGAGCAGCGTAAACAAGAGGCCTTTTTCGGTATGATCCGGGCATGCAGGATAGCCTGGGGCTGGACGGATTCCCCGGTAGCGTTCACGAATTAACTCTTCATTTGAAAAGTCTTCTTTGTGACCATAGCCCCATTCATTTCGCGCTTCGCGATGGAGCCATTCGGCAAAGGCCTCGGCTAAACGGTCGGCCAGCGCTTTCGCCATGATCGAATTATAATCATCATGGTCTTTTTCGAATCGCTCACAGATCGCTTCGATACCTATCCCTGCCGTCACCGCAAACCCACCGATATAATCGGCGACCCCCGTTGATTTGGGCGCGACGAAATCTGCGAGGGCAAAATTCGCATCGCCTTTGGGTTTTTCCAACTGCTGGCGAAGCGTATGAAAGGTCGTGACCACTGATGATCGGGACTCATCTTGATAGACTTCAATATCATCTTCCACGCTATTGGCTGGGAAAAATCCATACACGGCTCTAGCTGTGAGTAATTTCTTCTCGATAATTTCTTTGAGTAACCCCTGAGCATCGTCAAAGAGTTCTTGGGCCTTACTCCCAACTGTTGGATCGTCAAAAATCTTGGGGTATCGACCTTTCAGTTCCCATGTATGGAAAAATGGTGTCCAATCGATCAGCGGCACCAAATCTTCTAACGGCTGCTTTTCAATCACTCGCGTTCCAACAAAATTCGGTTTGGCAATATCCGAGGCTTGCCAATCAATGGCCATTCTCCGCTTTCGGGATTCCTTAAGCGGCAATAACTTCTTCGTCGTTTTCTTGGTCTCGTAGGCCTCACGAGCTGACGCTTGTTGCTGCCGAACCTTTTCGACAAACCCGGGCTTTTCTTCTTCGCTTAACAATTGTCGTACGACATTCACGGCTAACGAGGCATCCAACACATGCACGACTGGCTCATTGTAGCCAGGCGCAATTTTGACTGCAGTATGTGCTTTGCTCGTTGTCGCCCCTCCGATGAGCAACGGAATATTAAACCCCTCCCGAGCCATTTCCTTAGCGTTGTGCACCATTTCATCCAAAGAAGGAGTAATGAGCCCACTCAGCCCGATCATATCGACATTTTTTTCTTTGGCGATTTTCAAAATCTTATCACAGGGCACCATGACCCCCAGGTCAATAATTTCATAATTGTTGCAACCCAGCACGACACCGACGATGTTCTTCCCAATATCATGAACATCGCCCTTGACCGTGGCCATCAGCACCCTCCCTTGGGCACCTCTTCCCGAAGATTCTTTTTCTTTATCCATAAATGGCAACAAAAATGCGACGGCTTTTTTCATCACTCGCGCACTCTTGACCACTTGAGGCAAAAACATTTTCCCCGCGCCGAATAATTCGCCGACGATATTCATACCGTCCATGAGCGGGCCTTCAATCACTTTAATGGGTTTGTCAAATTTCTGCCGTGCTTCTTCCGTATCTTCGTCGATATATTCCACAATGCCTTTGACCAACGCATGAGAAAGGCGTTCTTCCACCGACCCTTTTCTCCAAGCATCGTCCTTGACCACCACTTTGCCTTGCTGCTTGACGGTTTCAGCAAACGTGACAAGCCGTTCGGTCGCATCAGGCCTTCGGTTCAACAACACATCTTCAACAAGCTCAAGGAGATCTTTGGGAATTTCTTCGTACACGCCCAACTGGCCTGCATTGACGATAGCCATATCCAGACCGGCCTTGATGGCATGAAACAAAAAGGCCGTATGCATGGCCTCACGTACCCCATTGTTCCCACGAAACGAAAAGGAAATATTGCTCAAGCCACCGCTCACTTTACAATGCGGCAACGTCGCTTTGATTTGCCGGGTCGCCTCCAAAAAGTTCATGGCATAATTGTTGTGCTCGTCAATCCCAGTGGCTACGGTCAAAATATTTGGATCAAAGATAATATCCTGCGGAGGAAAGCCTACCTCCTTGGTTAAGATGTTGTAGGCTCTTGTACAAATCCCGACCTTACGTTCGGTTGTATCTGCCTGACCTTCTTCATCGAAGGCCATGACCACAACTGCAGCGCCATAGCGTTTAATAATGTGCGCTTGTTCTTTAAACTTCTCCTCGCCCTCTTTGAGACTAATGGAATTCACCACACCTTTACCTTGAACACATTGCAGTCCCGCCTCAATGACCGACCACTTCGAACTATCGATCATAATGGGAACTCGGCAGATATCAGGCTCGGAAGCAATCAGGTGGAGAAAGTTCACCATCGCCTTCTCAGAATCCAGCATGCCTTCGTCCATATTGACGTCAATGATTTGTGCGCCCCCGTCTACTTGTTGCCGAGCAACCGACAGGGCTTCTTCGAATTGACCATTGAGAATCAACTTGGCGAATTTTGGTGAGCCGGTCACATTGGTTCGCTCCCCGATGTTGAGAAAATTCAACTCTGGTCGAATCACCAATGGTTCCAGGCCACTCAGCCTGGTGAGATGATCGGTCGGAATCACCCTATGTGGTTTTATGTCACTCACGGCCTTTGCAATAGCATGAATATGTTCCGGGGTACTTCCGCAACATCCACCCACAATATTTACCCACCCATTGCTGGCAAAATCGCGCAAATCTTCGCCCATTCGATCTGGGGTTTCATCAAACCCCCCAAAGGCGTTCGGCAATCCCGCGTTGGGGTAACAACTAATATAGGTCGGCGCGAGCTTTGAGAGTTCCTGAATATAGGGCCGCATTTGTTTCGCACCCAAAGCACAATTAATGCCGACGCTAAATGGATGAGCATCGGCAATGGAATTCCAAAAGGCTTCGATCGTTTGCCCTGACAGGGTTCGCCCGCTTTGATCGGTAATCGTGACGGAAGCCATGACGAGGATCTCCACACCATGCTCTTGACGATATTGGTCAATCGCAAAAAAGGCAGCCTTGGAATTCAGCGTATCGAAGATCGTTTCAACCAGCAGGAGGTCAACCCCACCATCGATGAGACCACGGACTTGCTCATAATAGGCTTCACGCAACTGTTCAAATGTGACGGCACGGAATGCGGGATCATTCACATCTGGCGACATGCAGGCCGTGCGATTGGTCGGCCCGAGGGCACCAGCCACAAATTTGGGGCGAGAGGGATCTTGAGCCATCACAGCCTCGACGGCTTTTCTTGCGGCCGTCGCTCCGGCGACATTGAGTTCATAGGCCAGGGATTCCATCTTATAGTCAGCCATGGAAATGGAATTGGAATTGAACGTATTCGTTTCAATGATGTCCGCCCCGGCCTCCAAATATTCTTGATGAATCGAGGCAATCAAGTCGGGTTGGGTGAGCGCCAACAAATCATTATTCCCTTTGACGTCACAGGGATGATTGGCGAACCGGGTTCCTCGAAAATCGGCTTCTTCTAATTTATGCCGCTGGATCATCGTGCCCATGGCACCATCCAATATTACAATTCGTTGTTGAATCAGTTCTTGAAGCCGATCAGTTGAATCTTTCACGCAATCCTCTTTCGCTAACATTGGACTTTTTTACACATCGACTTTTCCACGAGGCCTACAGTGGCCATATCCTTAAACTTGGTCTCGATTCATGGTGACCGCAGAGGTTGATTAATGAACGATATGCCAACAAGGACTATACTGGGCAGTAAAGCTAGGGTCAAAAACAAAACTAGACAACACTATAATGATTAGCAGAAAAGTCTCTTATTGCGATGGCAACTTGCTTGACGCCCTTTTGGTGTAGGGGATAGGATAAATGAGTTCTAAAATTTCTCCCTGGCCTATGAACATGAAACTTTCTAAATTCACATACTTCTGTTTCATGATCTTTGCTGGGTACTTCTTCCTCGCCCCCGCACTGCCCATCCATGCAAAATCGTATTTCGAAGATGGCTATCTAGGGCTCACAAAGACCGAATTACATGAAAAACTTGGCATTCCACATGCTATCCGCTCTCGAAAGGCGGCCCTCCGTATCTTCAGTTATTATTCCCCAAAAGATTGGGATAAATACTTCAGCAAACTCGTCTCACCAGAAAATGGTGAAGATGTGTACACGTACACACGCGATAACATTCAAGTACGGTATTCATTTGTCTACACACCTGATCTCCATCAAAAGAAGGACTTCCCAACATTATATGTGAAACGCGTCGAGGTTGAGTTCACGCCTCCCGTTCAAATTCAGGCCATCCCCAATTTAGTCAAAGAGTTTACTCCGTCAACCCTTTCGAGTGCCCCTGTGTTTCGGTCAAATCTTTGGGTGCTAATTTTCAAAGGTCCTCCCTCGAAAGAAGCCACCATTTTGGTTAAGGAACATAATAAGGAAAACTGGGAATGGTCCCTCGCCTATCAACTCTTTTCATTGAATGGCATCCCAGACTATATCACCAGCCAATCATTAATCGATCGATTGGAATTCACCGTGCAAAGCCTCCCATTTACCCAAGCAACCCGGCGTCACACTCACGAAGCCCAATTAAATCCGTATTCCCCAGAATTTTCCCAACGCCCACCTGAAGCTCAAAAGAAAATCAAATCCATTCCGGTCCCGGTCTATGCGGACTAAAAATAACGTCGTTCGTATTTCGTGAAGCGTATTTCGGACATTAAGAAAAAAGATTATTTTCTGGGGTTGTGGAAAACTTGGCTCAATTACTCTGCAAACCTGAGATCACTCAGGTCTGATAACAGCAGGTGAGACTCACCCCACTGACTGGAACTTTGCACTGACCAGGCTTCTTCTACGCTAACCGGCTTTATTCGAATCCCGCAGACACCTCCAAATACGAGGTATGCGAACCCTGCCCCAGAATCTTCCACAGGCTGTGCGAACGCTGGACATTGGGGGTCAGCTTCGTTATCCGTCCACCCAATCACATCACACCACTCTCCCCGATCCGATCGCTCATACAATTTCACCTGTAACAGCGGCTTCGCTGGCTCAATCTCTTTAAATCGTAGAAACAAGGAACCTTCAAAATTTTGGCTACTTTCAACTTCCAAAAACATGGCCACTCCATATTGACGCCCTGAATTACACACTGCTAGAGTGAGAAATTATCTACATGGCACCAAATAACGCTCTCTCAAAAACAACAATGTCAGACCCTACACCAATCTCGCTATCAGAGCCAAAACTGGACTCGCTGATACCACAAAAACCCTCATTTATCTGTAGAAAACCCGTTCGCATTACCCTATATTCCCTTTTGGGCGCCTTTGTCATTTTTATGGTTGGGTGGGGATTTTTGCCTTCTTTCTTAGACCCAACCTTTGAAAAACATATTCAGGACAAAGAAGTAGTGGCCGGCATGACTCGCGACCAAGCTATTGCCGCTTGGGGATCACCCTATCAAATGAATGTCACCTATACTGACCGTGGGCTTAGGCGAGAAGAGTGGGTTTACGAGGATTGGATTGACGCTGGCTCAGTACAACACCGATACCTTTATTTCGAGGAAGGCATCCTCGTTGGTGGATGGTTTTACAAGTAACGACTTCTGCACCTCAAATCAGCCCTCCAAGATCACCAGACTTAATAAAACCGCTTCAGAGGAAACTTTCTAGATAGTTAAAGCCCTACAACAGGGTAAAAATACCCCCACCTCATTGTCTCAACCAGACAAATAACTCTCCAACTAAGGGGTTTCCGTTATCTGCGCTCGACGACCTCTCACGCTTCCACCACTGATAATGAGCACACGTTTCCATTCCCGAATTTGGTACACCGCCCATGCATTGGGCTCCCCTTTAAAATACGCATCTGGATCTTCGCCTTTGGCATTTAAATATGTGGGCTCCGTAAAGCCTTCGTCCAAAACATAGTCTAATAAATTATCCGCCGTAAGTCCCTCACCTTGCAGGGAGATATCCGCTAAAAACGTTAAAATTTCGTCTGGATCTCCGAGATTGATTGGGTCCATTGCCATATTGATTTTCCCTCAGGTATGCTATGATTAATTCCAACATTGTAGTTTTGAGATTTAGCAAAATGCAAATTTTGCCTAATTAAGCCAAAGTAACTTAATTCCGATAAAGACGTACTCTTCCTCACCGTGCATTACCAAAAACGATTTATCAAGAGTGACGGACATTTATGATTTGGAAGCTCTCCGCTGACCAGTTTCGTGAACGCTTATTTGACGTGATCAGTCGCAAACAGCATTGGTCAACTCCGTACTTTAACGGTAGCACTGCCACCAAAGCGCAACTGAACATCCATTTCCGTCAAGAATATGCCGTTTACATCCGTGACTTTTCCGTCCTGCTCGGACGCCTCCTTGGGAAAAACCCTCCGTGGCAAATGCGTCGCCAACTCGCCACGACTATTTATGAAGAAGAAACAGGCGGACTCTCTCTCGGCAAACCCCACCAAGAACTGTTTTTACAAATGATGTTAGGTCTCGGCTATCCCCGCGCAGAATTTCGCGATGTGGAATTACTCTCACGGAGTTTTGCCTTTCGCGAATGGCTCGATGCCATCTGTCTCAATGAAGAATGGATCGTGGGGACCGCGATTTTAACTCTCTTGGTTGAAGGATCAGCCAATGATCGCGAAGAAGTCTTCAATCAACATCAAAAAAAATCAAAGTCAGAAATCGAAGACATTGTCACGAAGCATCCACTCGTTGTCTATCATGGCCTCGACCCGGAACACATGAACCTCGTGCGTGCACGAGAAATGATTGAACCGTCCAATCGACGGTTCGTGTACGATTTAATCGTGAAAGAAGCCATCGCGAGCAAACAACATGCCCTTGTTCTGGATCACCTAGAAGAAGGCTTGCAACTGTGGCTACAATATCGCGACGGCATTGCCCGTTCCTGTGGACTCCGACAAGTCTAGGCTTTTTCCGCACTCCCCACACTTTGCACACTTTTCCACAACAAATCTATCGTGCTCTAAATAAGAATTAACCCGGCTATTAAATGCTGATAAGCCTTATCGAAGAACATTCCTGGCAGCCCTCGATCATTCAAGAATAGTCATCAGAACAAAAGGCATTTCCCCAACCCAATTATTTTGCTAGGCTAGGCCCATCGACGACAAAGGATCTATGCTATCACTTCGACAGACCTATCGACTCTTGGGCATATACAGCCTCATCACGGTAATCAGTGGATGCTCCTGGACACCTCAGGTGGAAACGTCCATTTATGACGGTCCACAAGTATCGGTTTCACTCCTCACCATATCCGAAGAATCTTTTGAAGCCGATCATCCCGTCACATTGCAAACCGACACAATCGCCCACGTCCTGAACGGCCTTCACCTTCGTCAAAATAAACGATTACTTCAAAAATTATTTTCTAATGACAATGCGTCCCTACCAGTATTCACCAAAGAGCAAGCAAAAATTTTGGCACCTCAACTACAAAAAGCCTTTTCTCAAGTGACTCCCGAAGAACATCTGGCCTTTCAAACACAAGGGAACCAGACACTTAATGTGCGGGCAATCCATGGGACCATGTACGTGAAAAGTGGGGATCTCTATGTTTCCCTCACATTCACAGCCCCAGGAGCTCATGCTGCCACGAAAACCGCAGGTAGAAGCGTCCGGCCAGATCAAGAAGGGAATGGAAAACCTGTAGTGGGGTTCACGCCTAAGGAAGCCCTCCGAGGAGAGAAGAAGCCCCATTGGCTATTTGGTGGTGAAGAGAACAATCATGTAGTCATTAATGTTTCCCAGCTTGCATCACTTCACCGACAACTCTCGGCACCAGCACTTCAGGACGAACAGGAACCGGCAGTAATTCCTCCGGTATCAGCTCCGAAGACTGAAGAGAGACAAACTCCCAGAGCAACCAACACCCTACCCGCCAATTTAACACCCCAAACTCCAACACCCAGGCAGGCTCCAACGAACTCCGAGACGCAGATGTTGCTTGAAGAAATTAGGTCACTTCGGAAGGAACTTGCTGATCAAAAAAAATCCATCGAGCTATTAAAGCAGGAATAAGCGGACCTGGCTAAGATGCATCAATCAACTTTTGATAAACGGCAAATCAACTCCTCAACCATTGTGCGTGATACATTTAGCTTTTTCACAATATTTCGGATTAGGATAACTCGCCACGTTCTCGAAGTTTAGCCACCACAGGTTCATCGGCAGGCGGAAAAGAATACTCGTCAAATTCCGAAAGACTTATCCATCGGAAATCCGCACAGCCAAGGGGTTGAATCTCTCCCTGAAACAATGCGCACAGAAAAAAATGCAGCTCCACGGCTTTATCAGGATATTCGTGTTGAATGACCACGAAGGGTGTTGGCGACGTGATCTCAATCCCCAATTCCTCACGCAACTCTCGGCTCAAGCATGCTTCTAAACTCTCGCCAGGTTCCCGTTTTCCTCCGGGGAACTCCCAATAGCCCGCTAAATGCGTATGTGGTCCTCGTTGCGTGATGAGATACCGACCATCACGTTCAAGCACCGCAGCCGCAACCTGGATATATTTTTCGGTAGGCATGAGCACAGACGACTACTTGGTCTCGGCGGGATACGCCTGACAAAAATCTCGCATGGGGCAATACAGGCAATAGGGCTTACGAGCGGTACACACGACGGCACCAAAGTCCATCAACGCTTGGTTAAAATCATATCCCTTCCCTTTAGGGATCAACTCTTCCGACATGACCCATAAACGAGGTAATTTCTTCTTTGGATCACCATTCCCAAGAAACACCCGATGTAACACGCGCATAACATTGGTATCAAGAATAGGCGCATCCTCATTAAACGCAAAAGACCGCACAGCCCCGGCAGTATAGCGACCAATACCCTTCATAGACTGAAGCTGAACGGGGTCCCGAGGAATCGTGCTCCCGTACTTCTCCACAGCCTCACATGCAATGCTATGTAATCGGTAAGGGCGAACATTATATCCAAGCGGGTACCATGTCTTGCGTACGTCATCAGGCTCTGCTGCAGCAAGATCTTTCAAGGTGGGATATTTGCCTAAAAATTCATGATACTTGGGGACCACACGATCAACCTGTGTCTGTTGGAGCATCACTTCGGAGACTAAAATTTTGTAGGGATCAGACGTACGACGCCAAGGAAGATCTCGCCCAAACTCTCCGTACCATTTCAAAAGACGAATCTGGAAACGGCGCTTAGGGCCTCGATCGATGGTCGGCACCGACTTCGTAGTTTTCGCTGTGGATTTCTTTGAGGATTTTTTCGTTGGTGCCATACGTGGCAGGATTCTAGGGATGAGGTCAGGCTAATGCAACACAAGCAAAAATCCTTCAATTACTTCTTGCGAGCTGATTAAGATGTAGGGAGAAAAGATCGTTTGACCGTCAACCCAGTTTCTCCAACCTTTTCAGTCATTCCTATCGCCACTTCGGTTCCAGGAATGCCTTCAGATTGAAAAGTTGGAGGAGCAAGATTCAGGTGGGTAAATTGACTAAGCTGCGCATTCACAAGAATATCCAACACCGAGAGAAGCTGACGGGTCTTGGCTTGCGCTGAACCCATCACTGGGCGACCTTGGATTTTGGTTGGATGCATGTGGTTCGTCACCCCATACTTATTGGTTGCGAGAGGAACAGAGGTTCCAGGAAAGGGAAGAGGCATCGTGATCTCGATATGACCATCCTGAGCAATGGGTTTCCAATTTTTGTTTCGCAAACTTTTGCCCAACGCATGACCAATCTCATGAAGCGCGACAGAAAACAAATCGATATATGAGCCATGCGCGAACTCGCCTTCCGGCTGAGAATAGACTCGACTCACCACGATCTTACCGCCGCCTAAATCTTGCGTGACCTCATTGTACGATCTAAATTCTTCGTGTTGATGAGGCGTGGGGTCCAGCCACCATTGGAAATTACCGGAATTCGTATTGTTGTTGAATTGAATGGTACCTTCGGTTTCTCGATTGGGCGAACCTCCTTGCCGATTCAACGTATGCAACCCACCACCAACAGGCGCCCATCCGAATTTCAGAACTAACGTGTGATCATCTTGAATCGCATGTTCCCAATAATCCGCCGCCGCATTAAAAATGGCTTCTAAGTTTCCCCTCCCAATCGCCGTCGGCTGAGGGGCCCCACCCTGGTACACGCGAATAATATCTAGAGCACTGGCCTCCTTGACGGCTATTGAACAAGCCATGACGACCATGATTAGTCCAAAAAATACTGCTCTCGTCCATCGTCCGGAGGCTTGCTTGTGAAGCTGAGTGCTCAGAATCATCGTTGACCTCCAGAGTGTAGGATGTGAGTTCGTAATCGTTACGCCATTTTTTTACCGCGATGCGCTTATGGCCAGCTCTACTCCTGAAGATATCGCAAGCCTCATGCCAAGCCAGCCTCATCACAAAGTTTCTTATGTAGGATTTTCATAACTGATTGAATAGAAAGATGATATCCAAGCTCATGAATGAAAACGGAGCTCCCCTTCATGACTAAGAATAGGTCACGGTACGGGGTGGATCGTTAAAAAAGCTGACAACAAAAAGCGTGGTTTAGGCGGGACAAAAACAAATCCATGCAAATTCAATAGGTTGAGATGGATACGGTAGGTGGAAAATTTTCTGACATAAATCTGGGAAAAAGGGGGGGGAATTACTCAATTCATCAGGTAAAGATTTTGTCTTTTTTCCAAAGGCTTATAATCGGTGGGCCGTTCCATTCTGTAAGCGGGTCAGAGCAGGTCCATTGTCCCACTAACCTAAGATTCGTGTTGGCCATTAAATCCTTGGCGATGGCTCCCTCGGCTTCCCCTCGATTAACCATGAAGACAAACCCCTTAGGCCGTAAGACACGTGCCATGGTGTATGCCATTAATTCTGGCCGAAACACTTTCAATGGCAATCGCCATCGCACCAACGCCTTAGGTTCCAAAAATGGATAAAAGCACGTGATGCCATCAACCGGCTCATCAAATTCGCAAAAGTCCATGACCCGATACTGAGTATTCGACAGGCCACGAATATACGCCGTGGCATAGTCAAATCGACTGTACCCATCCTGGTAAATCCTATAGCCCTCCACTTCAATGCCGGTCAATGATTGAGGCTGGAAAAATGCGTGCAAGACCGGAGCATAATAAAAATTCTGCGATCCCACATCAACAAGATGGCCTCCTGGATCAGGCTGCCAGAGAAATTGTTGACGCGCTCGATCTAACAAATCTAAATACTGATAATTTGTAAGAGCTAACGTGTGCCGCAAGCGATCTTCAAATGCGACGGCATCGGCCGATTTGAGCTGCTGTATTCTTTGGGTTTGATGGGTATTGAGATCCTGAAGAATGCCTGCCGCAGGTTCTTCGAAATGAGGCTTGGACCATTTCATAGTCCGTTGGATTTCGAACCACATTCGATTGTAGGCAGAAAAGAGTCGTAGAAAGGGAGAAATGCCTCTCTGGGGATACAGTTAGGGTTTAGGAACTGGGATCCTTCATCAATATTTCAAACTATTGGCGCAGCGCTCCCCATCCATGGCCGCACTCATGATGCCACCGGCGTAACCAGCACCCTCTCCGCACGGAAATAAATTCAAGACCTGCGGATGATGCAAATGATCTTTGTCGCGCGGAATACGCACCGGCGTGGAAGTGCGCGATTCTACGCCAACAAGGACCGCCTCCTCGCTCAGATAGCCACGCATTTTACTACCAAAGGCTTGAAACCCTGCATGTAAGGCCTCACTGATCATAGAACCAAGAACCTCGCGCATCTCCACCGATCGGATGCCCGGTTGGTAACTACAAACGGGAAGCGACGAGCTGAGTGTGCCCGCCATAAAATCAGTAAGCCGTTGGGCCGGAGCGGCTTGAGTCTGACCACCAAGAACCCAGGCTTTTTTTTCGAAGGTTTTTTGTAGCTCCAGTCCCGCCAAAGGGCCATGTTCTTTGTAGGGTTCAAAGTCCTTGAGTTCAAGTCCTACCACGATCCCACTGTTGGCAAACGGGTTATTCCGTTTACTGGGACTCCAGCCATTCATGACCACCTCCTGCTGTGCCGTCGCGCAGGGAGCGATGATGCCACCAGGACACATACAAAATGAATAGACGCCTCTGCCATCTATCTGTTGAACCAGGCTGTAACTGGCCGCAGGGAGGCACTCGCGTGTACGACGCACTTCTTCCGAAGTGCGGCAATGGTATTGAATATGGTCGATAAGTTCCTGAGGATGTTCAACCCTGACGCCAAGCGCAAACGGCTTCGCTTCTAACAGAATGTGTTTAGAGTGCAGCAATTCATACATATCCCTAGCTGAATGCCCCGTGGCAAGAATGAGATGGGTGACCGGCATTTCTTGGGCACCTGTCTCCTGTTCAACCACAATAGAAACGATCAAATGATCGCGTATTTCAATATCGATCAATTTGGTGTTGAAAAAAAATTCCCCTCCATGCGTCAGAATGGTTTCCCTGATACGTTGAATCAGTTGGGGTAATTTGTTGGTGCCAATATGCGGATGCGCATCGACCATGATCTCTGCACTGGCGCCATGAGCAACCAGGGTTTTTAATATCTTTTCGACATCCCCGCGTTTATTGGATCGTGTGTACAGTTTGCCATCGCTGTAGGTGCCCGCGCCACCTTCACCAAAACAATAGTTGCTTTCGGGATTGACGCGTTGTTCCTTATGAATAGCCGCGAGATCACGACGACGTGCTCTCACATCTTTCCCCCGTTCGATCACAATGGGTTTGATGCCTAATTCCAAACAACGCAGTGCGGCAAATAAACCACCAGGTCCAGCGCCAATGATGTGACAGGTTCGTTGTGAAGAAGACACGTCCCTGTAATCAAAGACATATTCTTCACAAGGAAGTTCTTCCTCTACGGCGACAAGAACGCTAAGATTGATCCGTATCGTTCTGCTTCTGGCGTCGATACTGCGTTTGAGGATTTTGTGCTGAAACGGGGATTCTTTTTCAAGAGAAAGGTGCGCTCTGATTTTTTCAGCCAGTAATGGCGCACTAGAAGCCGTACGTGGGGACACCTGAAGTTGTAATGTTCGTTGCATGTGTTGGCCCAGGGGTCTTCTTCGGGAAAGAGGGGATAAAGAGGTCAATCAAATTTTCTAATATATAAATCGGTCAGCACCTTATCAAACACAGCTTGGTTGGAGGCAAGACATCCCTCTTTTTAAATGTGAGATACTCTTCTTTTAGGCCAGTTTCTTATCCATTTACTTCTACCATTCGATTTCTTCTTCTTTTTCTTTTTGTCGTATTTTCTTGATCTCATCATCGAACCCCCAATAACTTAACAGTTCGATTGGTCGATATTCCTTGTTAGTGTCATAGCGTTTTTTTGCTGAAGAATGTACGGATTCATCAGGACTGAATTGGCAAATCTTTCGAGGTTTCGAGGTATAGATCGTGTTCCATGAATCATGCAGCGTGGAATCCGTAGCTTTGATTGCCTCAAGATAGGTGGGATCTAGACTCAAACTGCACTCTGTAGCTTTTTGGGATATCCACTCCAAGGCAACAAAGGAAAATCCGGCCTTGGCATACCCACCCCCAACATCCGAGTGGACACCAGGAAACCACACCTGTGCAGTATTTTTCCGACCCTCTTCCGTTTTCCAAAGCGTTGGTGAAAACGCTCCTCGCCGTTCATCAATGGCAAGCGCATGATAGGCGTTCCTGATGATGGAGCTGATCACCTGATCATGAAACGCGTACTTTTTATTATTAAACTTTTTGAGGATCGAGAAGGGTACGCCGAGGGCACCCACGGTATCCCAAACCCCTAAAAATTTTACCATCACTTTTCTAGAGTATTTCTCTCGGAAGGTACGAGCCCGTTGAACGTCGGGACCATTCCGTAAGAAATACAGACAATTTTTCTACACCTTCCCTTCATTAGAAGGGTTACTTTTGAGAGGACTACCTGGGTGTTTGAGTAATATATTATTGACATTACTCTCTGATTGGCTACAAGGCTGTATTCAATCAGAGACCAACCTAAATTTTGACTCGGTGTCTTGGGAGAACAAAACTCCTGGAGAAATACCCACTTGAATAGGAATGATGACAGACTACGGCATACATAAGGGGGCCAATTTACCCTCTGCCCTCATTACACAGCCAGTCAGGGGATAAGGAGATTGCACAGTATGAAGCTCGTTTGTGGTGCGGGAGACGGGAATTGAACCCGTATGCCCTCGCGGGCGCAGGATTTTAAGTCCTGTGCGTCTGCCGATTCCGCCACTCCCGCATAGCGGGCGTCACTGTACCATCGCGGTCACCGACAGGCAAGAATGGGGAAATCAACATGATCCAATCAACCGATTTCACCTATCTGGCCGAGACCAAAAAAGAAGGGGCAGGGTGTTTCCACCCTGCCCCTTCCATAAGAAATTAGGACCTAGACCATGAATCAATGATGAAGCTGCAAATGGCCTCGACGATTCAACTGATAGCATTGGTCATCATTCCCAAAACAAAATGGGCGTTCTTTGCCATAGGAAATCACTTGTACCTTGTGAGATTGCACACCTAAGTCGACAAGATAGGCTTGTACTGCTTGCGCGCGCTTCTTCCCAAGGACGAGATTATAATCACGGGTTCCTCGTTGGTCGCAATGCCCTTCGACCGTTAAACTTCGAGCGTGGTTTTGGTCCAACCATTCGGCATCTTGAGCCAACGCTTGGCGTCCACCCGATGAAATTCTCCAGCTATTAAATTCAAAAAAGACATCTTGTAATTCTACCTGCGTTCCCTGGCTAAAAGCACCGTCCCCATATCGACCTTCTTGGGCAAAATCCGATGGGGAAAGTGGTTGGGCCTCGGCAATGCTGTCATAATCTTCTTGGATAAATTCATTGGCTAAGGCGCCACCTTGCCCTTGATTCCACGAGCCGCCATATTCCTGAAGACCGGCAAGGGGACCGGCATTGGCTCCGTTTTGATTGGTGCCATAGTTTTGAGACCCATATTGTTGACCATTTTCTCCGCCAACATTGTCCTGTCCCTGAGACCAACCTTGTTGATTTTCTGCATATTGAGCACCTTGTTCAAATGTCTCTGAATCGGCTGTCACGTTTACCGACTTTTGACTACATCCTTGCCCAATGAGCAATGCCAGCCCCGCAAGACCAACAATTTTCATAATTTCTCGACTGGTTGCCATAACGCTGCCTCCTTGTTCAATTCGCGAGCCCATCCCCTGGGTCGCCCTTATAGTATGTAAATGCCTTCTTTCATCGACGAACTTTTTACCATGAAAAAACCTAGGGTTTTATTCGTATACCTCTACTTCCAAAATTATTGTATTTCTGACTGACCAATTGTGAGCTGTATCGGTGAAGATTAAAAAAAACTTGAGTTTAAATAAGGGTTTACGAAGTATAGTAAAGGGTAGGTAAATATTGCAGTAAGTAGAAAAGTTTAGCGAAATATGACAACAAACAATAACCATACACGGACCATGGTAACCCCAATCACTCTTCCAAAACTTCTTAATTTTATTGACCAGTTTTTCTCGGAATTGTATTTTTTAGGAAGGACTCAGCTTTGGGACACGGGATTTCCCAAGGTTTCATTCAAGAAACCTTGGAAAACAGACAAATTGATGGGCGATTGAACCTAAGAGTAGAACTGCGAGGATTTATGATTGAGACAGGATGGCCTGTTTATACCAATTCCAGAATTGGCTGACCCCTTCGTCAACAGACAATTTTGGGGCATAGCCGATTAACTCTTTTGCTTTCGTGATATCTGCATAGGTGTAGGCCATATCCGCTTCAAGCATAGGCGTAGGGACAAGATTCGCCTGTTTTCCTGCTAATTGTTCGATAATTTTGACAAATTCTGCTAAAAGCACCGGCTCTCCGCGCCCAAGATTGATAATCTCATACCCCAAGGGCCGGTCCACGGCTCCGACAATCCCTTGAACAATATCCGTGACAAACGTCCAGTCGCGATGCATTTGCCCGGAGTTATACAGGGGCACTTCTCGTCCGGTAAAAATATTATCGAGCACCTTGTAGGCCATCATATCTGGGCGGCCACGGGGACCATACACCGTAAAAAATCGGAGCGCTGTAAAGGGGAGCCCATAGAGATAATGATAGGAATAGCCCAGAAGTTCCGCACCTCGCTTACTGGCGGCATAAGGGGCCAAAGGACGATCAGAGGCATCCTGTTCCACAAAAGGAATCTGCTTCGTATTGCCATACGCCGAGGATGTTGAGGCAAACACAAAGGTGGGCAAAGGGTCAGGCTTTCCTTTTACGCTCGTCCTTCCTACCGCTGCCTCTAAAAGATTTAACGTTCCCGTCACGTTGACATCATAATACAGATGGGGCTGATCAATAGAGACCCGGACTCCAGCCATCGCGGCAAGGTGGACAATGGCATCAAATGTATGGGAGGCAAATAATTCATCGACCAATTTCTGATCACGAATATCCCCTTCCACGAATGAAAACTGTTCGAGTTGACCGGACGGTGTGAGGGCTTGCCGCACCTCATCTAAATTGGCACGTTTTCTTGCTGGATCGTAATAATCGTTCAAATTATCCAGACCAATAACTCGATCGCCCCTCAAGGCCAGTATCTGTGCGGCATTGCTGCCAATGAATCCTGCTGCGCCTGTCACCAAAATAGTCTTACTCAAGAGCTCATCCTCCCTTTACTCAGCTTCCTAAACATTGGCTCGCACTCGCTACGTGGCCAATGACCTATCACTGGGATCTTCAATCCATTTCCATCGGTTCCAAAAAGAAAAGGCTTAAGGCATCCCTCAAAGTCTTTTTGATAATGATATTGAGGCATCTCTCAACCATTGGTAGAATGCGAATTGTCCGTCACCACATTATGGCAATATTCCCAACCATAGAAGTTCAAGAAATCACTGAAAAAGACACTGACCTCGGAACAGGTACGGACTTTGAAGCCGAAGTCATTGTGCATAACTGCGACTGCCACACCTACCAACAAGTCGTCGATCTCTTCTGCCGGTTCATTCCAGACATGACTTCCACTAGAGCGTTTGAGTTAGCTTGGCAAATTGACCATCAAGGCAGTGCCCAAGTGTACCAAGGCTCAAAAAAAATGGCCGACAACATTGCCGCAAAATTGGCAAGCGGTGGCTTAAGAGTAGAAGTTCGCTAAATCCCCCCGTTCATTGGGTCGCCTCTTCCACGAATTCAAGTCTTTTTCCTATAGGCCAATCACATGAACTCCGGCCAAAAGGAGAAATACCAAATTGCCCTAACGACGTTTCGCCTTCACTGTAGATTTTGGCTTAGATTTGATCTTAGATTTAGCCTGGACTTTTGGCTTGGACTTTGGTTGGGCCTTCGACTTGGCTTTGATAGTTGAGCCAACCTTGGTTCGAACCTTGGATTGGCCTTTAGCTGGGGGTTTTGTTTGGCTTTTTGCTTTTACCTTACTTTTGGCTTTAACCTTTGGTTTAATTGCGGCTTTGACCTTTGGTTTAATTGTGGCTTTGGCCTTCACTGCTAATTTTGGTTTGATTTCGGCCTGAGTTTTGGCCTTGGGTTCAACTTTTGGCTTGGATTGAGGTTTCGCCTTTGTCTTTACCACCACTTTTTCCACAGATTGAGACGTTTCCTGATTAGCTTTTTGAGACTTACTATTTCTGATGACGCCAGATTTCTGATTTTTTTTAGCCTTTAGCTGGATAGCTTCAAGAGTCTGGGGAATGGGAGGTAGTGGCCTTGGGGCAGGCTTTTTCGCTGTAGGAAGCATCTCTTTAGACTTTGGAGGCGGTGCCGGCAATTTATACACTTTAATGGATTTCAGGCTATTTCCACTATAGACCTTCACCTGGTACAGCTCCATGAGTTTGCTCACAGCTTTTTGGTCACCCTCACGGGCTTGCGCGAGCAACTCCCGCCGCTGATTCATTTCTTCTTCTTCTGTATGTGAAGTAACTCGCCTCTCCATATGAGACGTCTCCTACTCTGGTCAAAGTTGGCCGAAATCTTCCCGGTATGAGAGGGAGCCTAGCGTAAAGTACACTTTTAAGAAAATATTTTCCAGCGACTTATTTTTTGGCAAATACCGAAGCGTCACAAGTAAAATATTTGAGCTGCTTTATAGGGATAATCATCACCTCTTGCGGGGTATCGATTTCCAATATTTCCATGTCATCACTGATGGTATGACGAACCGCATTATTCACCATCACCTCTTGATTATCTGTAAACACGACCTTCACCCAATACTGCACATCTGACTCCTTTCATCTACACTGCTGAGGAAACCGGTTATTTTTCATACTGGGAATGTTGAAAAAATCCGCCAGCGGCGTTCCCTGGATTTGCCGAAGCGGCTCGCCCAGGCATAGTCGCCCTTTTACCGCGCTCACGTACGAGAGTACGCTCCGCGCGTCAAAAGGGCTGCGGCCTTGCTGGACGAACTTTTTTGAACATTCCCTCGCACTGATGCTGATTGTCTTATCTGAAGCATCTATAGGGCCCGGATATGAAATATTCAACAGGTACATACTCCAGGCGCTAGGCTAGTTTAGCGCGACCCGTCGCTCGTTTCCGAGACTTAACCGATTTTGGTGGAGTTCCAAGTTGACCCAATTCCCGAGAACGCAAGGTGGCACTTTGAACCGCATTCATCACGGTGCCACGGAGTTTCCCCTCTTCCAAGCTATGTAAACCCGCAATCGTCGTTCCCCCTGGCGAAGCCACCCGATCTTTGAGCACTCCAGGATGCTCACCACTTTCGAGGACCATTTTCGCGGTCCCCATGACTGTCTGAGCAGCCAGCAGCATGGCCACAGACCGAGGCAGGCCCATTTTTACGCCTCCATCAGCCAAGGCTTCAATAAACACACACACATAGGCTGGCCCACCGCCACTCAAGCCAGTGATCGTATCGATATGAGATTCCTCTACCACCACCACCTTCCCCACGGCCTCAAAAATGGCTTGACCAATTTCTAACTGCTGAGGAGTCACTCCAGGACCACCGGCGATAGCCGTCGCCCCAGCTAACACGATACTCGGGGTATTGGGCATCACTCGGATAATCCGTGTATTGGCACGAAGATTGGCTTGTAAGCGGGAAATTGGGACACCAGCAGCCACAGAGAGTACCAGAGGATCGGACTTTACCGGCAACTTTAATTCAGCCACCACCTGATCAATCACCTGAGGTTTCACGGCTAAGATAATGACATGTGCCCCCTTAACAGCTTCGACATTATTAGAGCCAACACGAACCCCGTACCGAGTTTTGAACAATTTCCGACGCTGCTCAGAAACATCCGTGGCAAAGATGTTCGATGGCAACACCACTCGGCCTTTCAGTAATCCAGACACTAAAGCCTCAGCAATATTCCCCGCCCCGATAATGGCAATTTTTTTATTTTTGAGCATAACCGCGCGAGTATATCCTGTGCTAGCCACCCATTCAACTCAATTGAGGATTCCAGAGAGATATATCTTCCATGAGCCAAGAAACGAAGGGCGTCCGCCAGAAGTTGCTGTCATTTTCCACCAAGGAGTATAGTGAAATATGCTACGGCAGGCTGAAAAATTGGAGTAATTTTTAAATTTCTTCGCTGCCCTCTGAGCGTTTCACAATTTTCTTGGTCATCACTGCCAACCCAAGTCGCCACCCATGAAGTCATGGTGTTACCATGCCCAAAGGAGGCTCCTTATGAAAAAATCATCAATCTTCATCAGTCTTCTCTTAACTCTTTTTGTTCTTCATAGCTCTGACAGTCTCGCCCGGCGAACCCATCTGACTTCCGAACAAAAGAGTCAACTCGAAAAAGTACAAACTGTGCTCGTCACTGTCTTGACATTGACTGAAAAAGGGGCCTCCGATAGCGCACGCCTGCAAGAAATCGTGAATCAAAGTCTTGTGAATGTTGGGTACAGTGTGGTGGCTGATCGAACGCAACCTCACGATGTGGAATTTAAAGTCAAATGTGAAGAACGGAAGACCTGGGCGGGAACAACCTCGGAGGGAGGGGACGCGGAACTCACTGATGCTCCGTCCAGACTCTGGCAAGGGCCGGCCTGTTTATTCACATACCTCCTTGGTGGAAAGAACCTGGGATGGTACAAAGAAATTCGAACCTCGTTTGAAGATCCCCTCGCGAAGGCCAAAGCGGCTGGGGCCAAAGATTCTGGCACCTTTGCCTTGGAACAATTAACCACACAAGTATTCAACTATGATTTCCCTGTGTTGATCACTGCGGAATGGGGCCAACCCCAACGACTCCTCAAACTCTTAGATGCCCCCACTACATCCAATCTTCGGAAACTTAAGATTCTTTCCTCGTTGAGTCATTTGGGAGCCACTGAGGCCCTTCCACAATTGACAGAGATCATGAAGCAAAAAGATTTGGCTCAAGAAGCCATTGTGGCCCTCAAAGGCGTTGGTGAGGACTCCATACCCATGCTCATTGATTTATTTCAGAACTCTCCACAGCCAGAAATTCAAGCGGCCGCCGCCCAAGCTCTAGGAGATGTTGCAGGATCGAGTGGAAACCCATCGACCATTCCTCCACTGCTGGCGTACCTAAAGACCGCCTTAAAAACCATGAAAACCTCAGCGGACATTAATTTCCCAGTCTTAACTGAGGTCGTCTGGTCCCTTGGTAAGTTGCGTGATGAGAACTCGCTTGAACCGATGGCAGAGTTAAATAGCAAAGTATGGCTCATTTATGACAAATCACAAGCCATGGCTGATCTTCGCGAAGCTGCAAATTGGACATATAAGCAATTGGATCTTGATGGTCATGTCAGCTAATATTCAAACCTGTGCGCACAGAGTAAACGCTGATGACACATTTGGTTATTGGCCGCCCATGATCGCGACCAATGGCTAAGGCCACAGGCCTTTTCATTTATTAATCGCCATCCTCGTAATTGACCCAAGCCCGCTTAGGAGGCCTCATGATGACGAAGAATACAGCAGGAATGTTGGGGTGCATCTGTCTAGTCCTATTCGGACTGGCCACAGACAGTTCGGCTCGACGATCCCACATCAACCCAGAGCAACGAACCAAACTTGAAAAAATTCAAACGGTGTATCTGAATGTATTGGCACTCACGGAAGACGGGAAAATTCCCTCTGATGACTTTGTCACGCTCATTCAATCAAGAATGGAAGAACTCGGCTACACGGTCGTAACAGACCGGAAGGCTGCCCACGATGTGCAATTTCTGGTTAAATGCGAAGAACAGAAACGCTGGAAAGGGACAACCCGTTCAGGAGGCGATGCCGAACTCGCTGATTCCCCCTCACGCCTCTGGAGGGGGCCCGCCTGTTTATTTAATTATCGAGTCGAGGGAGAAGACTTAGGGTGGTATAAAGAAACCCGTACGGATTTTGAGGATGCGTATGCGGCTGCCCAAACGGCCAAGGCAAAAAAATCTGGAAAATATGCCATGAGCCAACTCAAACTCAAACTGGAAAATTTTGACTTTCCCGTCATGGCCGCCACGGAATGGGGACACACTGCTCGGCTCGCCAGGTTACTAGAAAATCCAAAAACGTCGAAGGTCAGAAAGCTTCGAATTCTTTCCACCCTGTCAAAAGTTCAATCCAAAGAAGCCATTCCTCATCTCATTACATTGGCTCAGGATGAAAATGCCGAATACGCCGAAGCCGCCATCATCGCCCTTGCCGGAACAGGCAGTTCGGCCACTCCGATTTTAACCGACATCTTCGTCACTTCAAAAATATCTCGCATTCAGGCCGCCGCAGCCAAAGGGCTTGGACTCATTGGGGCGCATAGCGGGGATCCAGCCATTACTCCACCTCTTCTCGATTACTTAAATCGCAACCTCGAGAACATGGATGAATCCTCAGACATCGATTTCCCCGTTCTCACCGAAGTCGTCTGGTCCATTAGCAAACTGCGTAACGATAAATCTGTAGTGCCGATTGAACAGCTCAACATCAAAATATGGTTAATTCGAGACAACTCGAAAGAAATGAAAGAACTCAGAGACGCCGCTAATGTTGCCACAAAAATGATCGACCTGGATTACCAAATTATGTGAGCCAGGACAGATACCTTTCTCAGTAAAGAACCCTCTTTTTAGACGATAAGAGGAGGGTTCTTTTTGGAAACATCTCGAACGCTCCCATGCACATGTTCAAGACGACAGCATCAATCAAGACTGCGTATCGCTCTATCTCCAAGATGCTGTTTTTCCTGGCACTAATGTTTTCGACTCTCGGCGTTTCCCCACCATCCTACGCGCAGGAAACGGGAGACCATGCGGAGTTAATGCGCCTGCGTGATACCGCGGCAGAAGCCATGTCTCTTGGTGACCCTCATGGAGCAGCAACCAACACGGGAAAAGCTGCACTGATGGCCGCACTGCTGGCAACACAGGAAACGCAACCTGAGTCTCAAGCAAATTTCAAAAGCCTTGAAGCATTTCTTCGCGCACAAGAAAATATCTATCGAGCCATCGCTTTATTTCAACAAAGTGGAGAACACCTCCCCGCTTCTGACGGAGTGTGTCAGACCATATCTCTGGCTTCCACTCACGGGGAAAGGGCGGAGAGACTGTTACCTCATCCCCCATCAGAACATCTTCTATTTCAGAATCTGTCTCTCGAAATGCAGGAGTGGAAAGAGATGATTGAAGAGTTATACACGGAATTCTGGTGTAGCCCTATTCGAAAAAACTAACCCAAGATTACGGTCAATTGTGCAAGCAAGGGCTAGAAGGAATGGGAGAATTTTCTTGGGAATTCCTATTCAGAGAACTCGTGATCGTGGTCACGACGTCCTGAGCCAACGTGGATTGCATCATCGCCGATGCACGCGATCGAGCCTCTGGAGATGTCACATGCCCTTCTCGGCCCGATTGACTGACTACCCCCACCACCCGATTTTGCTCTGGGTCGAGAATTCGAATGTCACCACACCAACGAGCATACAGAAACAAGGGATCACGCGATTCAATATCCCACACATGCACGAACCCGTTAATCAGTAAATCCGGCAACTGAGCCTTCAAAACTTTGTGCCCCTCTGAATCCACTGCGAATGAAGTCCCATTGGTCAAGACCGGGAAGCCTTCTTGTCTCAGCTTTTGCACAATCGCCGACTGCACATCAGAAGCCTGCTCCCCGTCAATTCGAACCTCAACCAAAAAATGTTCTGCGACAAACGCCTCAAGCTCCTGCGTCAACTCGCCCAATCGATACCCCGCTACAATGCCATGGCCATTTTCTCGAATCACACGAAGATCCGCATTCACAATTTCTCGTTCATGCCACACCTGAATGGCATGCTTTAGTTTCCCAATGCGAATGAGTTTATCCGAGGTAGCCCGAGCCACCTGAAGATCATCCTCGATGGTGTGATCAAAGGCTTGGATGGTTTCAACCAACCCTTGCTCCACCTGCTGCCGATCGAGTCCGGCCAACACAAAATGTTCCTGAGTTTCGGGATGCACCCATCGATCCAAGACCTGAACATTGTTCAACACTTTTTTGGTCGTCACCCTGGTGGTCCGTTCCAATGCCAGATCTCGCTGTGTTTGTGTTGACCCATCTTTTTCCAGCAAACGAAACGCCTCGGTATCTTGCACGCGAGATTGCACATGCGCGGAAAATATTTTCGCCACCGACGCATAGGCCCGTTCTTCAGCAACTGAGCGAGACGCCGCCTGCCCGACTCCGACTAAATAGCGATGAGATGGATACTGCTCGCTTGCCCCCATGAGCCAAGGCGGCCGATCCACGGAAGAAAACATGGCACACCCGCTCAGTAGGAGACATGCGACGAGCACCGCCAGAACATTTTGATTAGTGCACAGAAATTTCATGGGTTTAGTCTGCCGCATAGGTCGTAAGAAATCGAGTTTCGCCCGGTTGCAACGTCATGGGGTATTCCACAAGTGCGCCAAAGGATTGTCCATGACGACCAAAGGCTTGATACGTCACGGTCATCGATCCTGGAGTCACAGAAAATCGAGACACATGGATTTCGTCTGGAAGTGTACGCCAACTGCGCTTATCTGCCTCTTCGGTGGTAATGAATAAGACCTTCAATAACGTCGACACGATGACCTGGATGGCAAGTCGTGTCTCATCGTCTTTGCCCACAGCACCTGCTCCATACCCAAGACCTTCTGCCGTTGATATCTTCAGCGCTGCCCGTGCAACCGCACGCACGGTCACGCTTGCCAACCGATCGGATAGATTCTTCTTCGCTGCTGCCGTCACACTATTCATCAGCTCCGTTTGATAGGTGTGACGCCCCCCTTCTTGGACCACGGTAATTCGCCCATATCCCACCTGCGATTTTTGAGCCACCACACGGGGAAGAGAGATTCGCACGATTTCCCCTTGGAGTCCATAGAGAACCGCATCGACACCACCCGCACGTTGGGGCTGATGTCGGCCCAGTTGCTTGGTGTGTAACAACACAGCCAAGGCATCCAAGCTCACGGGCACATCAATAAACTGATCTTCAAGACGAGGGGACCGGCCGTGATAGCTGATCACAATGACCTCTGCTTGACCATTCCTTGGACGGGGTTGCCATGGAACGTCAGGGAACGCTTGTCGATATTCCGCATGCTCATTCACCAAGTTCAAGCGCTCCGTGATCCGCAATAAATCTTGTTTCACGATGTGAGGGACAGGCACTTCCGACCATGCTTGGGCGCGCTGATACGCTTCAAATGCTTTTCGATAGCCCACAAACGCATTGCTCAAGTCCCCATTCACTTCATACAACACCCCGGTTAAATATCGCGCGAACGGATCTTCCTGGTAATCTTCTCCATCAACCGTATCGGCCAAGACATTTAGTCGATGATCAATCCGCCGTGCCTCAACGAGGGCTTCTTCTAGATTTCCGAGCCGTGCATAGTTCAAGGCATTAATCACATTAATCAACACCTGTTCATAGGGATCACCACTAAAGGGCCGCTTGGTATCGTTTACCAGAAAGGACAGCGCCTCATCCCGAAGGCGACGCGTATACAAATCTTCCACCATCTCATTGGCTTGTTCTAAAAACTTCGTGCTCTCCTTGTAGCGCCCCGCCAAATGAAGAGTCATTCCTCGATCCATCAGATACAGCAGTTTGCTTTTGGAACCATAGCGTGGTTCAGCAGCAGCAATGATCTGATCGGCTTTGGCAGAATCACCCTGATGGAGACTCGTATAGAGTTGATCATAATGGGAAAGTTGACTCGCGCACCCCTCCATCGTGAGGAGAGAAAAAATAAGGAGGAGAACTCGAGGAGTACAAGGAGAAGAAACAACGAGAAAACGAGACGAGAAAGAATAGGAGAGATAGCCCGCAATAGAACTAAGAGTCCGCTCGACGTGGTGCAAAGAATTCACTAGACATCAGTCAGCTAAAACAAAGTCCGCTTCCGTTCAACGACCTTTTTGATTTTATGCTGGCCATACCAAGACTTCGTGTTATCGACAAGACTCACTAACTCCAAATCGACTTGGTAAAAAATGGCTTTCGTCCCATCGGCTTCATCTTGGATGGTGGCAATCCGGCCTTTCATCATATAATCGGCCCCAATTTCACGACCGGGGGCCTTTTGCGTATTTTCGCGTGAATGGACAGCCTGGTCCGCACGTTCTTCTCGCACTTCTTGGCGTTCGGACTTATCAGCCACAAACGTCACTTTTTGGCTGTTCGTCATTTCCCGTTCTAAATCGGTGATGAAGGTTTGGGTATTGATATGTTCGTGGCTGAGGTTTTCCACGGTGCCAATAATGACCACCGGCTGTCGGCTTTGCTGAGTGGTGAAATTTCCCAACCACGGGCGCGACACCATTTCGGTGATCATTTTTTCCGCCACTTGCTTGGAATCAGTATCATTCCACCGACCGCTCAAATCGGTCGTCACTCCGGTATCCACCCGTGTCACACGTTTTTCTGTAGCACAACCCGTAAGGAAGACCACCAAACACAGGACGGCCCCAAACCAAGAGACTAGTCGAACCCTATTCATATCGTCACCCGTTCCTATCATCATTGTCAGACTTCCAAGTCGTTATGGCGAAGGCACACTCACCTGACGTTTGGCTTCTTCTTGTTCCAATCGATCAAAAATACGCTCGCCATTTTTCTTCACAAAATTTTTGACTTCTTTATCAAGTTCCTTGGCCTGATTCAGGGCTTCCTGCATATCTTTGAACGACAGCTTGGCCAGGACGTAATACATATCCTTCTCTTCATCTTTATACCGTTCAATTTGTCGTACACCGTTTAAGGTGACCGCGGTAAACGTTTTGACCGCTCGTTGGACATCTTGTTCTGCAGAGACCCCAGAAGATTCCGTCGCGGCAGTCGTGGCCACATAGTCCCGCATCAAATACGCTGTATAGGTTTCAAAACTTTTCGCGACTTCCGCCCGAGCACGATTTTCGGCGATTTCCCAAGCAATAGATTCCATGGGAACTTTTTCAACCGTCCCAACGCCGTAAATGGACTTACTGTCATCCTGATTCATCACGCCGGAACCTTCTTTGACCCAATCCGGTGCCCCGCCACATCCACTCAGTAACAACACCAATACGAGACAGCCGGTACTCACGACACAGCCCCTCAGCGTTAAATTCCGGATGTTCATGGATGCCTCCCCAGATTGGTGAAAGTCGGTAAAGCAAAGAGGTTATTCATTTGTCCACAGACGAATGTTAGAGAAAACCCTGAAAAAATGCTAACATGGCCCCCCTACCCTGTCAAGAAAACCAGAAGGAAAAAGCCTCGTCATTACAGGGGATTACGAGGAGACCACCAAGATATACAAAGATCTTCAATACCAATAATGGAGGACAAATCGTGGCTGAAGTAAAAATTGATGATGGAATTATTAAGATTATCGGATTAGATGTCCAAGATCCCAAGGTCGCTAAAATATTAGAAGAATACCCAGAAGCCCGATGGTGCGAAATTACCCGACGGGCAATAAAAATTGGACTCGGCTATTTAAAAGGTGGGGCGGACGCATAGGGCTTTTTGTTTCCATATCCCGCTTCTGACGTCTGAGGGTCAGGTGACTGAGATCAAACGGGAATCCGCTCTGTAATGATGAGGAGTAGAGCATCTTCGGTTGGACGTTCTAATCCTATCAACCACCTTCATGGGACTCCTGACATTAAAGCCTGCCATGAAAAGTGACGACATGACTGAAGAAGTGGCTCTAACCTATTGAATAACCAGAAGGTTATGAGAACACGTCAAACAATGAATTCCACGTGCGAAACTCATTCCATGCTGACTCAACGAGACAGAGATTGCATAACCGCTAGAGGAACTTCTGTCGAAACCATTGAGCAACAACTGGCCATTTTCCAGCGTGGCATTCCCTTCACGACCCTTGCTAAACCTTGCACAATTGATGACGGAATTGAACAAATTGCGGTCTCTGAACTTTCTCACTTCGAAGAAACCTTCAAGGAAACCATGGGCGCAGGACGAATCACAAAATTTGTTCCAGCCTCAGGCGCAGCCTCACGCATGTTCAAAACCCTGCTGGCGTGCAGTGACAATGCCTCAAACCCGGCAACACCGTCATTGACATCATCAGAAAATGCCAATTTAAAAACTTTTTTAGCTAGACTCTCAGAATTCGCCTTCTATGATGACTTAGTAAAAGTCCTCGCCAAGCAGGGCCATCGACGACAAGACCTTCACGCCCAAGCCCAATATCAGCCAATCTTGGAAGCGCTTCTCCACCCAGCCGGCCTCAATTACGCCAAACGACCCAAAGGACTCTTGGCATTTCATCGATACTCGGATCACATCCGAACCCCGATTGAAGAACATTTGATTGAAGCGTCGGTCTACGCCAAAGATGGTAACAATCAAGCCCATCTGCACCTCACTATTTCGCCAGAACATCAAGATGCGGTCCAAGAACATATCGAAGCTGCTCGCCAGCGTTTCAAGCAAGAAGGCATTCATTGGGTGGTCACCTGTTCACTCCAAACCATCTCCAGCGATACCATTGCCGTGGACTTGGAGAACCGCCCCTTTCGCGACAGTGGAGGAAATCTTCTGTTCCGCCCAGGTGGCCATGGCGCACTCCTTTCGAACGTCAATGAACTGCAAGGCGATATTGTGTTCATTAAAAATATCGATAACGTGGTCCCGGATCATCTCAAGCCAGAAACCTATGTCTACAAACGCGCATTAGGTGGCTATCTCATTCATGTGCAGAACAGAGTTTTTGGATACCTCAGGCAGCTTGAATCGGAAACGGCCACAGCTCATCAACTGGATGACATCGTCCAATGGGCGCAATCGACATTGCATTTCCCCACTCCTCCGCAATGGAAAAGTTGGAGCCTTGCACAGCGCGCAGAAAATCTCCGTCATTTTTTACATCGTCCCATTCGCGTGTGCGGTATGGTCAAAAATACCGGCGACCCTGGTGGGGGACCGTTCTGGGTCAAACAGGAAGACGGCACCACCTCTCTTCAAATCGTGGAGTCTTCTCAAGTAAACCTGCAATCCCCTGAACAACAACACATTTTTGCCGCCTCCACACACTTTAATCCCGTCGACATGGTATGCGGAGTGCGGGACTATCAAGGAAATCCTTTTGACCTCAAGCAATACGTTGACCCCAATGCCGGGTTTATCTCGCAGAAGTCCTATGAAGGACGTGAGTTAAAAGCGCTAGAACTCCCCGGGCTGTGGAACGGGGCCATGGCCAAGTGGCACACAATTTTTGTGGAAGTGCCACGGCCCACATTCAACCCCGTCAAAACCGTCTTCGATTTGCTCGAACCATCACACCAACCGCAATGAGTCGGCCAATATTTTTTCTTGCAGCAAGATGAGATCCGTCCCATAATAAAATCAACGCCACTTGAACACCCTGGCTCGGCATTTCTAAATTTTTCAAGACCCTTGTTTTCACATTCAAGAGGATGCACCCATGGCAGAACAAATTGAAACGCTATTAAAAACCACCACCGTCTACCAGCCCACCGCCAAAACACTTGAGGAAGCCTACATCAAAGATTATGACGTGGCGTATAAAGAATCAATTGCCGATCCTGAAAAGTTTTGGGAAGGCGTCGCAAAAGAATTGCACTGGTTCTCTCCCTGGACAAAAGTGTTGGAATGGAAATATCCCTGGGCCAAGTGGTTTCTGGATGCCAAGTGTAACATCTCGTACAACTGCCTAGATCGACACGTCAACAGTTGGCGAAAAAACAAAGTTGCCGTGATCTGGGTTGGAGAAAAAGGCGAAGAGCGCATCTTCACCTACGCCGAACTGTATCGGCAGGTGAATAAATGCGCGAACGCTTTAAAGTCACTCGGACTCAAGAAGGGCGATGTCGTCACAATTTATCTGCCCAAGATTCCTGAGCAAATCGTCGCCATGCTGGCTTGCGCGCGCATAGGCGTGATTCACTCCGTCATCTATTCAGGATTTAGTGCGCCAGCCCTCGAATCCCGCATCAAAGACGCCGATGCAAAAGTGATCATCACAGCCGACTTTGGATACGATCGAGGCAAAAGTATCGACCTTAAAAAAGTCGTAGACGAAGCCGTGTCGAAAAGTCCGAGCATTGAAAAGACTATCGTTGTGCGTCGAGAAAAGCCAGGCATCACCCTGAAGGACAATGAAATCGATTGGGAAGAATTGCTGGACGGACAATCCACCAAGTGTGAAGCCGAACAACTCGATGCCGAAACGCCACTGTACTTCCTGTACACCTCAGGGACAACCGGCAAACCAAAAGGTGTTGTGCATGTGCACGGCGGCTACATGGTCGGCACGTACATCACTGCGAAATATGTTTTCGATCTTAAAGATGAAGACGTGTACTTTTGCGTGGCCGACCCAGGCTGGGTCACCGGGCATAGCTACATCGTCTATGGTCCGCTCCTCAATGGCGCGACTATTCTGACCGCTGAAGGTAAACCGGACTACCCTAATCCAGGCCGCTGGTGGGATCTCATCTCAAAATATGGCGTGTCGATTTTCTATACCACGCCAACAGCCATTCGATTGCTCATGAAATACGGCGAAGATTGGCCTGGGAAATACGACCTCTCATCCTTGCGAATTCTTGGCTCAGTGGGCGAACCCATTAACCCCGAAGCATGGGAGTGGTTCCATAAAGTGACGGGCGGCGACAAACCGATCATGGACACCTGGTGGCAAACCGAAACTGGATCGATTATGGTAACCCCGCTCCCCTGCGTACCGCTGAAACCCGGATCGGCCACCCGGCCCTTCCTCGGCATTGAAGCCGACGTCGTGGACAAAGAAGGCAACAGCATCGGCACCGGCGGGGGTTTCGCCGTCATCAAAAAACCGTGGCCATCGATGATGCGAACCATTCATAAAGACCCTGATCGTTACCTCAGCTACTGGAATAATATCCCCGGCTGTTACACCGCAGGCGACGTCTGCCACAAAGATGAAGATGGCTATTTCTGGTTCATGGGCCGCGCAGACGATGTGGTGAAAGTCGCAGGCAATCGAATCGGCACCGCTGAAGTAGAAAGCGCGTTAGTCAGCCACGAGGCTGTAGTCGAAGCCGCCGTCATCGGCAAACCCCACAAAACGGCAGGAGAAATGATCAAAGCCTTCGTGATTTTGAAACAAGGACATGAAGAAAGTTCCGACCTCACCAAAAGCCTTAAAGCACATGTCCAAGCCGAACTCGGAAAAATCGCCGTCCCACGCGAAATCGAAGTCGTCACCTCACTCCCCAAAACCCGATCAGGCAAAATCATGCGCCGCGTCCTCAAAGCCAAAGAACTCGGCCAAGACCCCGGCGACATTTCCACGCTGGATGAATAGCCTGTTCTGAAATTTAAAGAGCGAGTGGCACCCCGATATGCCACTCGCCATTTTTTTTAACCTCACCAAAGCGTAGTCCTTGCGAGCCCCCACTCACCGTCTACTCAGCTTACCCATCATTCCTCGGCGCGCGAAAGACCTTTTTCTTTTTTTCTGGACTAGCAGCGGGCTTTCCAAACCGTCGTAAAGCTTTGTAATACATTGATGCTCTCAAATTGGATACGCCATCGGCCTTACAAATCTCCTGAAACTCCCGGTCAGCCGCTTCTCGATACGTTTGAGAACTAAGTTCCCCATTTCTCATGAGCTGATAGAGCGCATCGTGAACTAATGAGGCACGCATGTTTTCCAATGTATCCTTCACGGGCCCAGAAGGGCCATCCCACGAATACCCATTTTTCACCGTTAAATTTCCGTCAGTATCTAATTCGATAAACTCTGTCTTGATCGAAGTTTTTGGCTTTATGGAAATACTCACCTTATAGCTCTCAGCCAACTGATACTTATAGTCGCTTCGGTATTTAATAAAACCTTGGGTCGCCATAAAAACCTCCTATTCGATATGTGGTTAAGACCAACAATTCTTAACAGATGGCCACTTTAAAACTCATCGGCTAACGCTAGCACCAACAGCCCAAGTCTTGGCTGCCTCAAAATCCTGATAAGAAAATAATTTTATCTCCGCATTCACAAAATGACTGGCCACGACTTCAGCAAAATGGCCAACCACCGAATCTGTTGAAAAGGCCACACGAGATATCTTCTGATGATGGTTCTTCACAAATCGAAGATGTGAAGATAACGCAGCAAATGAATCCCACCCCGGAAAGGACTTAGTATGAATAATCAGGCCATGCAACTGCCCAGTCTTTTCAATGTAAGGATCAATGCTCTTTGCCGCCGACTCAAAGTCTGCCTGCGATAATGCCCCATCGGGCTCCAGTATCGCGATGCCATTGTCTTCATCAATTTTTACCGTAAGCATAGGTTCTGAATCCTTTAATGTCTTTGATTAACAGCCTGCAAATCTGCTGCGGGCGACCCACCGGTCCGGCGGACTGGAAGTGAAGAAACGAAGAACCCGCAAGTGAGCTTCCTGAATAACGATCATCGCCTCATCAACGGCGTCGAAGAACTGCTGGGCAGCAGTCGGGGATCGACGGAGATAGAGTATTTTAACTTTCAAATAAGACACTTTACATGTTGCCATTTTATCAGAAGGTAGAATTCCTCAGTTGCATTTCTATTGTAGCTGCACGACTCACCTGCCTTCGCCGTAGCGGCTTCGCGCAGGCAGGTCGTGCCCTCTTCGGACATTGTCATGGGTCGGGAAAGCGAAAGAAGAGGCGGCATGAGATGCCGCAGCTACAAATTTCTTGTCTCGTCCAACGCCCAGGGCTCGTGCGCGTATAAAAATGGAGTGTATGAACGACAAGTTAAATGACGAGACCATTCAAAGGCAGCAACGATTTCGGCGCTCGCGATCTTGCGAACGCGGAGCCGACTCACCTACTTGAGCTTCTTCCTGAGGTCCTCCCTAATGTCTGACCAGGCATCACCCGCCTCGGGTGTCGCATCTGCCTCTGCCTCGCGGCGACCCAGCTCGGCGGCTAGATCAGGCGTCATCGGGGCACCAAGAGCGGGATCAAGGCTATCCTAGAATCTGGATCATAACAAAAACATGGGTCTACCCCTTCCGACATCTATTCTGGATACAGGAAATTTCTTGCCCTGCCATCTCCTTCCCGTGAGGTTTCTTTCTGGTGTAGCTGCACGATCTTACCTGTCCTGAGTCCTACCGAAGGGTCGTGCCTCTTCCCACGCATCATGGGCCACTGACGTCTGGAAGAGGCAGCATAAGATGCTGGCAGCTACACAAATGACTTGACGACCAGCGTCGTGGGAAAGGAGAGGAAAAATAACCCACGAGGACGGCCATTCAATGATATGCACCTGATCGTATTGTGCTGCCAGAACCATAAATTCCGTATGCTCCCAGAATCTCCCCATAAGCTCGATACGCTCTTCAGCCGTCAGGTCATCTAGTGGGATCGTACGTGCCATAGAATTTGAAGAGTATATCGTTCTCATGCCACAGCCTGTGGCTGGTAGAGGTACTTCTGAAAACCGGTAAAGACCTGGCCGATATCCTCGGGTTTCCCAAGGTCCTTCACAGCATCAGCAATCGAATCGTGATACTTCAGGCGCAGCAGCGGCGTCAGCTTAGCCTGGTCGAGTTCTTCCACGCCGACGTTCACGTATTGCGACAACACGAAATCAAGAAAGACCTGCTGCTTGGTATTGAAGTGAGTGCTGATTTCCACTTTGGCCTTATCGGCTCGTTCTTGCCGCGTCAGTGGTGGCAACGCGTAGGCCACATGAGCGAGCACATCGAAGAGATCGCTACGCTCGGCATCAATTATTCTCTGCATCTCTGCCAGCTGTTCATGGCCAAAGCCTTTTTCGGCGAGTCCTTGTAAAAGCTTGGCCCGCGTCTCGGGAAGGCTCCAGAGAGCACGGAGTTCAGCCTCGTTTTTGAAAAACTCTGGAAGCCTGCCAAAGAGCAGTTCCATGAACTGCTGCGCGCTCATCGGCGTGCCGTCGGGATGCCAGAAGCTCGTCACCATCATGTACTGGATGGTGCGCTCCTTGCCGTCGGCGAGCTTCACCTTCACCTTCCGCTTCTTATTGCACATGCAGCGAATCTGGCCGCAGACCGGGCATGGCTCTTTGGGACATGCGCATGGAGCTTTGCCGCAGACCGCGCAGGGCTTGGGTGGCTTCACCTCGCAGGCACAGGGACGCTGGCCGCATTTGGGGCAAGGCTCTTCCTCTTGTGGCGGGCCGTCCCATTCCGGGTCCTGGAAATTTAGGTGCGCCTTCACGAAGTCGTAGATCGTGAAGTAATCCTTGCCGTCGAACAGCCGCGTGCCTCGCCCGATGATCTGCTTAAACTCGATCATCGAATTGATGGGGCGCATCAAGACGATGTTGCGGATGTTGCGGGCATCTACGCCGGTGGACAGCTTTTGCGAGGTGGTCAGGATCGTGGGGATGGTTTTCTCGTTGTCTTGAAAGTCCCGCAGCCATTGCTCGCCGATGCCGCCGTCGTCCGCCGTGACGCGGTGGCAGTAGTTCACATCTTTGCTCGTCTTGAGCTGGTTGATCAGATCGCGCACCAGCAGCGCGTGAGCCTGATTCGCACAGAAGACCAGTGTCTTCTCATTCTGATTAATCTGCGACAGCAAGATTTCCACCCGCTTCTTTTCGCGTTCGCGGATTTCGATGCTGCGGTTGAAATCCTTTTCCTCGTAGCGCTTGCCCGCCTCGATCTCGCCTTCCACCACGGCGTCGTCCGAGGTCCAAACATAGTCATCAATCGTCGTTGCAATCTGCTTCACCCGGAACGGTGTGAGGAAGCCGTCGTTGATGCCCTCTTTCAGCGAGTAGATGAACACCGGCTCGCCGAAATAGGCGTAGGTGTCCACATTGTCTTTGCGCTTGGGCGTGGCGGTAAGGCCGAGCTGCACAGCAGGCGCGAAGTAGTCGAGGATGTCGCGCCAGTTGCTTTCATCGTTCGCGCCGCCGCGATGGCACTCGTCAATGACGATGAAATCGAAGAAGTCCGGCGGATAGGCGCCGTACACTCCGCGCGCTTCCGCCACCATCGGCAATGAGGCCAAATCGTCCTGCTCCAGCGAGTAGACCAGCGGTGATGACGCGGCGGGCTTGACCTCATTGAGTAAATCGCCTTGATCGCCTTCATCGGCTCCAGCGGTCATGAAGGTCTGGAAAATAGTGAAGAACAGGCTGCCATTCTTTGGCACTTTGCCTTTCTTGCGGATTTCATCCGGGGCGATGCGGACAAGCGCGTCCTCGGGGAACGCGGAGAAGGCGTTGTAGGCCTGATTCGCCAGGATGTTCCGGTCGGCGAGGAACAGGATGCGCGGGCGGCGCGTGGCTTCGCGGCTCAGGTTCCAGCGTGCGTGAAACAGTTTCCATGCAATCTGAAAGGCGATAAAGGTTTTGCCCGTGCCGGTGGCGAGCGTGAGCAGAATGCGCTGCTTGTCTTCCGCGATGGCCTGCATCACGCGCTCGATAGCGATGTCCTGATAATACCGCCCCGGATGCGAGCCACCCTTGTCCTCGTAAGGCACGGCGGCGAAGCGGTCGCGCCAGGCGTTCGCCTCGGCGAAGGTCAGCACCCAGAGTTCCTCCGGCGTCGGGTAGGCGGCGATTTCGCCCTCCTCTCCGGTCTGCATGTCGATGGCATAGATACCGTGCCCGTTGCTGGCATAGGTGTGGCGGATGGCCAGCTTGCCCGCGTATTGCTTGGCCTGGCCCACGCCCTCGGTCAGTGCCTCGTTCTCCGCCTTGGCCTCGACCACGGCGAGCTTGGTGTTGCGATAAACCAGCACGTAATCCGCGATGTCCGCCTTGCCGCGTCGCCCGCGCCCTTCGATGCGACCTTCGGTGATGCGGTATTCGCGGAGGATTCGGCTGCCGAGGGCGACACCCCAGCCCGCCGCCTTCAACGCGGGGTCGATCAGCTCGGCTCTGGTTTCGGCTTCGTTCATGGCGTGGCCTCTTTTGGGGACCGTATTGACCCCGCTGACCCGATTGTCAATAGCGTCAGTCCGGTCAACAAGGTCAATAATGTCTCCATTCTCTTTCTCATACCGGTCTCGTGCCTTTGCACTCCGGAAAGGCGGTGCAGCCCCAGAAATCGCCTTTGGCCGACTTCCTCCGGCGCATGGGCTTGCCGCACTGCGGGCATTCGGGGGACGGCCTGGCGTCGCGCTGACCCTCGCGGGCCTCGATGCGCCTGGCCATGAGCCGTTCGCCGAACCCCCCAGTCTCCTCGAAGGTTTTGCCCTGAGCCGCGATCTGGCTCTTGAGCATATTCAGCGCGCGGCCAATGATGATGAGCATGGCGTTGGCCACCAACACCGCATCGTCGGCGTCAAGCCAGCGGGCGTATTTCCTGCGCTGTTCCAGTGCATGCTTCGCCGACTCGTGGACCATGTCGTCCGCAAACGGCGCGTCGTCGAGCGAGATCGCGTTGATCGCCCTGGCTTCGGGGGTATGCACCGACCACGGAAGCTGACCGCGGTCGAGGATGAACATCTCGTAGTCGCCGCGCAGTTCGCTCAGGCTCGCCCGCGCTACGTCGGTGAGCTTCATCTCCGTGTCTTTGGAGGTCGAAGAACGCTCCGAGCCCTCGATGATGTTCTGCCGCCCGCTGCGCGCCGCCTGGGTCATCTGGTCGTATTGGCGGCCCTTCGGGTCGTAAAATTTGACGCCCGTTTCGCGGTGGTCGAAGGTCAGGAAACGGCGGCAGAAGCGCAGCGTGTCGAGCTGCACGATCGTGGCCAGCGTGAACGAATGCAGCCGACGAAAGCCCCCCGTGCTTGTCGAAGAGCTCAGGCATTGCGGCCTCCTTGGGTTGGGGATGACGTCATTGCCCGCATTGACTTCGTTGACAAACCGGTCAATCCCGTCACCTTGGTCAATAGGGTCATTCCCGTCATTCTTGTCAACAATGTCATCTCACAACTCCCCCGAAAACGCCTGGTGCAGCAGCGACTTCTTCAACGCCTCCAGCGCGGCGTGCTTCCGCTCGTAGAGGCGGGCGAGGCGTTGGGTTTCGGCGGACAAGGCGTCAAGAGTGTCGGCAATGTTTTCCTGTTCAGCTAACGGCGGAAGGAAAAGCGGACAGCTCAACACCTGATTCAATCGCATGTTGGTTTGATTCCCGCCGTTGTCGAAACTCAAGAAATGCCTGTTTCGGTTGAGCTGATAAAATAGGAACTTGGGGTGGAACTTCGTGGAACGAATCAGGCAAATGCGCTGGTTTAGCGTGTATGTGTCGGCCTCCTCCACGAGATAACATTTTGCGAGCGCTTTCCCGTTTGGAACATCGCTGAGAACCATCGCGATTTCGTCGGGTTGAAGCAACATTAGCGCGTCATTCGATCTCTTGAAGACTTTACCTTCGGTCGAGATGAACTTTGAGTTTATGACGATGAATCGGCCACCTTCATCAATGCACTTTTCGTGAGCTTTTCCGTTAACGTATTCGCAAACTTCGCCTAAAGGCTTTTCTGCCCACCCTTCACATTTAAGCCTAAAGATAGAATCGTGATAGCTTTCGAAGAGGGCGCGGGCGTTTTGGAGGTTCTTTTCGGCGTTGGCTTTGGCGGTGGCGAGGCCCGCAAACGCTTCGTCCAGCAGCCCGACGATCCGCTGCTGTTCGGCCAGCGGGGGGACGGGAAGCTGAAAGTCGAGAACGTCGTTCATCTGAGCGCGTGGCATTCGTGCGCCGGTGCAAGTTGCGTTGATGCGGTCGCACGTCGCATCGGCCAAGAGCCAAAACAGCAGATACTCACGCGAGAGTTCAGGGCTCGGTTTTAGGGGGAAGATTTCCGTTGAGCAATGACCTTCGAAATCCGGCGCGAGTGCCTTGTTCAGATAAGGCCGAAGTCGCCCGTAAAGAACGTGCTCGTCGGAAAATCGAAACGTCGAGCTTTTGACGGGCTGCGCCTCGCTTGAGCCGATGAAACGAGCACTGTGAGACTCGATGTGCTCAAGCCCAACGTAAGGCAGACCGCGATGGATGCCTTGCGCTTTGTCGAATGCGCACACATCTCCAAGCTTCCTTATCTGCCACCCCTTCTTCACAGCAGCGCCCGTCCTTCAATGGGCAATGCACAATTGATAATTGAGAATGCTTGGAGGAAGCACGTTGTTAATTGTCCATTATCCATTGTCAATTATCCTTTTGATCTTCCCCAGCACTTCCGCACGCTCGTTCATAGAACACCACACCGACGCGGTCGATGTGCTCCCGCAGCTTGGCGTGGTTCAGTTCGGCGTAGATCGAGAGGTCAACGGTATGGGGAATCGGGGAGTCGTCCAATTCTCCGGCAATGGCGGAGAGTGTCTTGTAGTCCAAGGTGTCGCCCATCAGCGTCAGATCGATATCGGAACCGTTCTTATAGTTGCCTTTGGCGCGGGAGCCGTAGATGACCGCCCTCTCCACCTCGGGAAAGTCAGCGAGAATCTGCCGGATCGTGCCGGTGACCTTGGGGGATAGCCCAAATGCGTCCACAATCAAAGTTCCCCCGCAAGGCGCGTCTGCAACGCGAGGAATGCCGGATAATAGAGGTCACGGACAGCGGCCACGATGGATGAAGCTATTTCCTGATTGTACGTGTGGCTGGATAGGTTGCGGGCCTCGATCATGTCCATCCATGCATCACCGTCGGCGACCAGCCCCCGCTTGAAGGCTTCCCGCGAGGTGCTCCGGGAACCGACCACCCCCTGGATGCCTTCCATCTCGAGGTAATCCTTGAGGACATTCCACGCCAGCTCATGGGTGAACTCGAACCCCTGAATGACTCCCTGTTCCTCGAGCTTCGAGAGGGGGCGCTGGCGCATCAACTCCATGGCCTGTGTCAGACTCTCCAGCGCCCGCTGGAAGTTGTCGAACCGCTGTTTCCATCGAATGTCAGTCATGGCGCGTGTCTCCCTTCAGCAGCCTCTTGATGTTGCCCAGCACTTCGGCGCTCTCGGTATCCAGCGCGGCGATTTCGTCCATGATGTCCTGTGGGCTACGATGCGCGACTTCCTCGCCGCCGTTGGGGTTTTTCACGGACAAATCAAAGGTCTTCGGGTCGATGGCCGCCACGTCCACGCTCCAGCTTTTGGGCGAGTCGGCAAAGGTCTTTTGCAGCTTGATGAACTCGGCCAGGTCGGCATCATTGAGCGGGTTGGTCTTGCCCATGTTTCGGCCTGGGTCGAGCTGATAGAACCAGACTTTGCGTGTGGGCGCGCCTTTCTCAAAGAAGAGCACCACGGTCTTGACGCCCGCGCCCAGGAAGGTGCCGCCGGGCATATCGAGCACGGTGTGCAGGTTGCAGGATTCCAGGAGGAGCTTGCGCAGGCTGGTCGATGCGTTGTCGGTATTGGAGAGGAAGGTGTTTTTAATAACCACTCCCCCACGTCCGCCGGCCTTGAGCATTTTGATGAAGTGTTGGAGGAAGAGGAAGGCAGTCTCCCCGGTGCGGATGGGAAAGTTCTGTTGCACTTCCTTGCGCTCCTTGCCGCCGAAGGGCGGATTGGCCAGCACCACGTCGTAGCGATCTTTCTCTTGAATGTCGGCCAGGTTTTCGGTGAGCGTATTGGTGTGGATGATGTTGGGCGCTTCGATCCCGTGCAGGATCATGTTCATGATGGCCATGACGTAGGCGAGGGATTTCTTTTCCTTCCCGTAGAAGGTGCGCGTCTGGAGCGTGGTGAGGTCTTTGGTGGTGAGCCCTTCGTCTTTGCTCAGGGACCGTGAGCTTGCCGAACGGAGGTAATCGAACGATTCGCAGAGGAAGCCCGCCGAGCCGCAGGCCCCATCGTAGATCCTCTCGCCCAGCTTCGGCTTGACCACTTGCACCATGGCACGGATGAGTGAGCGGGGGGTGTAATATTCGCCGCCGTTGCGCCCGGCGTTGCCCATGTTTTTGATCTTGGCTTCGTAGAGGTGACTGAGTTCGTGCTTTTCCGTCTGTGAGCGGAACCGCAGTTCGTCGATGTGGTCGATGATCTCGCGCAGGTTGTACCCGCTTTGAATTTTATTTTTGATCTCCCCGAAGATTTCCCCGATTTTATATTCAATGGTGTTCGGGCCGCTGGCCTTTTGCTTAAAGCCGTGTAGGTAGGGGAAAAGTTTGAGATTGACGAAATCGCGGAGGTCGTCGCCGGTCATGGCGGCATTGTGATCGATCACTCGCCCGGTCCCTGGGCTCTGCCGAAGGGTTGGGGCGGCCCAGCTTTCCCAGCGGTACGGTTTTTCGAGGATGAAGCTATACTTCTTGCCCTCCAGCTCGGCCTCCGTGGCCTTGTCCTGCTCCAGGCCATCCAGGTATTTCAGGAACAGCAGCCAAGAGGTTTGCTCGGTATAGTCCAGCTCGGTGGTACAGCCAGCCTCTTTCCACAGCACGTCGTCGATATTTTTAAACGCTTGTTCGAACATGGGTGCCTATTTCGTATGAATGATGATGGTGATTATCCTTGTTGGCTCCTCAACAAAACCCGACTGAAGGGTTCTGCAGTATAAGCCCTTTGAAAGTGGCATACAATTAAACAGGATCATACAGAATTCATGGTTCGACCCAGACCTCCATCCAATGCTGGACACATGAAATTCCTTGTCCCTCTTTTTCTTTCTTGTGTCGCTGCACGATCGTGCCTGTCCTGAGTCATATCGAAGGATCGTGCCCTCTTCCAACGGAACAATGGCCCCTGCTGCCAGGTAGAGGCAGCATGAGATGCTGCAGCTACACAAAAAACTCGACGAGGCGCTTCGCTCGAAAGAAGGGTGGAATAACCAACAAGGGGGAGCCACGCCACAAAATTATTTTCATCTGATCGTATGGTGCTACCAGAGCCCTAAATTTTGTATGGTCCAATTAACCACGTCCTTCATTTAATGCTCCCCGACACTGTTCCAAAAAGTCTTGTCCGTCTTACCATGCATTGTCCGCCTTTGCCTGAAATCTTTTCTGGTTCCCCCAAAGACCTCATCGTTTCAAAGTAAACAGCCAAATCCTTCCTTGCCTTAAGGACCTCTTGTTCATCTCCAAGCCTCTCATTCATGAATTGCTCGAAGTGCGTGCCCGGAAACTTGGTCGGGACCGTGAAGGACTTTCTCGTGTCGCTGTTTGTGTGGCTGACCTCGGAGAGATCGTCCAGCCCCGAGCAAAGATTCGAGTCTTGGACGATGAGGCGGATAATCGGATTTTAGAATGCGCGATCGCTGGGCATGCGGAGAGTACTGTGACGGGAGATCGAGCGAAGCTCCATCACGGCCAAGACGAACAGCCTCAAATCATTACTCTTCAATCCTACCTCACCCTTCCCTCGTAATTTTTCAACATTTCCCGATTGGGGCTTCAAGGTTCATGAACGACCACTTCTCATTTCTGTTTTACTAGTTTGTGAGGACTTCTGTTGGGGCAGGTCTTGTCACTGCAACGATTGGGAATGGTCTTTGTGCCTTTGACCATTAACGCACCACACTTCTTTTCATCGCGAAGAAATTGGCATTTCTTTCCGGTCGGGCAGGTTTCCACATAGAACCCGCATCCTTTGCGCGTGCATTTATAGATGGGACCAAACCGGCCTCGAACTGGATCGAGGGTTCCCTTCTTACAGACAGTGCATTTAATCCCCGTAGGTTCCAGATCACTAAACTTACAGTCTTTGGTCATATCTCACCTTGGTTGAAAATTGTTGTCGCTGCCGTGCTTGAACTGTTGTGGGTTACCTTTTCCTGGACCAGTTGCAATTTTGGTGGAGGCGATACCTCTTGAGAGCTTTCTTTCTTGTGTAGCTGCACGATCTCACCAGCCTCCGCCGTAGCGGCTTCGCGCAGGCGGGTCGTGCCCTCTTCGGTCCTTTACCTCGGCTGTAAAGCCAAAGAAGGGGCGGCATAAGATGGGATCATACTGAAATCATGGTTCTCCCCCTTCCATCATCTCTGGATACAGGAAATTTCTTGCCCCTGCCATCTCCTCCTTGTGAG
>JAQBUF010000008.1 GCA_027623995.1 Nitrospirota bacterium
AGCCATTTTTGGATTTTGCCAGGTGCGTCAAGAGGTTGTGCGGACTTTTGTGATCCAACTGCCGTTTCTAGGTTGAAGGAAGGCAGCATGAGATGCTGCAGCTACAACGCAAAGATTATTCCAACAAATGCCGCTTATCTTTCATCGCTTCGAGGCGAAAGACGAGATCTTTGACAGGACATTCAGAGCAGGGTTGGGTAGGATTATCAGACCAGGGGATAGTGGAAAATACTTTCACGGCTTTGAGACGACCGTCTTTGAGAAGTTCAATAAACGTAATCGCATCATTCAAGGACTTGGCCTTCCAGGTGACAGAACGAATAGCCTGATGCGGCTGCTTGAGCGGAACGTTGATCATAAACACATTCGGAGCCACTTCTTGCGGAGGTGGTTCCAGTGTTTTGGCCAGCCCTTCCATCATCCCGCAGAGCTTCTTGATGGCTCCCTGAATATCTTCACCCTCGATGTGGAGTTTCCCCACAAACTCTGATTCACATACTCCGAGCAAAGAATCGACCGACGATTGCGGGTCTTCTAACACCGACACGGTCGCCACGGCTTCCTGGACATCTAATGAAGCCAAGGGAATCGACACCAGTGGAGCCTTGTCCTTTTTCCCTTCCACTTTCTCTTCCGCAGCCCAGGCCATCACCGAAACGCTTAGGCCAAGGAACAGAATCAAGCACCAAAGGTTTGCCCAATTGGCAAACCTTGTTCTCAGAAAGCTAGGTGATCGATCCATCAATTTGTCCCCTCCATTATTTCTTCGCCCCAAACACATCTTTCAAGAGTTCCGTCACCCGAGCGCCAGGATCCGTGCGGATCTTTTGCTCTTCCTCGGCTAATACATGAAACAGTCCCTTGAGGCTGTGATCAACCACGTATTGATCAGGATCAAAGGTCAATGACTCCATAAATGGGAGAGAATCATACTTCCCCACCAGTTCACGGTATTGCCTCGTCACGCCGACCTGATTAAACGCGGCTTCGACTTGTGGACGAAACATCGCGCTCAGTTTGTCCGTGGTTTTTCCTTGAAAATATTCAGTGGCGGCAGTATCGCTTCCTTTAAGAATACCTTGGGCATCTTCAAACGACATGGCTTTGATCGCATCGACAAAGATCGGCTTGGCCAGGGCCGTCGCCTGCTCAGCCCCTCGGTTCATGCTCACAACGAATTCATCCAATTGAGGGCCATACCCGACAAATCTTAATGCCTGATCAAGTTTCTGGAGTTGCGCAGGCATGGCAATTTTAATGGCCTCGTTTTGCAGGAAACCATTGGCCGCCCCAGTAAGATTCACGGCATTGCCTGCGCCAACTTCCAAGGCCTCTTTTAATCCCGCAATAACCTTGTCTTCGCTGAGTTCAGTTGGGGCAGTCAGACCAAAGGATTTGGCCTTCTCCATGAAATCGTCAAAAAATCCAAAGCTCTGCGCGGGCATAAGAAAAACTATTCCTGAGAGGAGGATGGCGATATTCATAATTGATTGACTCCTTTATATAAAACTTGGATACCCATACCTCCATTGAACCGTACCCCCGAAGGTTTTGCAAACTGGCACTGTGACCCAGTGCACAGCATTCCGGGACTCGTTTCCATAAGTTTGCACGTACTCACCCCCCCTTGTTAGGTTCCACAAAATTGATAATAATCCCCCCGTCGGCCTAGACCCTTAGGAGATCCAGGATTCATGAGATCCGCCATTTTCGTGTACATCGCCCTCTTAATGCTTGCGGTAAGTGGACCTACTCATGCGGCTTCAACTTTAGGCCACATACATCTGAAAGATGGCAGCCAACTTCATGGAGAAATTATATCCATGGTCGGTGGAACCCTCAAAGCCAAAGCGAGCTTCAGCCCTGGGGACCCTATACCTATCGCTTGGAGTGAGGTCACTGGCCTCACAACAAAAGGTTCCATTGTCCTGGTACTCACTAACGGTGTGACTTTGCACGGCACCGCTCACCCCGGAGAGCCAGGCACCATTCAATTCGCCACCGACCTGATTAAAGTTACCATCCCCGCCCTGGTGGAAACGGTCATCGCTATTAATCCACCAGCAAAGAAGCCCGTCCATTACAAGGGCAATATCAACTTTGACGGATCCCTCACCGCCGGCAATACCGACCTCACACAGGCCAACTTTCTCGGCGAGCTGGTCATACGCGGGGATGTCCTTCGATTATCGTTGCTTGGACGATGGAATTATTCCGAAGATTCCGGGTCTATCATTACCCGCAACGCCTTCGGTAACATCAAACTCGACCTGTTCCTCACCAAGCGTTTTTACCTGTTCACCAGTGCCCTGTTTGAACAAGACACGTTTCAAGATATTCAACTTCGGACATCTGTTAGTATCGGGCCCGGCTATCAATTTATCATGAAAGATGATTTTTCCAGTCCCTATTTGCGCAATATGGAACTGGATGGCGAGATCGGTCTAGGGTTTTTTAATGAAGACTTTAAAGTCGCCGCCGATCAACAATTTGTGACTGGCCGATGGGCCGCGAATTTAGATTGGCCAGTGCCCCCTGATGTCACCATCTTTCATTAACACCAAGGCTTTCCTTCACTGGAAGATTTCACCGATTTTTACATTACCTCGCAACAAGGCATTCGAATCAAAATCATGGGCAATTTTACCACTGGGCTCCAAATGAACTGGCGATATGACAACACGCCTTCGACCGGGAAAAAAGCATCGGACTTCCAATACCCTTGAACTTCGGCTATAGCTTTGATTCATAAACAATCACAAAAATTGCAGCTTGGGCTCAACAATACAACACGCAAGGAGGCGGAATGGCGTGTGAGTATAGACGTAACACCACCACAAAATTAGGCTTTCGTTATTTTTCTATAAGCCTGCTATAGTCACACGCCTCTGTTGGGTATAAGGCGGAGGGTTTAACCGTTACCATTTGATCATATGTTTTGCAGGAGGACATCATGAATCGGGATCGTCAGCTAGGAATTCGAATAGTTCGAAATTGGCTTGTGGCCATCGTATTGATCGGCGTGACTCAAGGCTGTACTGGCCTTCAGTACGGGGAGCATGTCACCAAATTTGGCCGGCCATTGTCCGATCCCGTGTCTCCTCCCGTGAGCGTGACGATCGAACCTGGCCAACACACCAGCCCTATCAAGACTCAACAAACCTTCACCGCCGTCGTGAAGGATGCCCAGGGAAAGCCCGTCTATAGCACCGTCGTCGAATGGATTCTCGCACGGGCAAATGGAGCCGTCGGAGACATCATCGAAGTCGAACAAGATCCATATCTTCGTGCCTTGAAAATTGATAACACCTACGCCATTGGCGGAGCCAATAAGCGAGGTGAATCCACCGTCACATTAACCTCCGTGCAAGAAGGTAGCACCCATCTCATCGCAGTCGTCCAAGATATTAAAAACAAAAGTCAACATAAAGCCTTTGCCGTGATGCACTGGCTGGATGCGGAATGGGATTTTCCCGCTGATGGGGCACAGAAAGTGGGATCATCACGAACCTTGGCCACTGCCGTAAGAAAAGCCTCCACGGGCGCGCCTCTTGCTGGATACCAGGTAAAATGGAACGTCACCGCCGGGCCAGAAGCCTATTTTGATGAAAGCGGACAAGCCGAAGCCATGACCGAAACAGATGAGCATGGCGTGGCCCGAGTCACCTTATCTCAACGAACCCCAGGCCCCGGCGGTAATGCCGTGCATATCAATGTGATCAAACCAGAAACACCAGGACGAGAATGTTGTCCCTCCGTCAGCGGGGTAATTGCCAAAAGCGCGACGAGCACCACCTGGATGGCGCCTTCCGTGACATTAGAGCAACAATGCCCGTCGGCGCTGGTGTTAGGTGATGTGGCCGAATTCCCCATCACCCTCACCAATACGTCACAGGTCGACGCCAGCCAGATCGTGCTGAAGAGTACCATTCCCGCTGGAATGGAATTTGTCGGATCAAACCCACAAGCGCAGTTGTCAGGAAGTTCTCTGACCTGGAACCTCAGCGATGTCCCTGCCCAAACAAGCCAGCAAGTCATCGTTCGAATGAAAGCGATTGCCACTGGAACCCATATGAACGAAGTCCTCGTCCAAGGCAGTGATGGAGTGCACAGCCAATCAATATGTACGGTGGCTGTTGGTGAGCCCGTGCTGTCCCTCTCGCAAACATGTCCTTCTAAAGTCAATGTAGGAGATAGCGCTGAATTCAGTGTTACCGTGGCAAATACAGGGACAGGAGAAGCCACAAATGTCCAAATCACCGATGTGGTGCCCAGCGGCATGACACATACTTCTGGTCAGCCCGAAGTCACTCGGCAAATCGGCGTCTTGCCCGCAGGGTCAACCGTCACCGAAGTCTTTTCCTTCTCAGCAACTAAAACTGGAAGTGCCTCAAATATGGCACGAGTCACCGGCGGGAAAAATTTGAGCGAACAAACCAGTTGTGATGTCGCTATCGAGAAACCCAGTATTGCCATAAAAAAGACTGGTCCCGAAAATCGCTTTCTCGGAACGATGGCAACGTACACCATCGAAATCAGTAACCCAGGTAGCGCCCCAACCACCGGGGTCGTCGTTCAAGATACCCTACCCCCTGGGTTGACCTTTGAAAGCGCGAATCCTCCAGGGAATCACCTCCCCAAGACCAACACCGTTTCATGGAACCTTGGGGTCATCGCACCTGGAGAAACCACGACATTGAAGGTCACCGGACGGGCAGCGTCCGAAGGTCGACATTGCAATATTGCTATAGTCAACACGGAACGAGGACTTCAGGAACAGGCCGAAGCATGCACCACGATAGAAGGTGTAGCCGCCCTTCGCCTAGAAGTCACGGACAACCAGGATCCCGTGGAGCTTGGCACACAGACCACGTATTCCATTGTCGTGACGAACCAAGGAACGGCCAATGCCACGAACATTAAAATCGCAGCGACGGTCCCAGAGGGAATGGAGTATGTTTCCTCTACAGGATCGACCGCCAGACTCGTGGTCGTGGGAAAACTGGTAGATTTCGACCCCGTTCCAGTTCTCAAACCGAAAGACAGCCTCACCTTTACCGTGACAGCCAAAGGGGTCCAGTCTGGTGATCTCCGCTTCCGAGTGGAAATGAATGCTGACCAACTCACCAGCCCGGTGCTTGAAGAAGAAAGTACGAAGTTGTATCAATAAAATACGTTTGAGCTAGACGAGAGGGACAAGCACTTTTTCTTTCGCCACTCTTAAACATTTGAAGATGAAAATGGGGTTGCTGTTTGGCCTGCACATTATTGAGGCTCAAACCAACCCCCTTTTTTCTCACTTCCATTTCATTCGCTCGGGTAGTGTCATCTATGGTAAGTAGATATTCGATGAAGATCTAGAACGTCCTCCTCCCTAGGCCAATACGACCAATGAATATTTCTCAACCCCACAACGCTTCCCGATCTTTCTGGCACCTTTTCTTTTTTGTCTTGATTCTGTTTTTACTTCTCCAGCAAGGGCAACGTGGGTTTCTTTTTTCAGAAGCCCTCACCATAGAAGTCCCTGACCTGGAAATCCTCCTTAAAACCGCGATGACCGGCTTTCGAGCGGATGCGATTGTTTCAACATTGGCTGTAGGATTCGCCGCCCTCCTCGCGTGGTGTTACCTTGCCCTGCGCAATGGCTGGTCAGACGCCAGACGAATGTTGAGAGATCCCGACAGCTTCAGAGGCGCATTCCGAACCTCAAGTTGGATGGTTGGTGGGGCCTTGATGCTGGTGCTCATGGTGGATATGGGTTACTACCACTATGCGCATACCCATTTGGATTTTGTATTTTTTGAGTTTATCGAAGACCTGATATTCCCACGCGAACAGTCTGGGGTCGTGACAGAAAACACGCCGGCTCCCAACCAAGCCCTTCAACAAACTGGAGCAGAGCTTCAGGAAATTAAAAAGTGGTCTTGGATCGTCGCTGGATTTTTTGGCGTAGAAATTTTGTTAACGCTGGGTTGGTGGATTGGCTTTCGCACTCTGCTTTCGCCCCTGTTCACGCGGTGCCATTCCCTTTCGCCCACCATGACCAGATATTTCTTGGTCCTTTGTCTGACCGGCGGACTCATGGGATTCAACTGGTATGGTCCATGGGGCATTCAGCGGGCGAACATTACCAACTCGGTCTACTACATGTTAGCGCAAAATCCTCTCTGGCATGCAGGAGAAGTCGGCATTGGGTCAGTCTTCTATCGATTGAGCGGGGCAACAGCAGGGATCGTCAGCACGATGCCGATGAAGGAGGCCGTGATCGTCAGCCAGAGTGCCCTTGGCCACCCTGAACAATTCCTCAATCCTCAATATCCTCTTCTTCGACATACCGCGCCACAGGAAAATAGCATCAAATTCAAGAAGCCCGTCAATGTCTTACTGCTGTTCGTCGAAGGCTTGGACCGACGTTACCTGGGGCAAGCGATCAATGTAAATAATCCAAGTGATTTGCGGCAGACATTTTTCAACAACCCTCCGCCTACCCCTGAAAACAAAGCCAATGCCAACACCTCATCAGAACATATTCGATTAACACCGTTCCTCGACCGCCTTGGCACCGAAAGTATTTATTTCGACAGATTTTTTTCCAACGGGGACATGACCGCCCGCGCGTTATTTTCTACCCTCTGCTCCTATTATCCTCGTCGAGGGTGGGCCGTCATGCGAGCTCGGTATACGCATGAATTTTTGTGCTTCCCGGAAGTCCTAAAACAGGCTGGCTATTGGACTGAAATGGTGGTCGGACAAAATCGCGATCGCAACTACGACCACATTGCCTTATTCCTCGCAAGGAATGGCATTCACCAATTTTTAGACGAAAATAGTTTTCCTCCTGATGCTCAAAAACTCGGCTTAGGCCTCACCGATGAATCGCTATTTGATTTCGTGTATGAGCGAGTGAAGGATTTGCGAAAAGAATCGAGGCCATATTTCCTTTCCACGCTGACCGTAGGTACGCATCACCCCTATCAATTCCCCATGGTTCATCCTGACCTTGAAGTCCTACAGAAACATCCCGACCAATATGTTCCCGCCTTGAGGTATTTGGACCTGGCTTTGGAAAGATTCTTTGCAAAGATGCAAAAAGAAGATCTCTTTAAAGACACGATGGTTTTGGTCCTAGGAGACCATGGCCGTCATGAGGGCATTGGCGGAAGTGACCCTGCTGCGCGCGGAAGCCACTTTTTGGTTCCGTTCTATATCTGGATCGACCCATCACTGGAATCCGACGTTCCCACTCGATCCAAAGTCATTTCCCACATCGCCAGCCAAGTGGATATTGGCCCGACCATCTTAGCCATGAACAATCTCACCCCAGCTATGGCTCCTTTCTTGGGACAAGATTTGAGTTGTGCCTTCCATACCGATTGTTTGGCGAATAATATCGCCTTCGTCAGCGGGGCACACGATGATGCCATTGGCATCGTCAATCAAGATTTCATGTGGCTGTATCGCTTCAAAGTCAAAACCTTCTTTCGGACAAGCCTTGATGGACAACATCCTGAACAAGACCCCGTGTTTTCTGAGTTGGCACCAGAATTAAGCGACATCAACTCCCCACTCTATAAGATTCGCCAACAGATGTTCGGACTGTATGTCAGCTCGAATGTCTTACTTGAAGAAGGACAGATTTGGTCCAAAAAAGAGTTTGCCAAAGAGTTCTGACAAAAAGTTATTCAACGGATAACGCGCACGGCTCATGGGGAAATTTTTCTTGACCCGTGCCAACGCACAACATCATTTTTAGGATTCTCATCGAATCTAATCAACCGAACTTGCGGTCACGGACGCCAATAACTACAGTGCCCCTGAGTGGTATCCAGACAATCTGGAATCACAAATTTCTCACGATGAGACTTTCCATTTTCACCGATAACCCAGGCATCCAAATATGAGCTGCATGATATGTCACAACCCGTCGCCTGAGTTTTTATTCAAAGCCAAAGGCTTTGATATCCATCGATGCCCCAACTGCCTATTGGACTTTACCCACCCATTGCCACCAGAAGAATCGGTCACGAATGCCTATCAGCACGAAACTCCAGTCGAACGCACGACATTCAATCAGTTCCGTAAAACGCTGAAATGCAAAACTCGACTGAGGGCTATTTCCAAGCTGGCGCAAGTTCACGGACGGGTCCTAGACATCGGTTGCTCTGAAGGGGATTGGGGAGGAGCGGTAGAAGGGAAACCCGAATGGGCATATATGGGCCTTGAGCTCCATAATGGATTATGTCGCTATGCCCAAGCTCGAGGGCTAAACGTGGTGCAAGGAACCCTGGCTAGTCAAAATTTCCCCAACGAAGAATTTGCTTTAGTCACCATGACGCATGTCTTGGAACATTTGCATGACCCGCGTGGGACGTTGCTGGAAATTTCTAGGGTGTTAAAGCCTTCGGGCTTAGTGGTTCTTGAGGTCCCCGATAATAGTCATCCAAAATCTGAACGTAAAAAGAAGCAGGGACGATGGTATGGACCACCGGCCCACCTCTGGTATTTTTCCCAAGACAATCTTCATCGCTTACTCAACGATCTCGGGTTTACTCCTCTTTTGAGTAAGCAAACGATTTTGAAACCTTATGTTTGGGTGGTGGCCAGGAAAAATTAATATCGGTTCCACCTCGTCGGTTTTGATTTTTTTAGGGAGTGATTAATTTATAGCGGGGTTTCGCCCCCGCCGACGAGGTCCTTTTGTTTCGGCAAAAGGACCCAAAACCATTTCTGCCCGTCTCCGGCCCCAAGGGGGTCCCTCCGCCTACGCCCCGAATAAGATGGCGAGAGAACTCGCTGCGCTCAAACAGCTCTCGCCAAAAAGTCGATTCGGGGTTCCGGCTCCGCCGCATCCGAAGGCTGGATACCACAAAATGGAAAACCTTCAAAACACAACTCCAGCTTTTTCGATAGAACAATTCGCTCCAAACCAATTGGCCTCATTCGTTCAAAAATATGTTGTCCTCTTCTGCCTCCTGCCTTCGTGCGCGGCTGGGCCGGCACCCCGAATCCTCCCTCTTTGGTGAAGACTGTTTGAGCGGAGCGAGTTTCTGAGCCATCTTGATTCGGGGTGGTGGACCAGTTCCCCGTAGTTCCGCGCACGGGCAAAAATGGTTTTGCCTCCTTTTGCCGAAACAAAAGGAGGTCGTCTGCAGGGGCGAAACCCTGCATCTTTCAAGCCTAAAAAGGGAAGCGTCTCCTTTTCAGCATCGAATTAAGATGGCTCAGGAACTCGCTCCGCTCAAACAGTCTTCGCCAGAATAGTCGAATTTGGTCTCGCGCCGAAGCCGCGCCCAACGCAGGGGAGATACTACTGGGAAAAAACCCAGTTGTCATATTTTTGGAAACCCTATTAAAAAACAATACTCATCTTTGCCCTCAACTCATGTAGCCCAAAAAGGGAAGCCTCCCCCTTATTTCATCTTTCTCTTCAACATTCTTCAAATTTGAAACAGCATCCAACTTTTTATGCAAGGGATTCTAAGATAGTGTAAACTCCATTCATATTTTTAAACATTTGGGTAACACAGTGGAATCAAAGTTATATTTTCTCAATAGTGACGATAATCCAAACCCAGAAAATTACGTCAAATTACTGGTACAAGGTTCCGCTGCCGAACCGTATGAGGTGAAGTTTTGGCTCCGAGGGAACAACCTTACCGGGCATTGCAGCTGTCCTGCTGGCATGAATGGACAATATTGCAAACATCGTTTTCGTGTCTTAGATGGAAATATTGAAGGGGTAGTGAGCGAAAACATTGAAGAAATTGCAAAGGTTCAGAGCTGGTTACGTGGCACTGATGTTGAAGAAGCTTTGATAGAGGTTCGTGAAGCGGAAGCTGCAGCTGAGGTTGCAAAACGACGGCTATCCGCTTTAAAAAAGAAACTCGCTCGCAAATTGCTGGATTAAGATATAACCAATGCAAAATTTCATTGAAGGATTTCAATGGGCCATACCGGAAGCATTCCATGATGCTCTTTCAATATGTTCCTTCAATCGAGGAGATGTCTTTTACAGCCATCAGTGGGGGTATCTGTCATCTGAGAATCTGGCTCGTCAAAGTTCTCAGGAGTTCTTCAGCATTCAAATCATTGATGCTCAGAGTAAAAGTGCTCCTACAGAGTTACACTCAGATGAAGGGGGAGGTAAAAAGCGCCTCCATAGGTTCCATAAAAATTGGAATGCGCCAATTGTTGTTGCTGGGTGAGGCGTCCCCCTTTGTATTGGATTTCACCATCATCCGAGACTTCGCCGATATCATGAAATAATGCCGCCATCCCCACCATATGGGCGTCATTAGGGGCGAGGTTCAAATCCCGAGCCACCACCATACTGAGGATGGCGGTATTTAACGAATGGTAATAAAACTCGTCCCCGATCTCGTTGTTTCCCATGAGATTCATTAAGGCGACTAACGATCCATCATTGCTTAAAATGTCACCTAAGACATTCATGAGTTCTTCGGCTTTTCTCATTCCTTTGACATACCCACAGGTCACTTCCCGCATGAGAACTTTATTTTCATCGAGGACTTCTTGATAGGCCTGCTCGGCTTCCAGAAGTTGATTCCGTCGGTGGGCAAAGGCCTGCTTACGTTCCTCTTTTTCCTGGATCATTGCGAGGTCTTCAGCAGGATCATTTCCCGGATCATCGTCGGACCGTTCGATATTGACTTGTGGCTCCTCAGGTTCCGGTTCCACATGAGTCGTTGGGGGAGGATCTGAGCGGTCAAAGTCATACAGGATTTTGACATTTCGTAATGACCGAAGCGTCTCAAGGTCTTTTTCTGTTTTGATCTTAAAGGTATTGGTGGGAAAGGGATGGCTGAACCAGGACCCGACTAATTTAATATATAGTCCCAGTCTCAGGTCGTTGGCATTGACACGTTCAAAGGCCATAGGGGGTCGTCAGTCGTGATAAAAAAATAATGAAGGCCAGAAGGATCGGCCCTCGGATGTTCCTTGAAACCTCGCTGACCCTTATCATCTCTCTCCGACTCGATCTTCACAGGAAGGCATCTGTCATTGGAGAAGGGGTGCTGATCAATTCAGTATGTCGGTTTTTGAGGGGGGATTCTTAATCCTTGTCCGCTCTTTCATGAGCGAGGAACGTGCGTCCTTGGATAAGTGGAATGGCCTTGATCTGCATCGTGTTTCCTCATGGGACGTATGGCCATCTACGCTGTTTTTCCTAACGGAGAAAGGGTGATCCGGTTGGCTGACTGGCTGGTCTTTTCAAAAAAATACCCTGGGTTTTTGTCTGATCGTGAGCCTCGTGCAGATTTGAGTGTTGACGGGATTTTCGCCAGACCCATACATGCCAGAGACCGATGTGCAATGAAAGTCCAGAGTCCTGGGTCGGTGTGATCGTCGTTGATTGATTGGCTTTTCCGGAAAATGGATTGTGCCAGGTCATAATGAGGAGCCCTCCATTGGCAGGGTATGATCATCATGGTTTCATCTGGTTGGGCGTCCTGCTCAACGTCTCTTGTTATGTCACTGTCGATCTTTATCGGAGATGAACTCTTTCAACTAAAGTTGGTCCAAGTTGATTCCTTCTGTGGCCTGGGAGTACAACATAAGGAAGAGACTTGTCCTAAGAAAATTAATCAATTTGTTTGGTTGAGGGATGTCCTCTGGCAAGCATTTCAATACACGAACAGAGATGAGGTGGTGTGATGATGCGGAGGATGTGTGGGTTGGTTCTTCCTTTAGTGGTTCTAGTGGGATTCTCTGGGATAGTGTTCTTGGTTTCGCCTCTTCAGGCCGCGGATTTAACGTCTTCGGAACAACTTGGAAAAGATGGGGCTCCCATGATGTTCATCCCCGCGGGTCCTTTTCAGATGGGGGTCACCAAATGGGCCAGAGATGGAGGGCGTGATGAATATCCCAGCCATGAAATCGATCTGCCAGACTACTATATTGATAAATATGAAGTGACGAATGGCCATTATTTGGAATTTATTCGTGAGACTGGGCACCGTGCCCCCAAACACCGTTCTGATGACACCAAAGACTTATGGCAAGATGGGCTCATGCCGGAATCGATTGCCCTGTTGCCTGTGATTAACGTCGATTGGTTTGATGCGAAGGCCTATTGTGAATGGGCGGGAAAACGGTTACCGACGGAGGCTGAATGGGAGAAGGCCGGAAAAGGCACGGATGATCGTCGATTTCCCTGGGGCAATGTTGAACCCACGCATAAACACCTCAACTTTAATCAGAAATGGCGCGGCGAAAAAACCCTTGTTCCTGTTGGGATTTATGAGCCTGGAAAAAGTCCGTATGGCTTGTATGATATGGCTGGGAATGTCTGGGAGTGGGTCGCGGATTGGTATGATGTGGCCTATTATTCAAAGAGCCCACGGGTGAACCCGAAAGGTCCAGATCAAGGCAAATGGAAAGTCCTTCGAAGTTCAGGGTGGCAAGTTGAAACACCTCAGGTTCGGGTGTTCACCCGTGTGGCGAGTGATCCTTACGATCGGAATCATTCTACTGGTTTTCGGTGTGCCATGAATGCTTCAAAATCCTAAAAGTGCTTATATTTTTGAGTCGGATGGGGTCTAAACAAATTGGAGGTAAAAACGAAAGAGGAAAGATGCCTTGGTGGGAGCATCTTTGATAACCTTCAGAACGTGAATGAATTATGCTGGTGGTTCAGGAACAGTGAGAAGTTGGTTGACCACCGTGAGGAAATTTTTCAAGTCAAAGGGCTTAGCTAAGATTTCCCGTGCACCCAAACGTTGGGCGATATGAAGCACATTGACAGCCCCTGGGGCAAATCCGCCAGAGATCGCCAACACATTGACCTGGGGATCCTGCTGTCTGAGTTCAGTCAATGTTTCGAACCCATCTTTTTCAGGGAGGATCATATCTAAAATGACCAGGTCTGTGAGCCCTTTTTTGTAATGTCTCAACCCATCCGCGCCATCCTCGCATTCAGTGACCTCGTGACCTTCCTGCACCAATGTCTCTTTCAATAATCCCCGAACCTGTGGTTCATCTTCAATGAGTAGAATTTTGGCCATGATGACACTCCTTATTCCGTATCCTCGAATTCGCCATGAATTTCCTTGGCCGCCTAAATGATTAGGAAACTTTTCGACTCTTCCCTTGTCTAGGGTTTGACCAAGGGAGGGCAGTTCATGTGTTCAAACGAATGGGTATTCCAAGTATGAATTTCAGAATGACAAAGAAGGAAAGAAAGGAGTATCAGGTAAACCCCTTGAAAACATTAAAAAATTACCTGAGAGGAAAGGTTAAATATGCTGAGGGCCGTTTAGCTCGGTGCCTTATGGCTCTACTGAGACTAAGCCCTGACGAATGGCGTACCGGACTAAACCGGCCAGATCATGAATATCCAATCGTTTCATGAGTTCGGTCCGATGGGTTTCTACTGTTTTAATACTGAAGGTTGATAAGCTGGGCAATATCTTTCGTGGTTTTTCCTTCGGCAACGAGCTGGAGAATTTCTCGTTGGCGGGAAGTCAGGTCTTTTATTGGCTCTGATCCCAGGGGAGGTTGTTGTAAAAACTTTGACACAATTGATTTAGAAATCGCAGGGGAGAGGTACATTTCTCCTCGCATGACAGATTTGATCGCTAATTCTAATTCTGACGGGTCAGCACCTTTGACCAAGTAGCCACTGGCTCCCACCAGTAATGCCTCTCGAACATATTCTTCATTGGTGTGCATGGAGAGAATAATGATGTGGATTTTCTCGTGTACCTTTTTGATGCGAGGGATCGCTTCTAACCCATTGAGTCCTGGTATGGCAATATCCGTGAGTAAGATATCTGGCGAATGCAGGTTGACCAACTCTATGGCTTCTCGACCGTCGTTGGCTTCCGCAACGACGGTGATGCCTTGGATATTTTCCAAGAGGGCGCGGATCCCTGCACGAATTAAGGCGTGGTCATCAGCTAACAGGATGCGGATGGTGTCCATAAGGATAGTCATTGCAGGGGCATTTTTTCCAGTATGTGAAGTGGGAAATGTCTACGCTTTTCAGCCCTTTGGCCATGTTGAGAGGTCATCTCCAAAAGTATCGGCTATGAGGGGGAATGGGTTTCTTCGATCATGGTAATTCCTTTGAGTAGGCAAGCGTTGAATCAAAGTTCTAGCATGTCTTGGGCGGGAGGTAAATATTCCTGGGGAGGAATGGTGTTCGAGGATTATCCATCAAGAATCTTCCGGATTGCGTGCCCGAGGTCATGATAGGTTAACGGTTTCATCAGGAAATCACGAATTCCTAGGCTTCGAGCTTTTTCTGGTGACATGGTGTGGCTAAAACCGGTACACAAAATAATGGGGAGGTCTGGTCGAAGGGTTAACAGTTCGCGGGCCAGAAGTTCTCCTGACATATTAGGCATGGTTTGGTCGGTCACGATCAGATCAAACCGCAGAGGATCTTGGCGAAATAGGGCCAAGGCTTCAATGCTACTGGTGCTAATAACAGTTGTGTAGCCTAATTGGGTGAGCCATTCTGCTCCAAGGCGAGCCAAGGGTTCTTCATCATCGACAAAGAGGATGGTGGCTGTCCCGCCCACCAGAGGAAGGATCGTCTGAGTTGGCGGTTCCAAGTATTCAAGTACTTGTGGGAAATAAACTTCGACGGTGGTTCCTTCTCCTATGCGACTGGAGACAGAAATGGCTCCCCCATGACTCGTGACGATTCCATGAATGACTGAGAGACCGAGTCCTGTGCCTTCCCCAATGTTTTTGGTCGTAAAGTAGGGGTCAAAGATTTTAGGCACGAGGGTTTGAGGGATGCCGTGTCCGGTATCCTGGATCGTTAACCGAAGATATGGTCCCACTTGCAGGTCGGGGTGCTGTTTGGTGAGCGCCCGCGATACCTCTAGGTCTTCAAGCGTGACGGTGAGCGTTCCTCCAGTTTCCCGCATGGCATGTTCGGCGTTGGCGCAAAGGTTGAATAGTACTTGATGGATTTGGGTAGGGTCGGCCAAAATCGTGTATTGAGCTCGCAGGTCTTGAACAATGGTAATGGTGGTGGGCAGTGATGCACGGAGTAACTGAAGGCCTTCTTCGATAAGCGGTCCTAGATGCAAGGGTTTTCGTTCAGGTTTTTGTTGATGGCTAAAAGCCAAAATTTGTTGGACCAGGTGTTTGGCTCGTTTCCCGGCAAGTTGAATTTCGTGTAAATACGATGAGACTTTCTCTTGATCGTGGCTTCGAAGCATCGAGAGTTCCGTATAGCCGAGAATTGCCGCTAAAATATTATTGAAATCATGGGCGATTCCACCGGCCAATGTGCCAATGGCCTCCATTTTTTGGGACTGATGAAGTTTTTGTTGAGTTTCACGTAAGGCAGTCTCGGCTTCCTTCTGATCGGTCATATCTTCCCACAATCCTGCGAGTCGGTATATGTCCCCCTCTGCATCTTTAACGGGAAAGGTGCGTTCTCTAATCCAACGAATCTGGTTGCCGGGTCGAAGAATTCGATATTCATTGCAACTTTCAGTCAGGATAGTGTCGGTCAAGGCGCGGTGCATGTGAGGTCGGTCTTCCGGATGGATGAAGTCCTGAAATGACAAAGGATTGTTCAGCAAGCTTTGGCAACTTTGTCCCCAAATGGTTGCATAGGCCGGGCTCACATATAAGAGTTGACGACGGCATGGGGTGCTGAGCCAAAACACTTCATGGATATTTTCCGCCAGCTGACAAAATTGTTCATCCCGCTCCTGAAGGGATGCCGTGCGATCGGCCACTGCACGTTCTAATTCTTCAGTATATTGGTCTAAATGATTGAGGATCGCTCGATCAATTTGATGGAGGAGTTCCTTAGGATCGCTGCCCTTTTCAATATAAGCCATGACCCCCAAATTTATGGCTTCTTTGGCGGTATCAAGTGAGCTAAATCCGGTATTGATGATGATTTGTAATCGGCGATTATTGGCTCGCAATTGTTCAATGACTGAAATCCCTTGTTGGTCTGGCAATTGAAGGTCGATCAACGCAATATCAAATCGTTGCTGTTGAGCTTGCGTGATGGTATCTGCCGCGGTTTTGCAGCCCACGACCTCATAGCCTTCTTCGCGCAAAAGAGCCACAATGGTTTCCAATTGAGCATCGTGGTCTTCTGTCACAAGGATGCGGCTATATCGTGATCTGGTGGACAATGGAGGCGTACTCTTTCCGAGTCCTGGACTCTATGATGATAGAGGTTCTTGTGGTGGTTTGTGAATCGCATTTGAGGCTTGTTGGCCTGAAATGCGGGTGAGTAAACTTAACAAATGATCGAGATCAAGAGGCTTTTGGAGAATGGTATAGGCTGTTTGCCTGACTGCCTCACGTGCAATCTTTTCAAATTCTTCTTCTAATCCTGACATCATAATAGCGAGGGTGGTTGGGGTGAGATGTTTAATGGCGAGATAGAGTTCAAGTCCAGTCATGGCGGGGAGGGCGACATCGATCAAGACAATATCGAAGCGGATTTGTTCCACCAATTCAAGCGCATCATGTGGAGAAGTGGCGACGGTGACTCGGTAGCCTTGGTCTCGCAGTTTGTCATGAATGCGTTGCCCTTCGTCTTGATCGTCCTCAACCACTAAAATAGCTGTTTCTTGAACGTCTTGAATCAGGTTGATGACGCGCTGCAAGTTGAGCGGTTTTGAGAGAAACGCCACCGCCCCTTCATCTAACGCTACGCGCTTTAAATCATCGACCACATAGGCGCTCATGAGAATGACTTTGATTCCCTCTTGATGCCGTCGGATTTTTCGAAAGGCATCGACGCCATTTAACCCCGGCATGTGTACGTCCATGAGGACCACATCAAAAGCCTGTTGCTCGCATCGTTCCACGGCTTGGTCGCCGGTGGCGGCCTCTGTCACCGAATATCCCTCTTCTTCTAAGATTGCCGCTAAGGTCAGCCGCATATTTTTTTCGTCGTCAACGACTAAGATGTTCATGCTTCGCGTCCTACTTTTTGGTGCCAGATAAAAAAAGGGATACTTTACACTGGGCCGGTGAAGTTTGTCACTAGTGTCTCTTCATGTAGGCGGATGGTAGACCGGAAGGCGAATTTGAAAGGAGGCCCCACCGTCCTGTTTATCCATGGAAAGGATTGTCCCGCCATGACGTTCAATGATTTCTCGACATAAGGTCAAGCCTAACCCGGTCCCTTTGGCTTTGGTGGTGAAGAGTGGTTCAAATAACTGGGCACGGTTTTCTTCTGCAATGCCAGGGCCGGTGTCAGAAATTTCAATCTCGGATATGTCAGAACAATGCTGCGCATGGATGGAGATGTGGCCCTGTGATTCCATCGCCTGCCTGGCGTTATGAAGAACATTGTGGAGTACTTGAATAAACTGTTGAGGGTCCACCCAAATGATAAAAGGCTCCGATTCCAATTCAACATGGAAGGTGACTGTCTCGGGAAAGGGTTTTTCTTTAAGGACCTTTTCCAAAAGGGATTGGAGTGAGATGTTTTGTTTGATGGGTTCTTTCCCTCTGGCGACTTCTAGCAGACCTTGAATGATGAGGTCACTATTGTGGACTTCTTCTTCTAACATATCCAAGTACCGTATGGTCTGGTTATCAGAATTCGTGATCCGGCGTTTTAGCAAAAAAATCGCATTTCGCATGGCTCCCAAGGGGTTGCGCAATTCATGGGCAATGCTTCCTGAGAGTTGTCCCAGAGTTGCGAGCTTGGCTTGCGTGATGAGTGCGGCTTTGCTTTTGTCCAGTTCGGCCTCCACTTGCAGAGTTCGTTGCTCTTGTTCGGCAAGCAGTTGTGCTTGTAACTGGTAGAGCCGATTTGTGGTCTCTTTACGATCAGTGATATCCACCATCGTGCCTTCTATGTGCTGAATGGTTCCGCTCCTATCTTGCACAGCGCGGATATTTCCCGAGGCCCATCGGATTTTTCCATCTCGACGGTAAAATTCGAATTCGAAATTGTTGATGGAGCCCCTGGCCTTGAGTGTTTGAAGAAGCTCCTGGCGCTGGTTTGGGTTAACATAGAATTGCTGGGCTAGGTCTGACATGGACTGTATGAGCATCTGTGGCGAGTCATACCCCAAGATTTTCGCCATGGCAGGATTGGCACTAATGAATTGGCCGGAGGGTGTGCTTTGAAATATTCCATCGGGGGCATTTTCGAAAATCTCTCGGTACTTGGTTTCTGCCGCCATGACCTGTTGATGTTCGGATTCCACCTTGCGGGCTGACCAAAAAATAATGCCGATTAGTGGGAGAAGCACGAGACTGATTCCTGCCCCCAGTTGGAAAATCTTGCCGTGGATGATAGGGAGGACATCAGCTTGGTCGATGCGAAGGAGAACCCCCCAATTGGGATTGGGAAAATCATGAGTGGTTTGAGTCTGGGCAAAGCCTGTGATGACGGGAACGCCCCGCCGTTTGTGAATTTCTTCAATAAATCCGGATTTTCCTGAGGTGACAAGATTAGCTGAGGGCAGATCCAAGTCTGTCAGATTTATCGTTCGCTCTTCATGTAAAATAGAGTCTAGGAGAATCAGGCCTTTCTTGGTCAAGAGCTGCCATTCCACCGGGCTCTGAGTCTGTCTGGCTTGCTGAATGGCCTGTTGTGTTTTGGCAAAGATAGGATCCAAATGTGAAAGTGCAACCTCTGCCACGAGGCTTCTTTTGGTATTCCTTGAATGGGATGCCAGTGCACGAGTAAATATCAAGGACATATCTTTATTTGCCTCATCAAAGTGGCGGGGCAACTTCAATGTAGTAGGTGCGTCCGCTTTGAATGGCTGTGAGTCCTTGTAACTTTTCCCATTGTGGGTTGTTTTGAGGGTCCTGGAGAGATGAATCTCGTCTTCCTGAAGGGTCGACAATAGAAAGGGAGCGAACGGCTGGATAGGAATTTTGGAGATTTTTTAGAATGCTGGTCATGGTTTCTGGATCTTGAGATTCAGGTGCAAGGGATTGGGCGATGAAATCAATATCTTCAACTCGCTCGAGGATCCATCGATCAATTTTGTCGGCAATGTCCGTGGCGGCTAGGGCCAGGCTTTTTCCAGAATTCGCTAAAAGGTCGCGTTGAATGGCATGAAATCCATAGGAACCAATGATGACTAACGAAAATAGGATGCCAATGATCAACAGAAGCAAGCGGGTGAAGGGACGATGATGAGGGAGGTTGGAAGCCATCGTGCTCTCTCATGAAAGGCTTTGTGTGAGACCAGTAGTTTGCGAATGACGAGAATGACCCTATCACGTTCTCGAATTTCTGTGAATAGAAGTATTGAAAACAAGGGTCGATGGAGAGAGTTGGTGTCCTTCATTTAATATGAATCTGTTGACGTTCCATGGGCGTTGAAGAGAAGGTGGGAACAGGGTGCAAGAATGCCATCTCACAAATAATGCTCTCTGGCTTTTTGGACTCGTTGGAGTAATTCTTCTGAAACTTACCGGGTGCTCAGGTATTCCTGTCTCGGAAGTGAACGGTGTTGCATTAGAGCGACTCTTTTCTTCGGACCTTGACCGTCTCTCAAATGTTTCTGGAATGTGGGAGTATTGTGAGGGCCAGGTAGTGTATGATTTACTCTTAGATGGGCAGGGGAATGGATCGTATGATTGGCAGCAGGGCCACTTTAGAAACCGTGGTGTTGACGCAGGGTCAATGGAAAGGGACATGGGTCCAAGTTGGTAATGATCGAGAAGGTGGGTTTGAGGCTCGGCTTGCTGATAATGGCCTGTCGGCACGAGGAAGATGGTGGTACACGAGGGTAGGACATGATACCGATCCTTTGGAACCAGGGGGCGAATTTACCTTGCAACGCAAAGGCAGGCTTGAAGGATGCTGATATGGAACAAAGACCCACTTGTCAGGAAATGATTGTGGTGATGTTTTGTAACGTCCTTGCTACCCATTGTTCGTTCCGATTCTTTGGAAGATATTACTAATGATTTTGTTGTATTCTACCGAAGGATATTAATAGAGCTGTTATTCCTTGACACAGAACGCTGTGGGAATTATTCTCATCAAGAATGCTTGTGAAGAGCCGAAAATATTAAGAAAATGAGGCACTTAGGTATGAGTGTGTTCCAGGAATCTATGCTAAATCGAGTCGCTCTGTGTTCGATCACGTTACTGTTGTGGGGGGCCTCTTTGGGATTAGCCCAATCGAACTCCTTAACTAAGCCTTCACAGCTAAACACATCGACCCAATCCAGCACGTCAAACCTTGGAGAGACTGGGCTAAATCATTTTGTGAGTACCGAATCCCCCCAAGTGTCTGACCCCAATATGATAGCTACTAAGTCTTTGTTGGATACAACGGATACCGATTTGTTTAAGAGCACAATTTCTGTTCCTCGTGAAAGTGCTGAGGCTATAGATGACAAGATGCTTCCGGCTAACCCTCAGCTTAATCAAAGCCAAGCCTCCGGTGTATTGAGAGAGGTCTTACTTCACAAGGTTTCTTCCGCCTCGTCGTTGGAATTGGATAACATTTCCAATGGTACAGGCTTGGGCTTGCCCCAACTTCCTCTTTCAAATATCAAAGACGGCTCTGCCCAAAAGATCTGGCGCTATGGGAAGCTTTTCGCGACGTCTTCCAGTGAGGTTGAGCCTGAACCCGAAATGCCCTATGGGGAAGTTTCTCTCATTCTGAATCCCTCCGTCGAACGTAAAATTCGATATTTCCAAACGGTGATTCCAGATCGTTTTCAAGAATGGCTCGATCGGTTTCAGAAGTATAAGCCTGTGGTAGAACAAATTTTTGCTGAACTTGGGTTGCCTCAAGAATTGGTGTATTTGTCGATAATCGAAAGTGGGTTTAATCCAAGAGCGTATTCTCGTGCACGGGCAGCCGGTCCTTGGCAATTTATGAAAGGCACTGGAAGTGCCTATGGGCTTCGAGTCAATTGGTATCTTGATGAGCGGCGTGATCCCATTAAATCTTCGGTCGCTGCGGCTCAACATTTACGTGACTTATATGACCGATTTGGAACATGGCCTTTGGCGTTGGCTGCCTATAATGCGGGGACAGGGAAAATTTCGCGTGCCATAAAAAAAAGCGGAACCCGTGATTATTGGAAAATTCGGCAGACACGGTATATCCGACGAGAGACGCAGGAATATGTGCCAAAATTTATGGCGGCCACAATCATTGCCACCAACCCAACCTTATTCGGCTTTCGCGTGGGGAATGACGATTTGCATGCATACGATGAAGTGCTGATGAAAGATACGATTCACTTGCGCGCGATTGCCAAGAAAACAGGATTGGCGTTCGAAGACCTGAGGCATTTAAACCCTGAATTGCGTCGTAGTATCACTCCGCCCCAGAAAGATGGCTATTTTTTAAAGGTTCCCGTGGGAATGGGCTCTCATGTGGAAAACATTCTAGAAGAGCTGAAGCAATGGACGCAACCACCGCCTCAGGCAAATTGGTATCCCGTGAGATCGGGTGATAGCCTGTCCGTGATTGCCCATCGGTTTAATATGAACGTGGGTAAATTAAAGGGCTTGAATAATTTGTCAGGAAATTTGATCAATGTAGGGCAACGCTTACGTGTCAGTGAGGGGGCCGAGGTCTCTGAGCCCTCATCAGGGGGAGACGCGAGGTGGTATCGGGTTCGTAGTGGAGATAGCCTATGGACGATTGCTAAACAATTTAGTGTGAGTGTTCGGGATCTGAAGGTCTTAAATAATCTGCGTAGCAGTTTAATACAAGCAGGTCGAATGTTGATGGTCAGCCGCTAGCCCTGCCAATTAACTCTTCTTTTATTTTCCCTGGTCAGTCTGGGTCTTTTTGTCAGTTGCGGTGGAGCTGTCATTTTTGGGCGATTCCTCGGGAGTCTCTTGAGGAGGTTCAAGCACTCGAATGCGCATCATGGCCTCATTGACATACGGTGAAGCAGGATATTGATCTTGAATGTGCTTGTAATGGGTGAGCGCTTGCGAAGTATTATTATCTGACTCTTCAAGTTTCGCTAGCTCGAACATGACTTGGTCTTTATTGAGGGCTCCCGGGATGTTCAATACTTGCGTATAGGCGTCTAGTCCCTTTTGTTTTTGATTATGTAAAATATAGGCGGAACCAAGACGCTGGAATACTAACCCTTGGAGTGTTGGATTGTTTGTGAATGAGGAAACATAATGTTCATAGGCTTTAATGGCGTCAGGGAAATTTTCTCGTTCGGCATGGGCATTTCCTAGGAAATACCAGGCAAGTTCCGCGCTTGATGACCGAGGATACTCATCAAGAATCTGTTGATAGAGGGTCATGGCCTTGTCGAGATTGGATTTACTGGCATCTAAGTCATCTAACGAACGATCTAAGTATAGTTGTGTGGCCTGGCGTTCTAAGGTGAGTGATTCTTGCTCGCTTTGATTCTGGAGCCAAAATATAGCGCCGATGGCTAGGGCCATTATACAGACCAATAAGGCCACAATTAGAACTGCGTTGCGGTGTTGTTCAGCAAATAGCCAAATTCGTTCGGTCCTCGACAGAAGTTCTTGATGCTCTGAGGGCGATGGCTGATTGATATCTCGAAGTTTGTAACTCATAGTTCGTGACTCTAATGTGTGTATTTCTTAGGAATTTGGATGTCGGTTTAAGGCCTTTGGCCTTATACTCACATGAATGGGCCTTGTCAAATCTATCGCATTCATACCGTTACAAAAAATCACATAAAGAAATTATGCGATAAACAATTGGCTACTTTCAGGAATTTAAAATAAGTTATGAGAGAAGGCTAGGTTGACATGGGGCACATGATTGATATAATTCACACACTGTTTTTGAAATTGATTCAATGGGCGGATAGCTCAGTTGGGAGAGCATTGCCCTTACAAGGCAGAGGTCGCAGGTTCAAACCCTGTTCCGCCTACCATTTTCGTGCCATAGATAAGTACAGAGAGCCTACGGCAAGTTGGCTCAGTGAATTCTTGGATATTTTCCCAAGAGATGGCTGGGTAAATCGGCTAGAATTAAGGGCTGCGTTTATAGTGTGTGGGGCCGTCGTTCAGCTGGTTAGGACGCCAGATTGTCAATCTGGAGGTCGCGGGTTCAAGTCCCGTCGGCCCCGCCATACACTTCTCAACCTTGTTTTTCCTAACCCCCTTTCCAAGACTATCGATTTCTTCCCATTTCCCTACACGCACAACCGGAGGCTTTGATGTTCTCTAGTAATCCTATGGAAATGCTTGGATCCCTCGGGGCCGTCTCGATCTTCGTGCTTTTCATTCTTTTGGTGTTCTCTGTCTCCTCGTGGGGAATTATTATTTATAAATGGAGAACGTTTAACGCCATAGACTATGAAGAAGAGCAATTTCTTCAATCCTTTGAACGATCACAATTTAGCGCTGAAAAATTTGAACATTTGAAAAAGATTGGAACTTCATTCCCGTTGAGCCCAAGTGGATCGGTGTATGTCGGCGTCGCTCGAAAAATTGACCGGTTATTCGGAGGCCAAGACATCCTTGAGGGAAACCGAGGAAAGCGGTGGCCAGATCGGCAGTATCTTGAAAAGGTTGTACAGTACATCGTTCAGGGGAAAATCAATCAACAAGAACGTTACCTTCCATTTTTAGCGACGACAGGAAATATTACGCCGTTTATTGGGCTGTTCGGGACGGTCGTTGGTGTGATCAATGCCTTCAGTGAGATTGGGGAGCAAGGCTCAGCAAGCATTGCCGCGGTTGCGCCTGGTGTGTCCGAAGCTCTGGTCGCCACAGCTGCTGGTTTATTTGCGGCGATTCCTGCTGTCGTGGCCTATAATTTCTTTCTCACCAAAATTCGCAAAAGCACCTATCGTGTGGAAGCGTTCAGCATTGAATTTCTCAATGGCCTGGATGAATTGGCCAGCGAAGTCAATGAGGCTGAAGTCGTTCGGTGATGTTTGAATCCCGCCATCGTCGCTTTTTATCGGAGATCAATATTATCCCGCTGGTGGATGTCGTTCTGGTCTTGCTGGTGATCTTTATGGTGACGGCGCCCATGCTCCATCGAGGTATTGATATCACTCTTCCCCGTACTGCTTCCAATACTATCACTCCAGACGAACGCCTCATTATTTCCATTGAAGCTGACGAGGCGATCTATGTAGGAAAGGATCGTGTCACCATTATCAGTTTACGCAAGCGCCTGCATGAGGCGAAAGCGTTGAATCCGTTGGTGTCCGTGTATCTTCGAGCCGACAGTAAAATTGCCTATGGGCGTATTGTTCAGATTATGGATGAAGTCAAGCGAGTGGGTATTGAACGATTGGGAATGGTGACGAGCCCCAAAGGGACAACATTGGAAGAAGAATCCGTCAACCTCTCCTAGGTAGGAGACAACGAAGAGTCGTTAGTGATGTCCTATGCCAGCCATGCAAATCTCGTTACGCTTCAATTGGCTGATTCGTCCGTGCAGGGGGATGGCCGATTTAAATGGATGTTGGCGATTTCCCTTGTTATCCATTCGGTGTTGCTTTTGGGTCTCATGACCGTACGATTCGCTCCGTCGATTCAACATCCGCTAGCGTCCTATCGTGTTGATTTGGTGACCCTTCCGGATCCTCCAGTTGCTCCGTCAGAAAATTCCCGGATCACACAAAAGGTCGCGAAGGCCCCGCCTCCAGAAAAAGCCAGGACTGCAACACCCGTAATGCCGCCATCCTCCCCGAAGGCGGTGGAACCTATTCAGACAGAACGTGTAACCCCATCAATTGTCGATGCCTTGGAAAATATCGCCGTTCCCAAATCGAGAGATATTACGCCGATCGTGAACGCGCCGACTGTGACAAAATCGTTAGCTGGACCTGAAAAGACAAATATTGAAACTGCCGAGATTGTGATGCCTGTTGTTCCACAGGCCCCCAAGTTATCTCCTCGGAAGGCCTCACCACCATTGGCCGTACCAGCCCCTTCGGTTCCAGCGACGAGTTCACTCACGGAAACATTGAAACAGGCCGTCCAGTCGGTTCCTGTTCCGCAAAAATCGTCCCAATCGAAAGCGCAGACATCTTCATTGGAAAAGGTCACTTCTCTTCCTGTTCAATCTGATGCCATGGATGTTGCCTCTCCGAAAATTACTACTCCTGGGCAGGCTCCCCAGTTAACAAAAATAATTCCCATGCAATCCTCAAAAAAAGGGGACTTAAAGACTCCTCGTCAAGATCGAATGTCTGATTCAATGAAGCAAGTCGTGCAATCGGTTGTGGTGTCTGAGGTGCAAAAAACCAAAGTTTCACCTCAAATACCTACTGAGGCTGTAGCCATTCCTATTTCTCCACCTCAAAACACTTCACAAACACCTCGGGAAAAACTTCAAGGCATGGTTATGCCATCCGAAGCGCCCAACTTGGCAAAACTCGACGTGGCGAACGCGCGAAAGTCCTTGCCTGAGAAATTGCTTGAGAATCCTCTGGAAAATAATCAGTCCAATGTGTTGGAACCAAAAATTGCGAAGTTGATTATTCCAGACGTTCAAGTTCCTGAGGCACATCATATTCTGTCAAAGCCTACGAAGAGCGGAGTCCAAAATGCGATCACTGCTCTCCAAGTTTCAGGATCTTCGCCTGAGGGCAATGCATATTGGGGACGAGTCTGGTCAAAAATCGACCGAGAATGGGTGGCCCCTCCGGTTGAGGCTCTGTCAGGAAAACCACTTCAAGTGGTGGTGGCGTTTCGAATCGAAAGAAATGGAAATGCGAAGAATCTTTCGATCGCACATTCTTCTGGAAATGAGTATTATGATTTAGCCGCGAAACGTGCGATATTGGATGCATCGCCACTACCGCAGTTTTCGTCTGATATGCCTGAGTCGCACTACGAGATACAATTTCAATTTACCGTTCACGTGGAATCTAAATAAATGATGGGCACAAGACGCTGTCTCATACTTTTTATCGGTCTGTTGAGTCTTGGCGGTTTGTCGCTGATTGAGTCAAAGGCTGCCGATGTATTTTTAGAAACCAAACGCTCAGATTTTCAAAAGATTCCCATCTGGATCATGGGATTTGGAGATGGCCAAGCGGGCAGTGACTCAGGCAAACCCATTGGTGCTCAGATGGCGGAAATTCTGAAGGCGGACTTGACGCGCTCTCAAGTGTTTGAGGTGTTGGACGCGCCCATGGCTCCTTCAGTATTCGCCAATTCCCATTGCCAGGCAACGGAGCCCTTAGCGAAAGCCAAAGAAAGTGGAGCGACGGTAACCACTTGGGGGCGAATTGGACGAAAGAATGGCAAACTCGTGATGGAGGGGTGCGCCTTCGATGGTGGCAATGAAAATTTGGACATGGGGAAGCGATATGTGGGTGGGCCGATTACGCTCAAATTGCTTCGTCTCATGGTGCATCTGTGGGCCGATGAATTGGTGTCACGGTATACCGGGGATCCTGGCATTGCCAGAACGAAAATTGCCTATGTGTCCGAAGATGCCAATGGCAATCGAGATCTATACGTGATGGACTATGATGGATTTGGTCCCAAGCGGGTCACGGCGGATCGTCGATTAAGTTTAATGCCAGCCTGGTCTCCCGATCAACGATCTGTGGTGTATACCACTTACAAAAAAAACAATCAGGAAATCGTCCAGCTTCATTTAGCTTCTGGATCAAAGAAGAGTCTGGTCAAGGCTCAAAGTCTTAATATTACCCCGGCTTTTTCCCCCAATGGGGAATTGTTGGCCTTTGCATCGGCAGCTGATGGGAACTCGGATATTTATACCTTGAATGTGAAGACACAAGAGTCGGTCAAGCTGACGTTTGATGCAAGTGCCGATCTCTCGCCCACCTGGTCTCCCAATGGGCGAGAAATGGCGTTTACCTCGGATCGAGGTGGGCGTCCTCAGATTTACCTGATGAGTGCGGATGGGTCGAATGTTCGACGTCTAACTTTCAAGGGAGAATATAATGCGGCCCCGGCCTGGTCCCCACGTGGGGATTGGATCGTGTATGTGTGTCAAATGCCAAAAGTGGGATTCAAGTTATGTCGGATCACCCCTGATGGGCAAAAGCGCGAGCAGATTACCTTTGGGCCTACAGAGGAAATTGATGACTCTCCCTCATGGGCCCCAGATGGTCGTCACCTCGTCTTTAGTTCGACGAGGGGTGGCAAGAGTCATATTTATATGGTGAATATGGATGGAACCGGGTTGGAACAATTGACCTCTGGGGGAACGCATCATAGTTCTCCCTCGTGGTCGCCGTTATAACACTTCTTCTTGTCCTGCCGTTACCAAACTGATCGTATGCTGTGACATCCCTGGAATATGAAAATCTGGCTTTTGACGATATCCTGCTAGGTTGTGTATGCATGAGGAGACTCCCAAAATGATGAAACGAAATATCCGATCGAGTGCGACGAATATCGTCAGTTGGCATGTCCCTCTGCGTGGTCTTGTTCCGATGATCCTGATGGGGCTTCTGGTTCTCAGCTTGTCATCCTGTGTCGCTCAACAGGCCGATCTCGTTCGGTTTCAACAAGAGTTTGAGGCCAAAATAGCCAAACTGGACCAAGAAAAACAAAACTTGCAATCGACCCTGGCTGAGGCTAATCGTGTCATTCAGGAATCCAAGAATGAGTTGGCGAAACAAAAATCGGAAGTCTCGGGATTAGTTCGGGATCGTGCAAAGTTTAATAGTGAATTGCGGAGCATCAAGGAAGAAAATCTTACACAATTAAGCGGCAATTTGGAGTCTGAATCCCATAGATTGCAACGTCTCGAACGTGTTGTTGATGATCTGATGCAGGGAGTCAAATCCCTCGAAGGGGATTTGGTGTCACGTGATGAAGCTCGTGCCAAGGAAACCGTGACGCTTCGTGATAATGTTCAAAAAGAATTTGACCTGCAAAGTAAGACCATGAGTGAACAGATGGCAGGATTTCGTGCATCGTTAGTGGAATTTAAAGATGCCCTTGCCGAGGTTGATACACGGTTAGTGGCCGAGACCAAACGCGCGACAACCGCCGAAACCAATATGAAGAATGATGTTGGGGCACAACAAGCCGCCCTGCAAGTCAAACTGGATTCGGACACGAAGACACTCAAGCAGTATTTGGAGCAGGACGTCCACACGAGCATCAGTTCGGTGGCCAAGACCTTACAAGAGGTGAATGCGACGCTGGGCACTCAGCTTGATGGCCAAGGTGCGGATCTCAAGGCGCAATCTGCCGTACTTTCACAGTTAAATACCAAAGTGGGGACGGAACTTGCGGCGTTGAAAAAACAAGATGAAGTGACGCACCAAAATCTAGAAAACTTGACGAAAACGATGACACAACTTCGAAGCGGGTTGGATTCCGCTGGTTCCCAACTTGGGGCCAAAATCGATGAGCATGCGCAATCTCTTCAAAAGTCCAGCGGACAATTAACGCATTTGGAGAGCCAGTATGCTGCGCTGTCAAAAAAACTGGAGTCGGATACCCAGGCCCTGCGCGGATATTTAGATAAGGATATTCGAGCGAGTTTGCAATCCATGGCCAATGCAGTGGAAGCAGAAAAAACCAGAGGAGGAGAATCTTCCAAAAAGCTTGAATCCATGATTCAACAGTTGGAGAAAACCTCCAAAGCGGATGTGACCCAGATGAAAACGCAGTTGGCTGGGCAGGACCAACATGTCAAAGATTTAAATCAATCGGTGGTGACCATGCGGGGAGTCCTGGATTCAATGGCCGGGATGTTAGGCAAGCGGAGTGATGATCAAATGCAGGAAATTGGTAAATTGGCTGCACAATTGGATCAAGTGAAACAGGAGCAGTCATCGGGGATCAGCCAGAAAGATATCAATATGCAAACACTTTCGGCACATTTGAATGAAGTGACCACGAGCGTGCAATCCGTGGTGTCAACCCTGGATCAGGTCAAGACTTCCTTATCGTCGCGACTTGATCAGCAGGCAGCTCGTTTGGCAGAACAAGAGCAGCGTCTTACTCAGACCACGGGAAGTTCTGTATCCTCTCAAAAGCTGAATGAAGAATTACAGGGTAATGTTCAACACCTGAATCAATTATCCACAGCGATGGGTCAATTAAAGACGGTGGTCAATAATATTGGAACCACGCTTGGGAAAAAGGTGGATGAACATGAAGGTAAATTGGCTGGGCTGGCTCAGCAGGTCCAACAACTTCAATCTTCCCGAGGGTCGAAAGCCAAATAGGCTAGGTCAAGGCTGGGAAAGGTAATAAAGCTCTCACATGAAAATGGTCTTCAGGCAGGTTGTATGGTTGCTGATTGTGTGTGTGTGTCTACTAGGAATGGGCTCTCTGGTGTTGGCAAACCAAGGCAAGGTGATGTTGATTCAAGATGCCGCTGCAGTGGCCTCGGGACCAGTGACACCGAGTCAGGCGTTTCATTTTGCGTATCAGGATTATCTCAAGGGACATTATGATTTGGCACTCACTGAGTTTGAGAAATTTATTTCGGACTTTCCGAAAAGTTCAATGGCTCCAAAAGCCTATTATTATATGGGCGAATGTTATGAGGAGCAGAATAATTTGAAAGAGGCGGCTCGTGCCTTGACGACCCTTCTTGAGCAGCACGAAACAAGCCGACAAGTGCCTGCGGCCTTATTTAAATTAGGTAAGGTGATGGAAAAAGCTGGTCATCCTGAGAAGGCCAAAGCCTATTGGAGCAAGCTGATGAAAGACCATCGTGGGTCTCCTGAGGCGAAATTGGCCAAACGCAGTTTCGATCGAATTCCATAACCCCCTTTCCAAGCGCTCCCCTCTTTTATTACCATAGGCTGTTCCGTTGGCCTGATTCAGGATCTCTATGACGATGCCTCTAGAACCTAAAATTCGCGTGTTGCCCGATGCTGTCTCTTGTCAGATCGCGGCGGGAGAGATTGTGGATCGACCCGCCTCGGTGGTGAAAGAGTTGATCGACAATAGTTTGGATGCTGGTAGCTCCATGATTGTGGTGGATATTCTTGATGGTGGGAAACGCTTAATTCGTGTGACCGATAATGGCGAAGGCATGACGCGGGCTGATGCCCAATTAGCTTGCCAACGGTTTGCGACCAGTAAACTGTCCAGCGCACAAGACTTGCTGAGTATTGCGACCTATGGGTTTCGAGGGGAGGCACTCCCCAGTATTGCCTCGGTGTCGAATTTTCAGTTGCTCACGGCGACAAAGGACGCGTCGGTGGGAACTCAGCTGACTGCTGAAGGTGGACCCGTATCTTCGGTTGAAGAGCATGCTTCATCCCCTGGGACTAGAATTGATGTCGGGGAATTATTTTTTAATACTCCGGGCCGTCAGAAGTTTCTAAAATCTACACCTACTGAGTTCTCTCATATTTGCCATGTGGTGCAACAAGCGGCTCTCACACGACATTCAACCCAATTTCGGTTGCGACACAACGACCATGTCGTCTTCGACTTTCCCGTAGTGCATTCGTTGCAGGATCGCCTCCTGCAACTCTATGGGATCAAATTAATAGACCAGATGTTGCCCATCGAATGTGAGCGAGGAGCGGTAACCGTACGAGGTATTGCGATCAATCCTTATCATGCTCGTACTGGCCGAACACCACAGGAAATATTTGTGAATGGTCGATCTATTAAAAATACGACCATCTCCCATGCGATTTATGAAGCCTATGGATCGTTCTTGCCCAAAGGACGTCATCCGATCTTTGCCCTATTTCTTGACATCGATCCTCGGGACGTGGATGTCAATGTGCATCCTTCTAAACGCGAAGTGAAATTTTCGAATCCAGATATTGTGCATCGAGTAGTGAAAGAGGCCGTGGTTCGGCCTCTTCATCGAAAGTCTACGATACGATCAACAGATGATGGGGCAGTGTATGGGACCGATTTGGCTCAGGAAACATCCTCACCTGTTGATCCAAGAGATTCTTCCTCCTCAGATGTGATGACATTGCGTCCAGTGAACCTGGATTCCACGAAAGAGGGGGGAATTCATTCCATTGGGGAGTCTAAGAACATCGCTCAGCTGTTTTCCCAGGGAACCCGTGAAGAGGAATTCGTTCACGAAGCGAGAGCTTCGTATTTACTCGAGCCAGACTTTACCGTTCGCGTCTTAGGCCAAATAAGTCACACGTATATCGTGGCGCAAGTGGGTGAGGAATTCCATGTCGTGGATCAGCACACGGTTCATGAACGAGTGTTATTTGAACGCCTCTGGCGAAGTTGGTTAGAAAAGTCTGTGCAATCGCAAGCGTTATTAATCCCTGAGCCAATTGACGTGCAACCGCATAGCGCCGCGCTCTTACAATCTGCCTTACCTGAGTTAGAGAGCTTGGGATTGGAATTGGAGCCCTTTGGGGCCTCCGCTTTTGTGTTGCGATCCGTGCCAGCATTGCTGGGGCAAATGGATTATGCCGCGCTCGTGCAAGATATGATTGATGATCTGACCGAATGGAAATCCTTGGATTCGATCGAGAAACGCATTCGTCCCGTGTTAGCGTCCATGGCCTGCCAAGGTGCGGTGCAAGCTGGGCGTGCCATGACTGAACCGGAAATGAAGCTGGTGTTAGAAGATTGGGTGAAGGAAGGGTTTCCCATGACCTGTCCTCATGGGCGACGGGTTACGATGCGATTTTCTCTGGACGAATTGCACCGAATTTTTCGGCGGATATAGCGCGATGATTGACAGCGAAAACAATACGAACACTGGTGAGGCCTGGGAGACATCTCAGCGTCCTGTGATTGTGTTAGTTGGTCCTACTGCGATTGGAAAAAGCCGAGTGGCGATGGACGTGGCTAAGGCTTTGGGGACGGAAGTGCTTACCGCTGATTCCACCCAAGTCTATCGCGGTATGGATATTGGCACCGATAAACCCACATCTGAGGAACGCGGGGAAGTCCCTCATCAACTGATTGATCTTGTTGATCCTGATGAGCCCTTCAATGCTGGTGAATATCGGCGTCACGCTGTCGTGGAAATCGATCGCCTGCATCGCGAATGCCGAATTCCTTTGGTGGTCGGTGGGACAGGACTGTATGTGCGAGTCTTATTACGAGGGCTCTGGCCTGGGCCACCTGTGGATTGGGTCTTACGCCGTGCATTAGAACAAGAGGCGCAAGCCCGTGGGCTGACAGCCCTGTATCAAGAGCTAGTGGACGTAGATCCTAAGCGGGCTCGTTTGGTGCATCCTAACGATTCAGTCAAAGTGCTTCGTGCCTTGGAAATCTTTCGCCAAACTGGGGTGCCTGCGAGTCAGGCTCATCAACAGCATGGGTTTCAGGACCGACCGTTTACAGCACTGGTCCTTGGTCTGACCATGGATCGGGACGCGCTCTATCGACGTATCGAAGAACGAGTTCATATTGAAATCGACAAAGGTTTGGTGGACGAAACGCGTCGACTGATTTCTCAAGGGTATGCACGGAGCCTGACGTCGATGAAAAGCTTGGGCTATCGACAGATGGCGGGGTATCTCGAAGGGGAGTATGACTTTGATGAGGCGGTGCGTCTGCTGAAACGGGATACGCGTCATTTTGCCAAACGCCAAATGACGTGGTTTCGGAAAGAGCCAGACATTGAATGGGTACATGTATTGCCCGAAGAATCCGTGGCCAGCGTAACGACTCGCATATTAAAACATGTGGAACTTTTTTTGAAAAATGTTGAAGCCGGGGGTATCCAGAGGGATGCCTGTGAAAATGTCACTGAAAACGTAGGGAGATGAGAGGGAATGGCCGTACAACCTCGAGCTGACATCGCGGTAATTGGCGGAAGTGGTTTGTATGAAATGGAAGGCCTCACGCGTGTACGTGAAGTCCGAGTAAACACCCCATTTGGAAAACCTTCTGATGCCGTGGTGGTCGGAACATTGTCGGGTCAACGTGTCGCGTTTTTATCACGCCATGGACGTGGGCATCGAATTAGTCCATCGATGATCAATTATCGGGCTAACATCTATGCGCTCAAATCCTTGGGTGTGACGAGAATCTTTTCTGTCAGTGCTGTGGGGAGCATGAAGGAGTCTATTGAACCAGGGCATCTGGTGTTGCCAGATCAGTTCATTGATAGAACCACGCAACGAGCGGGTACCTTTTTTGATCAAGGGCTGGTGGCGCACGTGGCCTTTGCCGATCCGATCTGTGGTGACCTCTCAGGCATTGTGCATCGCGCGGCCAAAGAGGTGAGAGTTACCACACATGTGGGAGGCACCTATGTGTGTATCGAAGGACCTCAATTTTCCACCAAGGCCGAGTCGAAACTCTATCGTCAATGGGGCGTCGATGTCATTGGCATGACCAATATTCCTGAGGCCAAGCTCGCGAGAGAAGCGGAAATCTGCTACGCCACCCTGGCCTTAGCCACGGATTATGATTGCTGGCATGAATCCGAGGAATCAGTCACGGTGGAAGGCATTTTGAAAATCATGCATGATAATGTGGTCCAGGCCAAAAAAGTTATTCTGCAAGCACTGCAATACACGTCCGAGCCACGAACCTGTGGTTGTGGGACGGCTTTGCAGCAAGCCATGGTGACCTCCCCTGTCGCGATCTCCGCAGCGGTCAAAAAACGATATCAATTATTTTTGCCACCTCAACCGAAGAAGAAATCCAAAAGGAGTTGATGACATGGGAAGATTGTTAGTGGTGGGTTCTGTGGCCTTTGATACGGTCAAGACCCCATTCGGGGAAGTCGAAGATGTCTTGGGAGGCTCGGCCACATACTTTTCAACCGCGGCCAGTTTTTTTACTGGAGTCGATCTGATTGCGGTGGTTGGTGAGGACTTTCCTGAAGAGCATATTGAATTTTTAAAAGGTCGAGGCATTGACGTGTCTGGTCTTGAACGTCGAAGCGGAAAGACGTTCCGATGGAAGGGTGAGTACTCGTACCAACTCAATGAGGCTCAGACACTTGATACCCAACTCAATGTGCTAGAAACGTTTCGTCCCAAAATCCCCGATCACTATCGGAACCCGGATTTGTTGTTTCTTGGGAACATTGATCCAGAACTTCAGCTCGATGTGTTGAACCAAGTCCAACGCCCTAAGCTCGTCGCCTGCGATACCATGAATTTTTGGATCGGTGGCAAGCGTGATGCGTTGTGGAAGGTATTAGAAAAAGTTGATGTGTTGGTCATCAACGATGGAGAAGCACGAGAACTTGGCCAGGATTCCAATCTGGTCAAGGTGGCTCAGGATGTTCTCGCGCGTGGGCCCAAGCATCTGATTGTCAAACGAGGCGAATATGGCGTGCTGATGTTTAACAAGACACATACCTTTGGCGCTCCTGCATTTCCCTTGGAAGTGGTCAAAGATCCCACCGGGGCTGGGGACACATTTGCTGGAGGATTCATGGGACATTTGGCGGCAAGTGGAGATTTTTCAGATGCGGGGTTACGACGAGCCATCGTGTTTGGTACCGTGATGGCCTCCTTCAATGTCGAAGCCTTTAGTCTTGACCGTTTGCGTGACCTGGTCTATAAGGAAGTGGAAACCCGCTTTCGAGAGTTCAAGCGACTCACGCATTTCGAGGACCTATCGTAACAAGGCTCAAGAATCTTGGGCTTTCCACATTATCAGTAAGGCTGGTGAAAAAAATAGTCTGGTTGGTAGATCCAGGAGCGTGAAACGTGTATGTTCCACATTCAGGGTTTTCTCTTATGGCCAATTTCGTGCGATGAAGGATTATTGAGACTGACGTATGGATTCCTTAGGAACATTTTTTCGAGAAGCGCGTGAAGCTCAAGATTTAACGCTTGAGCAGGTAGCGGCCTCCACCAGGATCCAGGAATCCTATTTACAGGCTTTAGAGGAAGAGCGCTTTACCGTGCTTCCTCAAAAAGTCTTTACGAAGGGCTTTGTACGAACCTATGCTCGCACGCTGGGCTTAGACGAAGAAGAGGCCTTCCGACGTTTCTCAGCCTCAGCTGGCTCTCACTATCAACAAGAAGAAGAAGCGCAGCAACAAGTTATCCAACGTGAGGAGGATGATCGCAAAGGGAAAGCCAATAGAAATGCCGTGATTATTCTGACGGCCGTGATCTTGATTGGGCTCGCGTTTATTTTGCCGCGAGAGCAATCAGCGCCACCTTCAACTCCGGCGAGTTCGCCACAAAAGGGAAAGCCCTTAACCTCGGTTGAATCAGCCAATCAAGCGAAAGAGTCTGAACATAAAGCCTCAGGTGATGCAGCGGTAGATCTAAACGGCTCATCGGATACCCAAGATCCTATCTCCCTTTCGAAGACAAAAGAGGTTCCCCCTCCGTTTTTAGCAGCATCCAAACCTGCAACTACACTTCCTGTCGCTCCGAAGCCTGATCCCAAACGAGGAGATGTCGTCCAAGAGGTCCCTGTGGTCACCACGGATGAGCCACGGAAGACCATGCGTTCTCCATTTGAACCAGGCCGGGGAGAACAGGATGGCCCAATCATGTTGGAACTCGAAGCCTTAGAAATTACCTGGGTAGTGGTGCGTTCCGATGATCGAGAGCCACATGAAGCGTTATTGCAACCCGGAGAACGTGCGCTGTGGCGGGCTCACGACCGATTTTTGTTGACGCTCGGGAATGCTGGTGGAGTCAAGGTCACTCTCAATGGACAACCCCGTGGACCCTTTGGTAAGCCAGGAACGGTGATTCGCGACCTCGAAGTAAAGCCATAAACAGAGTAGCCTTTTTTTAAAGGCTCTCCAACCGTAGATATTATCCCCTTCATGACGGAATCATTTCTGGACATTCCACTCCTCATTAAAACCGCCGAGGCAGCTTTTCAGCATGCTGTGGCACCCTCTTCAGGGTTTCGTGTGGGTGCCGTGCTACAAACCGAGGATGGGGTGTTGTTTACGGGATGTAACATCGAGAGTCCGGTGTATCTGGGGATGTGCGCTGAACGTGTGGCGTTATTTAAGGCCCTATCAGAGGGGTTTCGTCGCTTTTATGCTTTGGCCTTGGTATGCGAAGAAGGGATGGCCTGTCCTCCTTGTGGCACTTGCCGACAATTACTCTGGGAGTTTGCTCCAAGCTTACAGGTCATTACGGTCGATACAGGCAAACCTCCGCAGATTTACAAGATTATTGATCTTCTCCCTATCCCATTTGAACGTGGTGAACGTGATCCCTTTCGTACAAAGAAAAATTCATCAATCTAGTCTTCCATGATTCAACCTCAGTCATTCGTCGTTTTTTCTTCCCATTAACTCATTTTCTCCACATTTTATCTCGTCAGATCAACCCTGATTAATTCTGAACGCCCTAGGCCAAGGGCGGACTACGTTAAGCATCGTATCGACAATCTAAATTTTTCATCGTTAAGTAAGAGGGGGAATGTTGAGAGAATATTTTTTCGGGAGGGAACTCTATCTTTTTCCTATTTAACGGGGGGGAAGAAGTCTGATACACCATTTCAGAGCATTATTGATATTCCCGCTGAAAGGTTTTGAATTGTTTGATCCGTAAATTGACACAGGTTTCGCTGACCAAATCGAAGGCTACCCAAAGAACGCATTGGCTTGAGTACGTCATTAGTCTCATAGCGATGTTTATGTTCCTGGGGGATAGTAAAATGAGTTGGGGGCAGGTATCAGGCTCGAGTGTCACCCTCCCATTTACGGGAGCTTGGAATCCAGCCCCTGGAGACTTTACGGCAATATTTCCAGGGAAAGGCGTTGTTCTTGGCCCTTTTCGTATTCATCCATTTTTGGGGTTGGGTGAAACCTTTACGGATAATGTATTTCGAAGCAAAAATAATCGAAAAAGTGACTTTATTCATTTCTTATCCCCTGGCGTTCAACTACAAATTCCCATGGGGCAACATCAATTTGCAGTCGATTATCGGGTGATTCAACAGGTGAATCAACGGTTTTCTGAAAATGATGTTCTCACTCAAGATGCCTCGGGGCAAGTTTTTTTAAATTTTCCCAATGGCCTAACGGTGAATCTTCAAGGCGGACATATTGAAGGATTTGATAGAAGAGGGAGTCAATTGGATCTTCAAACAACAGGCCTAACCACGTGGAATACCAATACGTTTATCGGAGAGGCTGAGTTTATTGGTTCTTGGGCAGGGGTTCGAATGAATGCTGAGTCTACGCAATGGAATTATGAAAATAATAACCAAGCTCCGGCCCGTGATCGGACAAGTCATGATGTGGATCTCACGTTTTTTGGCTCAGTGACCTCGAAAACCTACGTCCTGTTGAGCTTCGGTGCCAGCAAGGAAAACTATTCTTCCAACATTCAACTTGATAGCACGAGCTATCGAGCCAGTACTGGCCTGCGATGGGCTGCCACAGGAAAAACCACCGGTGAGATTCAGGTGGGCTATGAAATTTTAAATTATGATCGAGCTCCTGTCATCCAACCTACAGGATCGTTGCTCAGTGATGGTGGCGATAAGCAGGAAATTCTTCGAGTGTCTGGGGAGCTGGAATGGCGACCGACATCACGCACGTTTTTAACGTTCAGCCCCTTTCGATCACTTGAACAATCTGCCGTGTTTAATACGGCAGTGTTTACTCGAACGGGCGTCGATCTTGCGGCGCGACAGCAACTTGGCTCCCGAACGACGATGAGAGGAAATTTCCAAGTCGATTATGATGAATTTGCCAATGATAATGATTCAACTTCCAGTAGTGCGAGAACTGATATGCGATGGGTCGCAGGCATCAATCTTGAGTATCGGGCAGTTCAATGGCTGGGATTTGGCCTTGGATATAGTTTTTAACAACGAAGTTCTTCGGTCAATCAATTCGATTTTTTTAGTAACACCATTACTTTGGCTATTCAAGGAATACTCTGAAAAGGTTGATGATGTTCATGTGTTCACTACGGAATAGGAATCGATGTTGGATTGCCCTTATGGTTGGGCTGCTCTTGTTTCCTGGATGTGGAATCAACCAGGTCAAGGATCAAAAGTCCAGGGGGAAAGTAGAGAGAGGTAATTTATTGGAAACCTACCGAGTGGGGCCCAATGACGTGTTGAAAGTTGAAGTATTTGATGAGGAAAATTTAACCACGGAAACCAAAGTGAGTGGTCAGGGCACAATAAAGTTTCCCTTAATTGGGGAAGTGCCTGTTAAAGGATTGACCCTGAAGGAGATAGAAGAAGCTCTAACATCAAAATTACAGGCTGGTTATCTCAAAAATCCGAAACTGACATTGGCGATTACGAGCTATCGCAATGTGTATGTCAGTGGAGAGGCCAAAACCCCTGGTGCCTTTCCCTTCAAAGAGGGGTTAACCGTTTTGAAAGCGATTACCTTGGCCGGGGGATGGACTGATAGGGCATCTCAGGGTCTCGCCCCCGGCATTCCATAAGGTAGTCTTCCCAAAGTTGCTTAGAGAGCTTCGGGCGAAACAGGCGGAATTGCTCTCGCACGACTAAATCCAGGAAGTCTCCCAATAGCGGGCTATGTTTAATGGCCGCAGCGAGGCACGCCTGGGTGGCGACTACACTGGACCCATCCCGCACCAGTTTCCACAATTCTGGCTTCATGAGAGCCAGCCTAGCCCGAATCAATCGACCCAATCGCCTCGCGGTTTCGGGGTTTCTGGTCTGCAGGATGTTTTGAGAGTAAAGGGCATCATCCCACTCCTTTTCACCGATCCCTTGAAGGAGCAAATCTGCCATCATTCGGGATTCGGGGACCTTTAAGGACCCAGCGGTCAGATCAGCGGAATATCGCTTTTCTTCTGTTCCGATCATAAGTTTTTACATTATGTTGAAGGATCGCACCATAGGCTACATCCATCCCCCACCATAATACCCGTGAAAGGGGAATAAAATAACCCCGCCTGGCCACTATTGGCGTATTTTCCGCTGCCATTATACTTCAACTGATTAAATAAATGCTGTCATAAATGGGGACTGCGAGGTCTATAGCGGCGGCAACTTCTGCCTCTCTTTTAGCCTGAAACATAACCGAGTCTTTTTGGGGGACCCTGCGTATGTAGGACAATGGCTAGTTCCGACTTGGAAGTACAGTGGTCTGGACGTTTTCTGAGGTATGCAACTAATTGGGTGGAAGCAAGTTTGATTGATTAATTCCTTCCCGATAATCGAAGGGCCATGGTTCATCCGGGTATTTCAAATAGGAAGTATGGGAGGTTTTTTTCTTGGGGGCGATTCCACATAAATAATCTACAAACAGGCCAGCACCCGTCAGGCGAATCCTTTGGTTGTCTGTGACATGTCCACTCTTCCCCGCAAGCATATATTCTTTAAGGCTCTTCTCCAAAGTGAGTGGGTGATTATGGGTTGTTTTCAAATGGGCTTGGGTCGGAAATGGGGTCGGAAATGGGGTCGGGAGTCTTTTTAACACACTTCGCATGGTCCGTTGACACATGGTGGCCTCTAGCCCAAGTTGGAAAGTAATGACTCCCGACCCCTAACGTGACCCCTCTCCGTTACGGTCTATACACTGGCTTCGGTCAAAAACGAAGAAGCTCGACGAACTTTAATTTTTCCCCGTTCGACCTGAGCAAGATCATAGGCCTGCTGAAGGGCAAGCCAACTCTCGGCCGTTCCGTCAAAAGCTTTTTCCAGCCTCACGGCCATTTCCGGGGAAATACCGGCCTGGCCATTGATGATCCTGGAAAGCATGTGCCTCGTAATTCCCAGTATCTGTGCTCCCTCGGTCACCGTCAGGCCAAGGGCTTCCAGACAGTCACGCCGGATCGACCGGCCCGGATGCGGGGGATTATGCAGTCCCATGACAATACTCCTTTCTAATGGTAATCAACCAAATTCACGTCCATGGCGTTTCCGCCCTCAAACCAAAGGACTTCAAGATTCCCCTCCCACTTCACCTTGCCTCGAAGTTCCAGGATTTCTTTACGTTTTTCTTTCTTCAGGAGTTCTTCCAACGCGAGATGGACGAGTGCTTTCTTGGTTTTATACTTAAACACCTTCATCCCTTCCTTGACCAGCTTGTCGTCCAATTCAATATTCGTTCGTCCCATCGGGGATTTCTCCTTTCCACCGACAAGTCTGTACCACAGTGTGGTGTATAAAATAATGTAATTTGGTGTATTAGGAAAATCAGCGGAAAGGCTGACACAATGGGATGGAGAACCATATGACTTTGGATAATTGGGAACAACTGATACGGAATCAAGGGGTCATCGACATTGAAACCCACAGGTCTGAAACAGTTTTTTCCTTTGGTGGGCTATCGGGGGGGTTATGCGTAAATGCCCGAAAAAGATGGTGGGTCGTACAGGGGTCGAACCTGTGGCCCGCTGATTAAGAGTCAGCTGTTCTACTAAAACAATACGCAAAGATAACGCCACTAGGTTAGTGGTACTAAACCTCTAACCACCGAAGGGATTATCGCCGATAGATATCGCGACGATGACCAATGCTCACAATAGTAACTTGTTCCTTGGCATCGTTGACCTCGAAAAGAATTCGATAGGTTCCTACTCGTATGCGATAGAGGGGAATGCCGGTCAACTTTTTTGAACCTCGTGGATGGGGATTTTCTGCCAAAGAGAGTATCGATTTGTCCACCCTCTTCAAGGTTGAATCGTCGAGCCCTTCAAGCTCTCGACGGGCCGAGGGCTTAATCAGGATCTGATAGGTCACAAACGCCCGGACCTCTTTAGTGCTTGCCGGACTTTTTCGTATGGCACCACCCGCTCATTTTCACGTTCCAACCATCGCACGACATCAATGAGATCTTGTTTGAGCGTAGGTTGCACTAATAAACGCTTAAGAATGGTTTCGCGTTGGGGACGGGGAAGAGACTCAAAAGCCGTGACAAACACTTCTGCTGTGGCATCAGCTGTTTTCATTGTAGACAGATCCTCTTAATATTTTTGATTCTTTAACGATGTCACAACATCGCTATCAAGATTTTTCCGATCGCCAGAAAATATGGTGGGTCGTACAGGGGTCGAACCTGTGGCCCGCTGATTAAGAGTCAGCTGCTCTACCAACTGAGCTAACGACCCACCCAAGGTGGAAACTGATGGTATTTGGTGACGTGTATTTCGTATTTCTTAAATTCTTTTTATGGTGCGCCTGGCAGGATTTGAACCTGCGGCACCTGGCTCCGGAGGCCAGTGCTCTATCCACTGAGCTACAGGCGCGTTCTATCGAAAATCTCGTGTAAATTCAACTCTCTAACGCCTGGCTCGACGCTATCATCTTTGGATTGCGCTTGTCGAGTGTTGGTTAGCAACAAGCCCCCCAACTTTCATCTAATCACAAGGCAGTTTTTCTTGAGTGGTGTCTTGTGTTTCTTTGATGATGAAACCGCCTTCGTCGATGATGTCTTTTGGTTCTTCTAATACGACTTCAAGTAAGAGCTTCACGCCTTCGGGGGTGAGCCCATTGGATGGGGCGATAAAGCGTTTACGCGCAATAGCTCGTTCGGCTGGGTCATCGGGTTCGTAATACCCGAGCAATTCGCCGCTGGTATTCGCAGCAGTCAGGCGTGTAGCCCAATCTTCCATGAGCGGATCGGTCCAGGCACGAATCCCTTCGACCTCTCGATGCTGTTCCAATTTTGTCCAGAGTTGCCAACCAATGAACACGGCCCAGGTTTCGTTGATCACTTCCCAGGCATCTTCTTTTGACAGAAACCGCATTTCTGTGGCGTCTCGTCGCTGCCGCACTGGATTGATTCGCACGAATCGATAGTGACAACGCAGTTGTTCATTGGCGAAGGTGAGCACTCGATTGGCGTTGGCACTCAGCGCCTCAGGTCCCGGCCCATTGAAGAGGTAATCCATATAGGCATGCAGGAGTTCGTGGTACAGGAGGCTTACGTCGTGGTGGGTCATGCCATCCAACGACTTCAGCACGCCTCCTGCACTATTAAATGACAGCCGCATGTTGAGAATCATCCGATGGTCTTCGGGATGATACTCGGCGGCATACGTGCGAAGGTCTTCAAAGACGACCGTGACAAAGTTGGGGTCGATCTCTTTGAGAAATTGGGTAGGTAAGCCTAAGCCTTCGGCTTCTTTTATTAAATTCGGCCAGGCATTGGCGGAAACATTGTAATTTTCCGCGCTCTCCGCAAACCGAACCAGGCCCAACACGATGCCCAACAACAATATCCCCAACACCCATTTCAACGTTCCCTGCATCACGATATCTTACCCCCAGTGATAAGGCTCGCCTTCATCCACCACACTCCATGCATCGACGAGTTCCGCTGGCACTTCGTCCAAAAATCTTGATGGTTTGGATAGGATCGACCCAGTTATTTTATCATACACATTTATCGGGAAGGTGAGGTAGAGATGTGTTTTAGCTCGTGTCACCGCGACATACAAGAGCCGTCGCTCCTCTTCCAAGTCATCATCGGTGAGAAACGAATACGAAGAGGGAAATCGCCCATCCACAAGCCAAATGACAAACACGCACCGCCATTCCAATCCCTTCGCGGAATGAATGGTAGAGAGTACGAGCCGTTCATCATCACGGTCTTTCCCCTCCACATCCAAGACACTTGCATCCGGCGGTTCCAGGGTCAGGTCAGCGAGGAAGTCGCCCAAGCTACTATACCGCTCGGCCATCCCTTGCAGATGCTCCAAATCACGAATGCGCTTGGGATAGTCGTCGTACTGGTCTTTCAATATCGGGAAATAATATTCGAGCACTTGGCTGATTTGGTCAGGCGGAGATCCATCTTCCACATGCCCGACGGCATCGAGCGCGTCCGCTAGGTTTCGCAAGCCAATAGCCGAACGTCCCGATCCTTCGCGCAACACCTCACTGGGGGTATCGCTATTGACCAGTTTCGCCACCAAATCTTTTGCGCGTTTTTGCCCAATGCCCTCAATCAATAACAACAGGCGATTCCAGCTCACGCTATCGAGTGGATTGTGGATCACGCGCAGATGAGCCAACATATCTTTCACGTGCGCGGTTTCGATAAACTTGAAGCCGCCCCGCTTGATAAAGGGGATGTCTCGCTTGGAAAGTTCGATCTCTAAATCAAACGCATGAAAGCTCGATCGAAAGAGCACGGCCATCTCATTGAGCGGCACGCCTTCTTCCCGCAACTCCAAGATCTTTTGCGCGATGAATCGTGATTGCGGATTTTCTCCAGCCGCTTGGACCAAAGCTGGCCGCTCGCCACCTTCCTTATTCGTGAAGAGGGTCTTGCTGTACTTTTCGGCGGCCCCTTCGATGATGGCATTGGCCAATCCCAACACAGACTGCGTGCTGCGATAGTTTTCTTCCAACTTGAAAATTTGCGTGCCGGGAAACAGGGTGGGAAATTCCATGATGTTGCGGAACGTCGCCCCACGAAACGCATAGATCGATTGCGAATCGTCCCCGACCACCATCACGTTGTCATGCGTTGAGGCCAAATTGCGCACAACCTCAGCCTGCAATAGATTGGTGTCTTGATACTCGTCGACTAAAATATAGCGGTAGGTTTCCGAAATCATTCGTCTGGCGGATTCATCCTTGATTAACAACTCCCGCAGGCGCATCAGGAGATCGTCGTAATCGACTAATTGCCTGGTGCGTTTGGTGAACTCATATCCTTCCTGCAGCTTGGTGAGATCGCCGAGATATTCGCCAAAATGGCTATACTCGTTAAGCAGGACATCGTCTAACGGCTTAAGGGTATTCGCACATTTGCTGAACATGTCTGTAATGGTTTTCTTACGCGGAAAACGTTTGCCCGTTTCGCTGAAACCAATTTGCCCACGCACCTGACTCACCAGATCTTCGGAATCCCCACGATCCAAGATCGTGAAACCTGGCTCCAATCCAATCGATCGGCCAAAGCGTCTGAGCAAGATATTGGCCACGGAATGGAAGGTCCCCCCCATGACGCGATCGCTTTGCTGGCCGATCAGCAACCCCACGCGCCCCAACATTTCCTGAGAAGATTTCCGGGTGAAGGTCAGAAGAAGTATCGAGGCTGGATCCACACCCATTTCGATGAGGCGAGCCACGCGGTACACTAAGACTCGCGTTTTACCACTCCCAGCACCGGCGATCACGAGCGATGGCCCATTCACCACTTCCACAGCGGCTAATTGTTGGGGATTGAGTTCCTGGGCGTAATCTCGAGAAAGTGGACGAACCGGGGTATCGGCACTCGGGCGCTTGAGGACATAGACTTTGGATTCAGGCTTCAGGGTATCCATTGATTCAAATTCGGAAGGTTGGAAGGTCTCACAAGAAGAGGCATTTTTCACCCCTTTGCCGTGTATAACACACGGTCCGGTGGTGTGCAACGAGGCTCCAATACCAGACTTTTGCTAAAAACTTGGCCTCCGCCGGATGTACTTGCATAGCCATTTCCGCATTTGGTTATAATGGTTTCTTTGCGCATATTTTGGAGACACTATGGATATTAAAAACGAATACGGACAAATTCTTGATGACTTGGCCACCACGATGCTGGGTGTGGCGCGTGAATCGGTTTCCATGGTCAAGCGAAGCGATCAAGCCCTTTCGACGAAATTAACCCGTGAGCAGGAATGGGAAGTCTATCTGGAATTCATCAAAGTCATGTTTAACCTCGCTGATCGTGCCTCTGCTTTCTATATCCCTTTGCAACAACAGCCCCAATTCATGGATAGCCTTGAAGATTATGTCAGTGATCGCCTCACGACCCTGCTGGCCCCTTCTATGAGTTCGGCAGAAATTGATGATCAGGAAGTTGTGCTCTCCGTTGGCCAAGCCGTCGGTGAAAGCCGACAAATCTACGAAAAATACAAATTCGTGTTTTCTGAAGACACGAAGGACCGGAATGCTTTGTTCCAACATGCAGCTGAGCGAGTTGCCGGACGCGCTGGAGGCACAAATAATCAAGCCATTATTGCCGCTTCGACCCTGTGCATCAGTGCTGTCATTCCAGCGATGATCGCCCTCTTTGAAGGCAAACCCGGGGAAGTGAGTTCTGCGGAAACTCCCTCTGCGGAGGCAGGAACCGCAGCAACAACGCAAACGACCCCTTCAAGCTCTGGCTCTTCAGAACCTTCCATACCCAGCGCTCAGGCCATTAAGCTCATTAGTGTAATGTCGAGTATTACCGGTGAGGAATTTGAGACCCGATGGGGCCTCTTTCCTAAATTTCGGAGTGATCTCCAACCTGAGCAATTAAAGGAAATCACCAAGCATATGAACCGAGTATCACAACTCGTGGGCGACCGTTTCGCCATCCTTTCCTTAAAGATTTCTCAAGAAACAAAACAGCCATCAGGCAATGCCTAATTCCCCCTTGTTCCTACCTAAAGTCTTATTTGGATTGTACCGACCTTCTGTTATGCAACGGGGGACCTAACATGAGCAACGCAACACAACAGCACGCAACAGATCATAACATTCACTTTCCACGCTTACATGAACTCTCGATGAACGTCTGGTGGAGTTGGACACCTGTCGCTCGCGAAGTCTTTGAAAACCTGGATCAGACCTTGTGGCGACAGTCGCACCACAACCCCGTTAAACTACTCCAAGAAGTCATACCTGAACGGATAGCAAGCCTCTCTCAGGATGTCACCTTCACTAGGAAGTATGAAGCTGCGGTGAAGGCCTATGATGAGTACATGGCGAAAACTGACCACTGGTTTGGGTCGAACTTTCCACAAGTCGCGAATGCGCCAATCGGTTATTTTTCAGCAGAATTTGGCCTACATAATTCCATCCCTATTTATAGCGGCGGACTCGGCGTGTTGGCAGGAGACCACTTTAAGGAAGCCAGTGATTTAGGTATTCCCTTGGTCGGCGTGAGCTTCATGTATTCTCAAGCGTACTTCCGACAGGTCATTGGACCTGATGGGTGGCAAGAAGCGATCAATGAGCGATTCGACCGAACCTCCTCAGCCATTCAACCAGCCTTGCTCCCTACTGGGGAACAAGGCCAAATCACTGTTCAATTAGGGGATCGTCAAGTTCATTGTTTGATTTGGTTCATTCAAGTCGGACGCCTTCGGCTGTATTTATTGGACACGGATGTCGCCGACAATCAACCTGATGATCGAACCCTCTCTGCCCGTCTCTATGGCGGTGACAAAGAAACTCGCCTCTGCCAAGAAATCCTCTTAGGCATTGGTGGCGTCCGGGCGCTGAGATCTCTAGGTATCCAACCACGCATGTGGCATGCCAATGAAGGCCATGCGGCCTTTCTTAATTTGGAGCGTATGAAAGAGTTACTCCAACAAGGCTTGTCCTACGACGAAGCGTTGCCCCAGATTCGTGACAGCTCCCTGTTTACCACTCATACCCCCGTCCCAGCCGGGCACGATATTTTTTCCGAAGAGCTCACCGAACAATACTTTTCTGCCTATTGGAAAGATATGGGCTTAAGCCGCGAGGACTTTTTTGGGCTAGGGCAACACCCTCAGGAAGACCCTGGCCAATTCCATATGACCGCCCTGGCTATTCGGCTATCCACTTCGATTAATGGTGTCAGCGAAGAACATGGGCGCGTATCGAGAACCATGTGGCACAGCATGTGGCCCGAGTGCTCGGAAGACCAAGTTCCCATTCAATTTGTCACCAACGGCGTCCATGTCCCAACGTGGATTGCTCCGGAGATGAGCCATCTATATTCGAAATATTTAGGGCCCCAGTGGCAGGATCAATCCGACGATGCCGCCCTGTGGCACCGAGTGCTGGATGTGCCTAATCATGAATTATGGGAAGTTCGAACATTTCTTAAACGCAAATTGCTAGGCTTCATCAGGCAACGGATCCAAAATGGGTGGACCCAAGGCCGGTTAGAGGCTCAACAGGTTCTTGCTGGCGGAGCCCTTCTCAATCCATACGCGCTGACCATTGGCTTTGGCCGACGTTTCGCCACGTACAAGCGGGCAAACCTCTTATTTTATGATCCAGACCGCCTCAAGGCCCTTCTTCAAAATCCTTGGCAACCGGTTCAATTTGTATTCGCGGGGAAAGCCCATCCTGCGGACACACCCGGGCAAGAGTTGATCCACGAAGTGTATCAGTTTGCCAAACGACATGACTTTGGCGGACATATCACGTTCCTTGAAGACTATGACATGCATGTGGCCAAGTTCCTTGTCCAAGGAGTCGACGTGTGGCTGAACAATCCCCGCCCACCACTCGAAGCAAGTGGGACCAGTGGTCAAAAGGCGGCCCTCAACGGAGTGCCCAATCTCAGCGTGTTGGATGGTTGGTGGAAAGAAGGCTATGATGGTTCCAATGGTTGGGCTTTTCCCTTTGCCACCGAAAGATTGGAAGAAGCCGCTCAGGACCGTCATGATGCCGAGGCCCTGCTCCATCTCTTAGAGCAGGAAGTCATTCCTCTCTACTATCAGCGTGAACAGGATGGGATTCCACATGGATGGGTGAAGATTGTGAAAAATGCTATCCGCACCAATGCGCCACGGTTTAGTGCCAGACGCATGCTCAAAGATTATGTCCGCGAGTTTTATGCTTCGGAACGCACGATCAAAAGCCCAGTGCAACCATTAGAGCAAGTGCGTTAAGGCCTTCGAAACTTTTGCGACACTATCCTCTATAGTGTTTCCATAAAAAAAGACCAGCCGAGGCTGGTTTTTTTTTATTTCTTCACTCGCAACTCGCCATGATTGACTAACGCATTACTCGAAATTCAGCCTGATATGCGTCAGACTTTCTCAGAAGCCAAATCTTTAGTAGAATCCCAGAGACTGTATTGAACCACTACGTGCTCGGGAGAAGCTATCATGATCAAGTTTGTCGGTATACTCCTTCTTTTAGGAGGAATTTTTTGGGCTGGGTTTTACGTTGGCCAACAACCACCAGAGAACGTCAAGCGAACCTTACGCACAATGTCGGAAGATGTCGTCGAACGGACCTTAGGATTAAAAGAAGGCCAGTTAAATCTCAAACAAGAATTTCTTGAAGCGAAGTCTCGATTTCTTGAAGGGAAAGCTGAAATCTTAGATGGGGAGTATGGGGAAGCTGCGGAAGAACTTGAAGAGGCTCTTGGCCATTTGAAAAATGCGATAGGAATCCAGGGAAAGAAAACCTCTCAAGTCGTGATTGATGGGCTTGTGGCCAAGCTGAATGACATCAAGCAATCATTGGCTTCAGGCCAGGAAGTATCTCAGGAAAAAATCAAAGAAGCCCAGAAAGAACTCGATTCCCTAATTTCCAAGGAATGAAAGAAAGCCTTCAACGCATGACTCGTCACGCTTTACGCATGGGATTTCTTCTTTAGGCGTTGGCTGCTTCGGCTTCCTTTACCTTCGATCCGTCTTTCTTCCAGGAAGCAAGAATTCGTTCAATCCTCATTCGTACGACCATATCTGGGTCTTTCATCAAAGGTTTAATGGCCGCCCGTCCTCGGAGATCACCAATTTTTTCTAATGAAGCCGCCGCAGTCAACCGGACCAGCCAATCTTCGTCCTGAAGCAAGGCAATGAGTGGATCAACAGCCTGAGGATCTTGAATGTCTCCCAAAGCAAGAATTGATTGTTTTTTGACGAAATCGTCTTGGCTATTGAGTGCTTCAATTAGTTTAGGTACAGCAGGGGTTCCAAGATCAACGAGGGCACGTGTGGCATCATCTTTGAACTCATCGCTTTTGAGATAGGAAATTAACGGATCGAGAACACGCTCATCGTTAATTTTACCCAACGTCCGAATGACATATTTCCGAGATTCCCAATCACGGATATATCGAACAAGCATATCCACCGCTGGAGTACCCACTTCGGCAACGGCTTCCACGGCGGCTTCCCTCACCTGCCAGTCACCGTCTCGCAGTGCTCGAACCAGTGGTTCCACACATCGCTCATCAGCCATTTCGCCCAGCGTAATGACGGCCTCACGTCGCACAACCCAATCAGTGTCTTGCAACAAGTCAATTTGAATGTCGATCTCATCTTTAACTTTTTCTTCTTCGAGCTCGTATTCCTGCTCGTCTTCTGTTTCTCCTTCGGCCTGTTCGGACTCAGCTGAAGCGACGACGTCCCCATCCATCAAGGACTCAGCAACTTCATCAACCATTTCATCCGTCACAACCTGCTCCGAATCAGCAGACTCCAGAGACTCAGAATTTTCAGCTTCCGCTTCTTCTGCAGAAGCCTTGAGATCTTCACTCATAACTCAACTCCCCTTTCAGGCACCTCAAATTGGGCCAACGTCAGCCCTCCTGTACTTCTGTATCCGCCCCGAACTTAGGCAGCGGCCTTCTTTTTCCCTGCGGCTTGGGCGATTCGCGCCGCCTGAGAACTAACCTTGCGTTGCGCGCGTTTGAGATGTTTGTGAAGATTTCGCAAACTTTCATCCCCCTCGGCGTTTTCGCTTTTGGCACGGCCTTCAGTCACTTTTTTCTTTAACGTTTCCAAATCTTCTGCCACTGTTCGCTTTTTACCCATGTATTTCTCCTCAACTAATAATGCCCATCCTGAGCCCGGTCTTCTCTACTATTTAGGAAGTCTAGTCAACGCCATTCCTGGGTGTCAACTTTACAAAAAATGGCTAGGTAAGGGACGTTGTGAGCTATTCAGTGAAACCCGAGAGAGACCTCATTCTACGCAACTTAAAATTTTCAGTGCCCACACCAGAACAGGATGGGCTATCGTTGCCATCGCTCACAGAAACTCCGCTCGTACGCCAAGATTTTCCAAGCCTCATCTTCCGTAATCGTCACGGGAATCATGGGGACCATGCCCGTCCCAGGGCTTCCATTTTTGAGAATCCAGAACAACTCCCCGTCACGCCGTCGTGCATGAAAGCGACAATTCGTAAAGTTTCGAGGGCCTGGCTTGAGCTGTCGACCTACCGCACCATCTCCCAAGCCAAATTCCCCATGGCAACTGACACAGGTACCTTTTCCCTCATAGAGGGCTTTGCCTTCGGCAATGATATTGGGATGAGCCGCCTTGGTTGATCCAAAGGGCGGAACTATGGCCCTGGCGGCAGACCGCTCTGCCACCGGAATCCTGGGTCGCAAGGGTTCGACTTCTTGAGCAAAGAGCGGTGCCCACAGAGGAGTGAGCAAGAAACAAAGTACGATGCCATACGAAATCGCCCTACCCCCATGAATATTCTCAGATATAGTCCTTCGCACCATTTCAACCCATCACCAAAGGAAGAAGCCCCGTTTAGGCTCAGCCTAAACGGGGCTCCATCAAAATTCAACTTCCCCTCTATTATGAAGAGGTTCTGAACATTGAGCACTTACTTCTTGCAGAAACTCCGTTCGTACGCAATCACTTTCCAGCCTTCTTCTTCAGTAATAGTGGCTGGAATCATGGCCACCATTCCAGTACCGGCACTGCCATTTTGCAGGATCCACATTAATTCACCATCTTTCCGTTTCTTGTGGAATTTGCAGTTGGTGAAATCACGTGGACCTGGATTTAACACTTTACCAGCAGGGCCTTGGCCATTACCATCTTTACCATGGCAATTCACACAAGTACCCTTTCCTTCAAAAATCTTTTTGCCTTCAGCAATGATGTCTGCTGGTGCATCTTCCAATTTTCCAAACGGAGCTTTCATCTTTTTGGCTGTACCACGATCTGACGTTGGCACACGTGGCTTCAACGGATCTTTTTCAGCACCAGCAAAGGCAAAATCACCACCCAGAAAAGCAAACGCTGTCAACAAACTACATAACATTAAAAACTTCTTCATGCATTCCTCCTTTTGATAAAAAATCCATCATGACTAAGCAGGCCATAGACACCATGGAGACCATATTATCCTGTCCCCAATTTCTGTACCAATTTTTATGTTACTCTCTGCACGTAAAGAAACCTAAATTACCCAAAACTCGGCGAAGATAACAACAGAATTTTCTCCTGTCAAGAAGTAGGCCATTTCCCTCCATCAAGCTCGTAACACATTGAAATATTTCACGTTCTGAAAGGTCGAGATATGAAAAAACCCCTCTCCATTTTTTGGGCCGCGACTCAGAAGACCCTTCTTCAAATCAACCAGATTTTTAAGGACCTAAAGATGAATAAACCATGGATGATTCGTTTACCTACAAACGATGGAATCGAGAGGTCAATGATTCCTGTCGGGAAACCCTGAAAAACGATGGCCAAGGCTGAGGCTGAATTTCAGAAGACTGCACTTTCGCCATGAACTCTCGAAGACGTTTTAAGGTCATAGAAGGGTTTTTCATTATCTCCACCTCATTACCCTTACTCAGCTGCCTGACCAATAATAATTCACTGGGGGTAGGTCGAGTTGTGAGTTTAAGCACTTTATCGACTAGTGCCGGTTCAGCTGATTCATGTTCTCCGACTAATTCTTCATAGAGCTTTTCCCCAGGTCGCAACCCGATAAAGGTGATGGGAATGTCTTGATCAGGAACATAGCCTGAAAGTCGAATAAGGTTTCTTGCAAGATCAATGAGCTTGATCTGCTCGCCCATGTCCAAGACATAGGTCGCACCTTGCTCCTCTAAAGAAGCGGCATGAAGCACCAAATGCACGGCCTCCGGAATCAGCATAAAGTAGCGACGAATTTCAGGATGCGTAATGGTCACAGGCCCTCCGGCTTCAATTTGTTCTTTGAAACGAGGAACCACACTGCCATTACTGCCTAACACATTGCCAAATCGAACCGTTGAAAATCGAGTCAGACTCTTCGTCGAGATGTCCTGAACCATGAGTTCCGCAATACGTTTCGTGGCACCCATCACACTTGAAGGATTCACCGCCTTATCGGTGGATATCAGCACAAATCGTTCCACCCCAACTTGATCAGCCACTTCCGCAGTCAGCCGAGTGCCAAAACAATTATTTTTTATCGCCTCACTCGGATTCAATTCCATCATCGGCACGTGTTTATGCGCCGCCGCATGAAACACAATATGCGGACGATATACTTCCATCGTCTCTCGCAAACGTCCCTCATCTGTAATATCCCCAACCACGGTATGAATGATTGAAGTATATCCGTGATCACTCAGTTCCTTGCCAATCATATACAAACTATTTTCATGTCGCTCGTACAGGATGACCGATTCAGGCTGTAAGGCCACCAATTGTCGGCAGAGCTCAGAGCCAATGGACCCTCCTGCCCCTGTGACCAAGACCCGCTTTTTGGCAACCATTTGATAGACAGCCTCGGACTTCGTCCCAATGGGCTTCCTCAAGAGCAAGTCTTCAGGGGCCACCTCTCGAATGGAACTTGCAAGATTTCGGTCATCTAGGCAATGCCCGAATTCAGGAAGAATCTTCACTGACACTTTTAAACATTCAATGTCAGAGATAATTTCATTAAGCCGCATCGAATTATTACCCGGAAGAACAATCAATAACTCACGCACTGCTGTTTTGTTGAGGATTGCGGCAAGATCCTTTCTGAGACCAAGCACGGGAACTCCATGAATTCGTTGACCAGACATGGATAGGTGTTCTTCAACAATTCCCACCGGTTCATATTGGGAGGAACGAGCCCCCTTGAGTTCGTGAATTATTTGTTCGACACGATCTCCCCCACCGAGAATGAGCACCTTCCTTTTTTGATTCCACACCATTCGCTCCTTGCACATTCTCCCAATCAGCCGGAATCCTAACTGAAAAGCGATTACACACAGACCATCAAGCACCAGAACGCCCAATCTATCGTCGTGAAAATGCGTTTTTGGCCATGGTTGATGACGATCCCATCAGAATAGCTTCGCAAGGTACCCACACTTTGATGCATCCCAGCCCAAAAGGAATCTTCAGATTCCGCGAACGCGATACCATACATATCGTGGAGGATGGTTTTGCTATCTACCCAATTGGGATTGCCTACGACGCGAGAACTTGCGCCATATTGGCTCAAAAAGAGATAGAGGGGGGCAGGGTTTTCCGCCGTTCCTTGTTTGGCTTTGGGATAGTGAAGGAAATAGAATTGGGTGGCACGGGGTTCCATTACATAGGGAGGTTCTAGCCACGCCACGCGAATGTGGATGTGTGGACGTCGTTTTTTCTTTGGATTTTTTGGGGCGACTTTCTTAAAGGTCACAAATTGGGGAAATCGCATTTGGCTTTCGTTGATCTTCGTGGTGGTATTGCGTCCTTCTTCAAACAGGTTCAGGTTCTCCTTCCCATCCATGGCCACACTAAGGGCATAGTAATATTGACGTTCCCGCGTTGCACTGATAACGGCCAACCCTGTCGTCCTGTCTAGGGGATCCTCGCCCTCGCGTATTGCAAAACGGGATATTCGCTGATCTATTTTAACCTTGCCCGGCAATAGGGGAGAGCGTTTGGTGCCTGGAGGAAACTCGAGGGTTTGGATGGCCAATGTATTCCAACTAGAAAGGGCTTCGGGAATTTCGCGAAGGAGGGTGGCCTCGTGGATCGTCGCCGAGGTAATGGGTTGGGTATGGCCATAAATGCGATAGGAGAGATCCCGCTTTTTGCGGGCATTGAGAATGGATTGTTCCCAATCTTCAAAGAGGGGATGATCCTGCCCCACAATATCTTCGACTTCTGTCCAGGTGAGAAACGTCTGGCCTTGGCGATGCTCTGCTCGTAAATGGGAAATAGTGGGAATGGTGTTTCCGACGTGGCCTACCGTGGTGACTTCGAGTATGGCGTGTTGTAAATTGATATTTTGATTGTTGGCTTGAATGGTCAACCCTTTGTTGGTTGTGGTGTCTTGAATCCACTGTTGTACCGTAGAGAGCGCATCCAAACGCTTGTCATCAGGAGCCGAAGCCTTGAGTGGGTGGGGTCCAAGGCCCACAGGCACCAGCTCAAGCACATTGTTAAATTTTAGGTTGGTTGTGGGAATGCGGATGACCGCCCGATAAATCGTGGTATTTGAAGGGAGTGCTGATACATCAAAGGTGAGATGCTTGCCCTCGAGTTCGAGGGTGTTGGGAAAACTACAATGGGGAGCATTGCCAAAGGTATGGGTCACAAGCCCCTTTTGTGCAGATCCGTCTACTGGGAGAGGAAGGAAAACCAGAACCCATACAAAGAGCAAACTTTTGGTGATAGTCATCGCTTCTGACCGATGTTTTCTGTGGAAAATTAGGTGGAGAAAGGCCGAATGGTACATCAAAAACTCAGATATTAAAAAAATGGATGCAAGGAAATGCGATGAGTTGTCATTAGTAGATCTATCGGATCAATGGCATTGTCAATTTAACCTGGGGTTGCCATGCCTGGGCGACCTGAAAGCCAAAACGCACAGCTATCAATGCCATCGCGCTGCCATACTTGAATATTGGGGAATAGCTATGAATTCAAGATCCAGAGGTTACCCATACCGAATTTTGAGTAGGAGGATCCATCCAGCCAAGAACAAGGTTACCGCATTCGCGAGGGCCAAGGGCCAATCATGGTTGATGATGGCATACACACACCACAGCGACACGCCTGTGGTTAACACGGAATACATACTCAAGGAGAGGTCTTTCGTATGCTTTGTTTTGACAATCTTTATGGCCTGTGGAAGAAACGCCGAGGTGGTACATGCCCCAGCTACATATCCCAGGATTGTGATGAAATCCATTTTAAGGGCCTTCCGTTTTTAGGATATCCTGGCTCTCTTAGGAAAGCTTAAGGTCTCTACCCGTATTTTCAATTTAATGATTGGCCTGTTGAATTAATAAGGTCCAAGACCCATAGATGTTCCAGATCAGACGACCGACACCAGCGAGAGGGAATGTTCAAAAAAGTCCGTCCAGCAAGGCCGCAGCTATTTTGACGCGCGGAGCGTACTCTCAGTACGTGAGCACGGCAAAATGGCGACCAATTGCCTGTGCGAACCGTTTCGGCAAAGCCAGGGAACGCCGCTGGCGGCTTTTTTCAACATTCCCTGAATATTTCCCTTTGAGTCCGGTCTTCGCCTGAAGAGAATCCATTGCGTGGCAATGTCTTACGCAGTACGGAACCATGGTTCGTGGCTCTCCGTGAGGATCGGGTAGCGTTCGGCCCCCAGTTTAGCCTGGCCTGAAATGTAGAAAGCACGAAATTCGAGTGATTGCTGGTTTATCGTAGTTTTCTTGGCTGGATCTGTTCTGGGTAATTGAAATGAAAAGTCAACAGGCCCAAAAAAAGCGGAGCGGCTGGTTTTTTCACCAGCCGCTCCGCTTTTAAAGATCTTATCTCGTGACGATTAGAACCGGCCTCCTCGGCCTCCTCGATCGCCTCGGTCACCACCGCCACCACCAAAGCCGCCGCCACTGCCGCCAGAGCGAGGGGCCATTGGTTTGGCTTCGTTCACGGTTAAGGTACGGCCACCCATTTCTGTGGAGTGCAACGCTGAAATGGCCGCTTCCGCCTCACTTGGGGATGCCATTTCGACAAAACCGAAACCGCGAGATTGGCCGGTGTACTTGTCCGTGATTACTCGTGCGGATTCTACGGTGCCATGTTCGCCGAACAAAGCTTCAATTTCAGATTCGGTCGCAGAATACGGTAATCCACCAACATAAATTTTTGAACCCATGGGGTTTCTCCTTTAAAAAAAAATGACACTGTCTTGTTTTAGAGAGAACGAATGGGGAAGGTGGGGTCCGTCGACGCGAAACTGATGCGGTTAGGGGCTGACTTCCGAATGAACTCTTCGACAAAACAATCTCGGTTACGGACCTTGATTATTTTTTCCTTATCGCTAGGTCCAACGCGATAAAGTAAGATCACCATAGCAGGTCATCGGGCCAAAAGATAGTGGGCAATTTCAAGTGCCACATCCTGCAAATAAATTATACACCTAAGTGTATCGCTGTATCCTTTGTACTTAGGGTTGTCCAGGCGCTATGGATTTTTCGAGCAGAAATAACGGGTTATGGTCCAAAACCTCATCCAGGTTTATTTGACCCTCCACTGTTTCTTTCGCTATTTTCCTATTTGGAATAAAAGTCTTTTTAACTTTCATATTCCCTCAAACAGGAGACATTGAGATGAACGATCAGGAAACGCAACAGGCGGTTGGCATTCTCAACCGGATTATGGAGCATGAGTTGGCAGGAGTCGTACGGTATACTCATTACGCTCTTATGGTCTATGGCTATAACCGCATTCCTATCGTGTCTTGGCTGAAGAGTAACGCTGACGAAAGTCTCGTCCATGCGCATAAAGCTGGGGAACTGGTCACCTTACTTGGAGGCCACCCGTCGCTGAAAATCGGGACATTGTTGGAAACTGAGAAGCATGATGTGGGAGATATCCTGCGGGAAAGCTTGGAGCACGAGAAGGTTGCTGTCGCCTCCTATTACGAACTCCTGAAAGTCTCCGAAGGAAAGTCCGTTCTGTTGGAAGAATATGCGCGAGAGATGATCGTTGGCGAAGAGTTACATCTTGACGAGGTGAACAAGATGTTGCGCAAGTCAGGCGATGTTCAACTATTTCGCCCTTAACCCTACGATCAAGACTAGTATTCTTTATGGACGATGTGGAGGAGACAGCATGAAGCATGTGAGTCCGCTCGCAGGGAAACCAACTGAGCCTTCCATGCTCGCGAACATTCCCAAGTTGGTGACAGCGTATTACGCAGGTCGGCCAGATCCATCGGTGCCCGAGCAACGAGTAACATTCGGCACCTCAGGACATCGCGGCTCATCCTTCAAGAATTCCTTCAATGAAGCGCATATTCTCGCGATCACCCAAGCCGTCTGCCTCTATCGTCAGCAACAATCTATTGACGGACCGCTCTTCCTGGGTATGGACACCCACGCGCTTTCCGAGCCTGCTTTTGCCAGTGCCCTCGAAGTGCTGGCGGCAAACGGGCTTGCGGTGATGATCGATCGAGAGCAGGGCTATACCCCAACACCGGTTATCTCCCATGCCATCCTCACATACAATCGCGGGCGACGAACAGGTCTTGCCGACGGTATGGTGATTACGCCCTCTCATAATCCTCCAGAAGACGGTGGCATCAAATATAACCCTCCACATGGTGGTCCCGCAGATACGCACGTGACCAACTGGATCGAGGAACGTGCGAATGCATTCCTTGCCGAGGACCTGCGTGGGATCATGCGGATTTCGTATGAACAGGCCCTCCGCGCTGCGACGACATCCCGATATGACTATGTCGGCTCTTATGTTGGCGACCTTGGAGCCGTGATAGACATGGAGGTGATTCGGAACGCACGACTGGCCATTGGAGTAGATCCGCTAGGTGGTGCAGGAGTGGCGTATTGGGGACCTATCAGCGAGCGTTACGGTTTCGACGTGAACGTGGTGAATGATGCGGTCGATCCGACCTTTCGCTTCATGAGCGTGGACTGGGATGGGAAGATCCGAATGGACTGCTCATCACCGTATGCCATGGCTGGACTGATTGCCTTGAAAGATCGGTTCGACATCGCCTTTGCTAATGATACCGACCACGATCGGCATGGAATCGTCACACGCAGTGCTGGGCTGATGAATCCCAACCACTATTTGGCCGTGGCGATTTCTTATCTCTTTACACATCGTTCGGAATGGAGCGCGGATTCGGCAATCGGAAAGACAGTCGTGAGTAGTCGCATGATCGATCGAGTCGCTGGCAAGTTGGGACGACGTCTCGTTGAAGTGCCGGTGGGGTTCAAATGGTTTGTCGATGGGCTTCTTGATGGGTCCCTTGGCTTTGGGGGAGAAGAGAGTGCTGGGGCGTCCTTTCTTCGTCGTGACGGAACGGTGTGGACCACAGATAAAGACGGCATCATTCTGGATCTTTTAGCCGCAGAAATGATGGCGAAAACAGGGCGGGATCCTAGTCAGCTCTACCTTGACCTCACGAACGAGTTGGGAGTTCCAGTCTATGAACGGATTGATGCTCCGGCCACATCGGCGCAGAAGGCCATTCTCAAACGGCTTTCGCCGCAACAAGTGCAGGCTTCCGAACTCGCGGGAGAGAAAATACAAGCGATCCTGACGGCGGCGCCAGGCAATGACAGCTCTATTGGGGGGCTCAAAGTGATTACTGAGAACGGTTGGTTTGCCGCCCGCCCATCGGGCACTGAAGATGTCTATAAGATTTACGCTGAAAGTTTCAAAGGAGAGGACCATCTCCACCAGATTCAGGAGGAAGCGCAGATTCTGATTGAGAAAGCCTTTTCCTCTCTCTCCTCTTAATTCGCCAAAATTAACATATGGGCACCTCTAAAAACCGTCCTTTTCCGCGATGGCTGCGTCGGTCGCGTGCTCAAACCCTCCTGTATCCGCCCATACACTCCGTTTTTCCGCGCGCGGCTTCCTTGGATCATACGCAATATATGGTTCTACCCCTACCACCACCCAATTCTGAATATATGGACCTTCCTCTCCCTGTCTTTCTTGTATAGCTGCACGATCTTACCAGCCTTCGCCGAAGCGGCTTCGCGCAGGCAGGTCGTGCCCTCTTCCAACGGAACAATGGCCCCTGATGCGAGGAAGAGGCAGCATGAGATGCTGCAGCTACACAAAACACTCGACGACGCGCTTCGCCCGAAAGGAGAGGCGAAATAACCAACGAGGGGAGCCTCATGCCACAAGATTATTTTCACCTGACTGTATTGTGCTGCCAGACCCCTAAATTCGGTATGATCCGCTTCCTTGCCCTCACGAAAAATTCCTGGTTTTTAGAGGTGCCCATATTAAAAAAGTGAAGCGTCCCTTTTTTTGCCCCATTTTTCATCTTTTTAAATTTGTAGCTGCGGCATCTCATGCCGCCTCTTCATTTGCTTTCTCGACCCATGACAATGTCCGAAGATGGCACGATAAGATCGTGCAGCTACAAAAGAAATGCACCTGAGGAATTCCACCTTCAGACAAAATGGCAAACTTAAAGTGTCTTATTTGAAAGTTAATATACTATAGTCACTCCGGCCTTCGTAACCAATTCGGCGAAGGAGGCTCGGCGGAGGCACGATTAGATCGTGCAGCTACAAAAAATCTCAGGGGGAAATTCCACAGTGCGACAAATGGGCAGGCTCCTAGACCAATTCAGTTCCGTGCATTCGAGCGAACAGCTCCCAATTAAATGGTTTTGGTGCTACGGCATGCAGGGGGATTGGCTGAATGGTTCCCGAGTCTCGGTAGGCTAACATGCATCCGATGACTTGGTCGGGTTGTTCAACCAAACGCCGAATGGCTTCGAAGGCTAAATGTTGGGCCATGGTTTTATCTATGGGAGTAGGGGAAGCCCCTCGTAGCGTATGGCCTAGAATGGTGGCCTTGGTCGCCACTGAGAGAGGGTAAGGCCCAGATCGTGTTTGAAGGTGAGTCCACTGGGAAATCCTACTGGCAACATAGTCCACCAGCCCATGGACTCCGCCCTCTGGATGATGATGGTGAGGTGTGCGCTCGGCGACAATAATGATATGGCTTTTATTCCGGACGCCCAACGTCTGCTTCAATGTTCCCAGAATGACCTCCTCGATATAGGCATCCGGATCGGGATGTTCATTGACCAACAGTCCCTCAGCGCGTGCTTGGTAGGCACACATTAAGGCCAGGTGGCCTGATCCTGCCCCCATGACCTCCACGAAAAACACACTCCCCATTGCCGCACTCGTCGCTTTCAACGACTCGATTGATTGGTTGGCCAGGGATACAGCTGATTGAAGCCCTAGTGACGTGGTTCCGGCGATGTTGTCGTCGATCGAACCTGGAATCCCGACGACCTGTACACCAAACCGTTCATAGATGGCACGAGCCCCACGCATGCTTCCGTCCCCTCCCATTACGATTAACGCCCCATCCTCCATGTACGGTGTGAGATGATGTATGGCGGCTAGTTGCACCTCTTCATCTTTAAAATCTTCAAACCGGCTACTTCCAATCGGGCTGCTGGCGTGATTGCTCATGCCACGCGTGTCCTGTTCTGTCCCCAACTCAATCCAATCGTTCGCCAAGCCTAGAAATCCATGTTGCACGAAATAGACTTCGAGGCCCAATCGGTTCCCTGTGACGCGGAGTTCCTTCAAGGCCGCACCGGCTCCAGCAAAATCCCCACCGGAAACCAGGGCGACGAGCCGCCGAATTTGACGCGGTTTCAGGGTGACCTTCCCGCGACGGTCTTGTTCCACCGTCATCCAGGCCTCGCGGGCCGCTCGTTCTCGCTCTGAAAGACCGACTGCGGTGGAATACCCTGATAATTGCCCATGCTCAAAGGTCAGGAGCACGACGTTGTCCTGTCCTTCCTTATAGGCTCCAAATTCTGAAAAGGCCTCACTGAACGGACGAGGATCCAGAAAAATTAAGAGCGCCCGCAATGTCGAGCTGTGCGTATACAAACATAGGACTTTTCCCCGATGGGCCTGGCCTAATTGATGGAACCCATCGACCAACTCCACATAGAGTTCAAAAAACGAATGGCCTCCCGGATAACTGTACAGCGGATGTTTAATCAGGCGCTGGGCTGTCTTCGTCTCGACTCCAAAGGCCTTGGCGGCTTCTTCTATTTCTACGGTTTTCTCAATACCGGTGGCCCATCCGAAGTCTTGTGATTCTAATGCACATTCAATGACGGGCTGCGTCGCCTTGGCTGTATCGGGGGACAGGATAGCGACCACCCGTTCAAAGAGTTGACGAGTATTGGGACTGTTACTCACCATATGGATAAAGGATTCAGGATTCAGATAATTATGCAGGTGGAGAAAATCCAGTTGTCTTCCTACCAGGCCTAACGTCCTGGCAAGGGCGGTTCCGATGGTCTCAGCCTTGGGAATGCCCCGCTCAGGGTCCAGAATGTTGCTGAACCGGCGCCCCACACGAAATGTCTTACTGTCCATCTGCGACACTCCATGTCGCATGGTCAGAAAAATGGTCCGGTCGCTTAAATCCCTGGGCATCAGCCAAAACAGGTCGTTTCCTATGTCCAGCACTATTCGACCTTCAGCCAAATTCGGAGTCATCTGGTCGCGTGGTACGATTGCTACGGGGCGACGTCGTGTTGGTTTGAGCGTGGCTCCAATTGGCGCTCGCATTAAGGACGAAAGCTCGCCTTGGGCGAGGAGCTGATTCCAAGCAGCGAAAAACACCACATCATCTCCTCCGCATTCTTGTTGAATCAGCTGGTGTCTTGCGTTTCGGTATGCTGCGGCATTGGCAAAGCCTCCTTGCGCCTCCTGGACAAACGCTCTGATTGCGGCCATGGCCTCTCGTGCACGTTGTGGGCGATCTTCCGATGAAGCTGGAAGGGGAGGTAGTTTCACCCCCTCTACGGGCGGACGCTGAGCCATTGCCTCTCCATAGGAGAGGAGACCCTGGATAGTCACGAAATCTAGTGTTTCCGCTTCTGCATTCATTCTTCACCTCATTTTCTAGTTGCCAACCGGCCGAACGCGATAATTTTTGTCGCCTAATGTTTTTGAGCTCTGTTGTATATTGAGTGCCTGACTTGGAAGGTCATGGCATCTTTGCCTATTCGTCAGGGTCCCTGGCCTCAACATCATTGACCTATGATGGAAATAACTCCAAGATTAGAGAGATGTTATCTTCCCAGGAAGGACTTATGCAAAAAACACGAATCATCTGCACAATCGGACCGGCGACAGAATCTTACGAAATGTTGCGCAAAATGTATGATGCCGGCATGAACATTGTTCGGTTGAACATGTCTCATGGCGATCACGAATCCCATGCGAAAGTCATCAAACATATCAAGACGCTCAATAAAAAAGTCAAATTTCCTATTCCGATTATCCTGGACACGCAAGGCCCTGAAATCCGGACCGGGGATTTGGTGGCCGATCTTGATTTACAGCAAGGCTCTATTGTGTCCATCACCGCGCGCGGGTCTCAGGATGTGGAAGAAAGTTCTATTCACATCAACTATGCCGATTTAATCGAGACCGTGAATGTGGGAGATAAAATTACGGTGGATAATGGGTTGATCAATTTTGAGGTGTTGGAAAAACACGATCGCCTTATGCAGTGCCGTGTGATTGATGGGGGTATCTTGAAAAGCAAGCGCCATGTCAATTTGCCAGGGATTCGTGTCAATCTTCCTGCGATTACCCACAAGGACGAAAAAGATATTGTGTTTGGCTTGGCCGCAGATGTGGATTTTATTGCCCTGTCTTTCGTTCGAGAGGTTGAGGATATTCGGCAATTAAAACACCTCATGGGTAGCAAAGCCGGAAGAATTAAAATCATTGCGAAAATTGAAGATCAGGAAGGGGTTCGCAACCTGGAAGACATTATTCAGGAATCGGATGGCATTATGGTGGCTCGTGGAGATTTGGGCGCGGAAATTGATCTGGAGGATTTGCCGAATGTGCAGCGCCGAATTGTCCGGCTCTGCGCGGAATATGGAAAACGCGTGATTGTCGCCACCCATCTCCTGGAATCGATGATTCAAAATCCCATCCCCACCCGCGCCGAAGTGACGGACGTGGCCAATGCGATTTATGAAGAAGTCGATGCGGTGATGTTATCTGGAGAAACCACGGTCGGGAAATATCCGATTAAATGTGTGGATCATCTGCGAAAAATTGCGATCAAAACCGAAGCGATTCCAGGCTTGCAATTTGCGAAACAATTAAGATCGACACAAGACAAACAGCAATTGGCCATCGCGGCGGTCCAGCTCGCCGAAGGGTTGCAGGCCAAAGGGATTGTGGTCATTACCAGAAGAGGCATCATGGCCGATTTCGTCTCCAATTGCCGTCCTTTTTCCACGAACATTTATGCCTTTACCAATGGGAGTCAGTCTCGTCGGACCATGACGCTCAATCGAGGCGTGTTTCCCTTCAGAATCAATTTTAGCTCAGATCCTGAAAAAACATTGCAAACGGCCTTTAGGATTTTAAAAGAACGTGAACATTTTGCCTCAGGGGAAAAGGTCGTGATTATCTCGGACGTGTTGGCACAACAACGGGTCGATTCCATTCAAATTCGAGAACTTCCATAAGGCCGCAGGGTCTAGGTTGAAGATTTCCGGCTCTTATCCCTACCCATAAATCTTATACCATGAACGATCCAGTGACCTATCGATTCTTGATGCCCGAGGATATTCCTGAAGTCCATGAGTTGATCAAGGATGTTTTCCTTCCGGACATTGCGCCTCATTATTCATCTGAAGGACAGGAAGAATTTTTGCGGTATGTTGAGCCAGACGCTCTTCATGCTCGAGGCAAGGAGAACCACTTCGCTCTGCTGGCCGTATTGAACGATGAAATCATCGGGGTTATTGAAATTCGAGATCATAGTCATCTCTCGCTCCTCTTTGTGAATGTGCCTCATCAACGTCAAGGTCTGAGTAAAGAGCTTCTTCGTCGAGGGTTGGAAAGCTGTCTGAAGAATAGAGTGGATGTCTTGACCCTGACCGTGCATGCCTCTCCGAATGCCGTCGGTATTTACGAGAAGCTTGGGTTTCGCCAATTGCAACCTGAGCAAGTTTCTCATGGCTTCCGCTTTACCTTGATGGAATTGAATTTGTTGGACTGTGATTTGTTGAATGGCACCTCAGAACATAATTAGCAAAAGAATCTCTCAAGGAATATTCAACAAAATGGATTTTGTATGTACCTTGTCACGAAAAGTTTAACCTCCATACGGTTTTATTTCATTACTCTCTGTGTATTTGTGAGTGCCTGCGCGCATGAAGACCTTGGTCATCATGGATCGACAACTGCGGAGCCTTCCGTTATTGAGGTGACCCTCCTTCAGATGAATGATGTGTATGAGATAGAACCTCTCAGTAAAGGGTCGGTGGCTGGATTGGCGCGAGTGGCGTACTTACTGAGAGACTTGGAACGCCATGATCCTAATACACTAGCGATATTGGCCGGAGATTTTCTTAGCCCTTCAGCTATCGGTACGGCAAAGGTTCAGGGACAACGACTTCATGGGCAGCATATGGTCGCGGTTCTCAATGCCTTGGGGTTGGATCTTGCCACCTTTGGTAATCATGAGTTTGATCTTTCCGAAGATGAATTGCTTGCGCGTCTTCAGGAAGCCAAGTTTCAATGGTTAGCGACGAATGTCAAAAGAAATAATGGGGTTGAGTGGCCGGGAACGACTCCCTATACAATCATTCCGGTAATTGGGCCACATGGCGATCAATTACGTGTAGGGTTTTTCTCAATCACGATTCAAGAACTTAGCGACAAGGCGAAGACTTATACCTCTATCGAGAATTATGCCATAGCCACGCAACAGGCGCTGGAGTATTTACAACCACGAGCAGATGTCATCGTGGCTATGACGCATTTGGATGTGGTGGATGATCAATTATTGGTCGAGCAATTCCCAGATATTGACTTGGTCGTGGGCGGGCATGATCATACCAATAGGCTTCTTCACCGAGGGGCGAACCATACACCCATTGCCAAGGCCGACGCGAACGCCAAATCTGTCTACATCCATCGAATACGCTACACCCCCAGTTCTAAAAATATTTCTATCACCTCTGAGTATGTGCCTATTGATTCTAGAATGGGGAGCGACATGCTCACGACCCAAGAAGTCGAGAAATGGGTGGAGGTCGCGTTCAAGGCCTTTGAGGCCCAAGGGTTTGTCCCACGAGAGCCCGTGGCCGAACTTCCACGAATGCTCGATGGGCGGGAATCTACGGTACGATTTCAGCAAGCGGAACTTGGAGCCATTATCGCCGATGCGTTACAAGTTGAGGCTGAGGCACAACTCGGGGTGTTTAACTCAGGGTCGATTCGAATCGATGATGTCTTGGATGTGGGTGTGATCACTCAATACGATGTACTTCGCATTCTTCCTTACGAGGGGGAGGTTGTGCAGTTGAAGGTACAGGGCGATATGTTGGAACAGCTCCTTACCAGGGGAAGGGGGCTCAAAGATACTGGGGCGTTTTTGCAATTGTCTGCCAATCTTTCCCGCCAACATGGCCACTGGGAAATCGATGGAAATGTTGTAGACCCGAAGCAAATATATATTGTTGCGACCAACGACTATTTGGCAGAAGGCAAACAGAAGGGATTGGAATTTTTTAAGGCAGGCGGGGATGATCGTATTGAGTTGCAAGCCATCAATGGGGATATGCGCCTCGCAGTCATAAAAGAATTGAAAAGGAAATTCCCGTTCAAGGCACTCCCTTCAATGAGCCCCAGTCAGGAGGCAGAAGGTTCTCATCTTTTAGACTTGCCCTGCTCTGTGGTTACCACTTGAGGAATTGGGATTGCTATTCTTCTGAAGACCCCGTGGTCTTGCCACGGAGATCTTTGTTGGAGTTTGGGTTTTGGTGGCAAGTGTCAATGCTTCGCTACGCTTCCTGTGAGAAATTAGTCTTGAGTAATGTTCGGTTCGGCGTAACTCGGTGCCGAGACACTTTTAAAATGCAATAGAATATCTCGTACGGAGACCAGGCCAACGAATTTTCCCGCTTCAGTGACCATCAAATGGCGAACGCCAAAGTCACCCATCCTATTCATGGCATCCCGTACCGTTTTCGTGGATTCAATGCTTATGATTGGGTGATTCATTAAATCTTCGACAGAAAGCGTTGAAACATTTTTCCCTTCGGCTGCGGCTTTTCGCACAAAATCGGTCTCCGTCAGGATGCCTACATAGTCACCATTTTTTTCAACGAACAGTGAACCAATTCGTTCATCCCGCATTCGACGAGCTGCATCCATCGCAGACCGATCAGCCGCAATAGACTTGATGTTTTTTCGCATGATTTCAGCTAAGTCTGACATGAGAAGGCCTCCATTTCGAAAGTCAAATTAATCTTGAGAACACGATGTCCGTTCACCCTCATAGTTTCCGTTACTGAAACTATCAGGAAGTTTTCACTACACCTTAGAGTTTCGTTTGAATTGTAGCACCTTACCCAATGAGTGAAAAGGAAATAGAAATGGACTTTCTTTTCGCGTTTCATTCATAACCCGCTTGCACCTTGTCCTTCAGCAAGGGTACCTTGATCCTCATCAAAGACATAGGCGTTTTTGGTTCGATCATGTCTTGCGATATGCCCAAGAGAGCCATTGACAAGTCTTTCCTGAGTCAAGTGGCAGGGCTCACCACGAAGGGGCACTGCACGAATGTTTAACCCAGAACACTTGGGAGACTAGGACATTGGAGTGGGTTCCATGATTCGAAACCGAACTTCGTCGGTGTGGGTGTAGGCGGAAACTTCATTGCCGACATAGAGTCCGCAGCGGTGGAGACCAATAGGCCATCCGGTTTCTGGCGGGGTTAGGATGAAATACCCGGTTTGGTCATTCATGGCCATGGCGATGTGGTCTTGGGCCAAGGCTGGTTGATCTTCTGAAATTTTTGATGTTTCCAGGTGGCACTCTACGCTGAGTGGGATTTCATCAAAAGACGCCGTGACCAACCCAAACACCAAATATATTTCTTGTTGTGTGGGAGAGTACGTGTCCCCAGGGTTGATAGGGATAAAGTCATGTGCGCCCGTGGGTAGGTCATCCCGCATGACGTGGTCGGCTGGAATGACGTATCGAAATAAGCTGAAATCGGCATCTCGTCCCATGAGCGAAGCTCGTCTGTGGACCTTTTTGCTAGGATTTAATTTCTCCCTCGCTAATTTGCGGAAGAGTTCTTCTTCTGTGGTGGCTTCTTGGCTCGTGGGGTCTACGAAGGGAATTTTCTCATTCGCATCATCTCTCACCTCTTTCTGACGTGGGAGATGATCTTTTACTTTGGCGATCCATCCCGAGAGCATTTCTTTATTAAGATATCGCTTGTCGGCTTCTGGTGGTACTTCTTTCGTGGCTTCTTCAAATTCCACTGCGGCTTCATGGAGCACTTCAAAATAGAGGAGGGCCTCAGTCCATTTTTCAGTCTTCATGAGACATCGGGCGACTCGGTAAATGGTATCGGCATAGATTTCATCCGAGGGGTTCATGGTGTGCATCACATCGAGGACTTTGATGGCTTCCTCGCATCGATCTAACCCGATGAGGGTCATTCCCAACTCATGGGTGGCTGTGGAATCGCTGGGGTTGAGAGCAAGAATTATTCGATAGAGCGGTTCGGCTTCTTGAAAGCGGCCAGCATCAAAGTGATTCCATGCGTCCGCGCGAATAGAGGCCCATTCTTTCCGCTCGGCGGCCGTGCCTTCTGGCGTAAAGATGTACTGGTATCGTCGGCCTCGTTCCTTGGTTGCACCATAGACGACTGCGAGTAGATTCCGGGCCGCCAACTCTTCGGGTGAATTAGGGTCTACCATTTTCAACACGCGTTTCACTTCGTCGCGTGCGCCACGGCCATCCAAAATATCGAATTGCGCGCGGGCCATGGCCAATCGCCATCCTGGCATGTTCGGAGCCAGTCCCACGGCTTTTTTATACCACCCCACTGATTCCTCTAAGCGATCGATTTTCCGAAGTTCTTGCGCCAATCGTAGTGGCACCAGAGGGTTGTAGGTGTCGAGTCGGACGATGCGTTGAAATTCGTCTATGGCTTGATCGCTTTTTCCTGATCGAAGTAAGGCACTCCATTTCGCCCATCGAACATTCAACGCTTCTGGCATGTGTTGGAGTACGGCATCATAGGCCGTGATGGCCTCTTGGGTTCGGCGCACAGTGGCGAGAATATCGCCGCGTAATTTTTGTAAGGTCAGGGCACCAGGATGGGAGGTAATTCCTTGATCAAGAATTTCCAGTGCTGGGTTGGGGGCACCCTCCAGCCATGCGGCATTGGCTTGATCCACTATTTCCTGCTCAGGCGGTACTTGGGTGTCATCGGCATAGGTCGAGGTGGTTAGGGGTAGTGTCATGAGAAGCATGATTCCAAGGAATACGTTGATGGGGCGAGAGAGTGTTTCTAGAACCTGAGGCTTCGGGGTAAAAGATGGGAATAGCGTTGGCATGTTCATAAGGGTGACCTATCGTTGGAAGTTTGGTTCTGAGCATGTCATGGTATGATCTATAGAATGCTGAGGTTTCTATCAGAATCTTGGGTGAAAAATTTTGGCAAAAGCCATAGAAAATTTTCCCCTCTGCCCATCGATGTAGTATACCATAGCGAGGCAATGTAGGAGCTGTCGAGGCTTGAGGGAGTGGAAGGTTGAATCTTGATTGAGCCTATCTGAGCTCCCAGCCTGTTGGGAGGGATTGACCATCGACTTTGAGTGCCCCAATCTTGCCTCATCGTTCTTGGGCAGTAAGGTTTTTTGCTTTTTCATGGACCAAATATGTTCTTCCGATATTTCATGAAACCCATGTTGTTGCTTGCCTGTCTCTTCTTCATGTTTTTCATGGTGACTTCGACCAGTTACTCAGAGGAGCCCGAAGAAGAACCTCGCTTGCCTCTCGCCATGGAAGTATTTCTGAAAAAGCCCCAAGCGCAGCAATATGATATTCACATTCATGTGACCAATGTCAGCTCGGAGCCCCTGTCCGTTGATGTGCATGATTTGCCTTGGACACCTCCGAATGATTCGAAATGGCTTTTGGCGTATCGTATGGATGCTAAGCAAACCCCAATTAAGCAACTCAACTTTCTTGGGAATTTTGGATCAAGACGCATTCGATTGATGCCGGGTGAGTCGGTTCAAGATACGCTGGTGCTTAATCATCGGATCCCATCGTTACTAGAGGATATTCAAAACTACGGGGTTCAACTCCAATGGGAATGTCCTCCACCTTCTTTACGATTTATCTGTAAAGCTGATGCTCCTCAGGCCATTGCTATCCCAAAGGGAGATTCTGGGAAGCCAGATGTGTTGGCGATTGATGCTGAGGCTTGCCGTCGGTTGGAGGTGACCATTGGTCTCGTCGATGTTCCTCAGCACCATGACGTACTCTTTCTTCTCACGGCCGAGTCCATCATGACTGATATACAAAAGGCCCAAGCACTGCTCTATCAAGTGGACGACTTTGTGAGGCACTGTCGCCCTAGGTGGACGAACAGTTGGGCGGTCAGTTTTTTTACGGACGCACGTTTTGCCGGCTTTGTCAGTGATCTTGAAAATAAAGATTATTTTGAACGAGGCCTCTGGCAACAAGCCAATATCGGCCAGTACTCGAGCCAAATTCGAATGTTATTCCGCTTTCCATGGGTGCGAAAACAATCCGATTCCGTGTACCTTTCGGTGTATCGTTAAGTTGTCACAAATTTTGACTTCTCTGTCGTGAGGCCGTACAAGAGTACGACATTTTTCAATTCATCCAAAGGGAGTGTGGTATGCAATGTCCGTGTCAAAGTGGTGCAGCGTATAGCGACTGTTGTGAGCCGTTCATTCGTGGAAAGACACAGCCCAACACTGCAGAGGAACTCATGCGGGCGCGGTATACCGCCCATACGCAAGTTGAAATGGAATTTATTGAGAAGACCCACGATCCGGAGTCGAAACAAGAGATTGATATGGTGGGGAGTCGGGAATGGGCAGAGTCCACCCATTGGCAGGGGTTAGAGATCATTCAAACCCAACAGGGTGGGCCGGATGATGACGTGGGCCTTGTGGAATTCAAGGCGACCTATGAAGCCGATAAAGGCCCCAAGGTGCATCATGAGATGAGCGAATTTCATAAGCGAGATGGGGTGTGGTATTACACCGATAGCATGCATCCGACTCAAACCATGGTGCGGGAATCGCCCAAGATCGGGCGGAATGAGCCGTGTCCTTGTGGAAGTGGAAAAAAATATAAAAAATGTTGCGGGGCTCATTAACCTCGCAACATTTTCCGGTCAGGACTCATCCCTGCTAGTTTGAATCTCAACCTTTCTTATTCTTCTTTTTTAAAAACTGCTTTTCCCATTCATCTAGTTGTTGCAACGTTATTTCAATCAACTTGTCCGGCTTGTTGACCAAGAGCGCCCTTTTTTCAGGGGGAATGCGGACCAGTGGCGAAAGGTGTTGGTTCGCCCAGCGGGCCATATGTGTGAGGACGTGAACCAAGTCTTTGCCCTTTGGGAGAAGGTAGTAGAGCTTTCTCCGACCGCTTTCTGGGTGAGGAATAGAGTCGATGAGTCCTCCGGCCTCTAACCGTTTCAGCCGGTCTGACAAGATGTTCGTGGAAATGCCTTCTTCGGCGTTGAGCATGTCTTTATATTCATGGCGGCCCAGAAACATGAGATCGCGGATCACGAGCAAGCTCCAATGATCCCCAATCACATCCAGGGTGCAGGCGAGTGGGCAAGAGGATCGGCTTGCATGTTCAGTGGTTTGGGCCATGATTTTTCTTGAGGGAATAATACTTGCGATATGCAATCAATATCGTTAGTATGATTTTACTACTTGCGAAATGCAAGTAAATGGTTGTGGTCCCGGGATGCCATAATCGGTCGGTTATTATTACCACATTTCACAAAGGAGCACACGCATGAGCGCACTTGTTGAGGTTGCCAAAGCCATGGCCAAAGCTTGGGAAGAAAAAGACGAAGCCGCCTTTCGGGCTTGTCTGCATGCAGACTATTCCTTCAAAGGTCCGATGATGGAAATGAACAGCGTGGATGAAGCCATCCACTTTATGAATCGTTGTCCATTTGAATCTACAACCGAAAACTGTGAAGTGGTCGTTGAAGGTCAAAAATTAGTGCATATTTTTGATTGGAACGTCACTGCACCCTTTCAAGCGACCATTCCTATGGTTGAGGTGATGGAATTTGAAGGAGAGAAAGTGAAGCATGCCCGCTTGTTTTTTGACTCCGCCTTTTTTCCTGCCGAATTAAAGGCCCAGATGATGGCAAAGACTGCTGCCTAAGGATTGAATAAGTCTCGGACGGCGGCTTGATGGTAGCCGCCGTTCGGTTCTTCCTGTCCGGTGGTACATTTGCATTGATCTTAGATCCACATACATGGGAATGTTGAAAAAAGCCGCCAGCGGCGTTCTCGCCCTTTTGCCGTGCTCACGTACTAAGGGTACGCTCCGCGCGTCAAAAGGGCTGCGGCCTTGCTGGACGAACTTTTTTGAACATTCCCTCTCGCTGATGTCGGTTGCCGTCCTGAAGCATCTATGGGCAATGAACATGAAATATTCAACAGGCCCATACATATCACTTCGGTTAATTTGATCCTCATAATTCGAATCTCGTAGGGTGCAGACATTGATTCTAATGAAACGTCGCTCGTCCTATGCTAGACATCGTCCTGTATCAACCAGAAATTCCTCAGAATGCCGGGAATATCATTCGGCTCTGTGCCAATACCGGGTTTCCTCTGCATTTGATTCGCCCTTTAGGTTTTAAAATTGATGACAAAAAGGCGCGGCGAGCTGGGCTTGATTATCATGAATTGGCTAATATGGTGGTGCATGCAAATCTTGAAGCCTATCTCGAAAACAGAAAACCGCCAAGAATTTTTGGGATCACGACCAAGGGCCAACATCCTTACCATGAGGTATCCTTTCAGCTGGGTGATGCTCTATTTTTTGGTCCAGAAACCAGAGGTCTCCCGGCGACCTTTCTAGATGATTTGCCCCTCACTCATCAATTGCGGATTCCCATGAAACCCGATAGTCGTAGTCTCAATTTAAGCAATGCCGTGGCCGTGGTGGTCTATGAAGCTTGGCGGCAATTACACTTTTCGGGATCCTAATAGTTTGACGGTGCTTGGAGGTAAATATTTACTTCAACGTGTGGCTTGCCTGGACTAAATATAGACCAAAGCCTTGAGAAAAAATTTCATTGGGCGCATGATCTTGGGTAATTTATCATGAAGTTTTTTATAGACGTCTCCGTGCTTATCCGGTTGTCACACCCGCCTACTAAATGTAGTGGCTCTTGATTTTTCGGAGTAAAGCTCGGCATAGGTCTTGGCAGTGACATCACCA
>JAQBUF010000110.1 GCA_027623995.1 Nitrospirota bacterium
AATTGGTTTGTGTCTCAGCAGAAGTTTTGGGAGCAGCGGCTTGATTCATTGGAACACTATCTTTCGCCATTACCAGCAAAGGAGAACACCTCATGGGCAATCTCACAGAAACCAGCCAAACCACTCTCCAGGTCACCAAGATCTATCAAGCCCCTCGCGAAGAAGTCTTCAAAGCCTGGACCAGTCCAGAGGCCTTGAAGCAATGGTTTGGCCCGACCGATGATTTCAAGACGCCAGAGGCCGAAGTGGATCTACGAGTCGGCGGGGCCTACCGAATTCATATGGTGGCGCCGGATAGTGAATCCCACATTGTGGGTGGTACGTATAAAGAAGTTTCAGCTCCTAGCAAACTTGTGTTTACGTGGGCTTGGGAAGCTGGCAGTGGTTGTGGAGCCACCGAAGTTGGAGCCACCCATGACACCTTAGTCACGGTTGAATTTCGGAATCGTGATGGAGAAACCGAACTGGTCCTAACCCATGAACAGTTCCCTGATGTTGCGGCACGTGACAAGCACAACGAAGGTTGGGGCGGGTGTTTGGATCGTTTGCGAGTGGCGATTTAAATTTGTGAAGGCCTGAAATCAGCAAGGGGCGGCACAGAAATTTACTCGTGAGTGTTGACCCTTCTGTGTATGAGTTCGACTGAGTTGTGTCTACACTGCTTTTTCTCCCTCGCTCTACAGACCTTCACTTGCGGCTCGAACCAGGCTAGAAGATAATGGATTCATGAAAACACTTGAAGAATTGCCTTTCGACAATACTTATACCCGCTTGCCAGAAGTGTTTTTTGAACGAGTTATGCCCACGGCCTTTCAAAAAACCCACTTAGTGAGTGTGAATCCTCCTGCTGCCGATTTAATTGACCTCGATCCTGATGAAGCCAAGCGTTCAGAGTTTCATGAAGCCTTTGGCGGGAAGCTTCTTTTGCCCGGGAGCGACCCGATTGCCATGCTCTATGCTGGACATCAGTTTGGCCATTATGCGCCGCAGCTTGGGGATGGCCGAGCCATCTTGCTTGGGGAGGTGCGAAATAGTCGTGGCGAGAAATGGGATTTGCAATTAAAGGGCGCGGGGATGACACGTTTCTCGCGTGATGGTGATGGCCGTGCAGTCTTGCGATCAACGATTCGCGAGTATTTGTGTGGCGAAGCCATGCATGGCTTGGGTATTCCCACCACACGTTCGCTGTGTATTATTGGCGGGGATGAAGGCGTGTTCCGCGAACGACCGGAGCCTGGGGCGATGCTCATTCGCATGGCACCGACCCATGTGCGGTTTGGAAGTTTTGAAGTGTTTTTCTATCGGAAGCAACATGACCATCTCAAGACTCTAGCCGATTATGTCATCGCCGGGCATTTTCCTCATTTGGTTGATGAGGCGACTAAATACGAGCAATTTCTTGCAGAGGTGGCGCGCAGAACCGGTGTCATGATTGCGCACTGGCAAGCGGTGGGTTGGGCGCATGGGGTGATGAACACCGATAACATGTCGATTCTCGGTTTGACGTTAGACTATGGTCCGTATGGATTCATGGATGACTTTAGTCCAGCCTTCGTCCCGAACCATTCAGACAATCAGGGGCGGTACTCTTTTCAAAATCAACCAGACATTGGGTATTGGAATATTCGGGCGTTGGCACAGGCGCTCTCCCCGTTGGTTCAAGAATTTGCCGTCGTGGGTGCTCCTGAAATGTATGAAGAAACCATGCTCAAGACCTACGCCGACCTGATGCAAGGTAAATTAGGATTGCAAGAATCCCGCGAGGAAGACGAAAAACTGCGAAGAGATTTGTTTGCACAGATGCACAGTAACCATGTGGACTATACGAATTTCTTCAGGGCACTTGGGAATTATAAACAGGATGATCCCGCTGCCAACGCAGAGATCCGAGATCAATTCTTAGATCGTGAAGGATTCGATTGGTGGGCCGAGCGCTATCAAGCCAGACTTAAAGAGGAGCAGAATGTGGATGCCGATCGTAAGGCTCGTATGGATGCCTGCAATCCGAAATATATTTTACGAAATTATCTCGTCCAAGTCGCCATTCAACGTGCCACGGAACAGCAAGACTATTCCGAAATTGATCGTCTGCTCGAACTGCTTCGCCATCCCTTCGATGACCAACCTGAGATGAATGACTATGCAGCTCCACCTCCTGATTGGGGGAAGCATATCGTCGTGAGCTGTTCGTCGTAACGTCTGACTCCAAAAACCTCTTAAAAGAATCTTGTGGTGGGTTTGCCCTTCGTTCACGTACGCAACGATTCTGGTCTTGTGAAGGATGAATAATTTGTAGCTGCGGCATCTCATGCCGCCCTCTGCTTTTGCATCACTGGACGGGGTAGATACCTCAAGAAGACAACGTCTTCCTGCGCCTTGAAGCGAATCGGCGGAGGCACGATAAGATCGTGCAGCTAGTGCGCCTGTGAAGGCGTTTGATCCGGAGGGTGCAAGGAGGGTGTAAGATTAACAGTGTAACTGGTTATTATGACGGTTCCATTCAATAAGGAGGACTGATGACCAGAGCCAAGACCCCAAGCC
>JAQBUF010000009.1 GCA_027623995.1 Nitrospirota bacterium
GATTATAGGGCATATGGTGAGGCCAACATTATCAAGAGCGATGGGAAATACTCTAAATTCGGTCGCGGGGTGTCCCAAAGTCATTGACAGATTCCGGTTCATGGTCTGTATAGTACCTTGGGAACAATTGAATGACAACATGTCAGGCTGCTCTTGCCAGGATTAGCAGAACATTTTCCCCCAAGTCATTCCCGACATTTTTCATCGGGAATCCAGATTGGCTATTTCTTTACCTAAGGGAGGTTTCCTAGATGGGTCTCTTGGGGAATTATTAGATGCAGGGTTTCGCCCCTGCAGACGAGGTCCTTTTGTTTCGGCAAAAGGACCCAAAACCATTTCCGCCCGTGCGCGTCCCTACGGGTGAACTCCGCCACCTTACCGAATCAAGATGGCTCAGAAACTCGCTCCGCTCAAACAGTCTTCGCCAAAGAGTCGGATTCGGCAAGGCGGCTCCGCCGCGTCCGAAGGCGGGAAACCCTCAAAAAAACAGAGCCCGTTTTTAAAATTCAAATGTGGAGGGCAATCCAAACTGGAAACCAATATTCATACCCGCCCCAAATTACGTCCCATATTATCCCCGACGGGCGGCAGTCGCCAAGCGACGAAATACTTGGTCATCGGCTAGGCTAGGTGCAACCTTACGAATTTGATCGAGCGCATCAGCTAAATCATGAGGGATCACAGACCCTTCAGCTGTCCCGATCGTCAGATTAAGTAAGCGTAACAAGGCAGTTGCCTTTGCGTGACTATCGATGCACGAAAGTTTTTGCTCGCCGTCGTGTTCACCATATAACCCATAATCAAGCATAGACCAACATTCAAAGGGCACAAGAAAGCGCTCGATAGTATCCACGGCTTCGGCAAAGGCCTCCTGCGCGGTCGCAGGAAGATCGGCTAGCGCCTTACTAACACCTGGTGTTACCAGCGAGCGCTCCTGCGGCCAGACCTGTTGAAGAAAGGGTACAGCGGCCATTCGAAAGAGTTGCTCTGGTGACAACATCCCCTGCTCACCCTGGCGCGGTGCAGAAACATCACGCAGAAAACGTTGAACCGCATTCGCTCCATGGGCACGAACTTCATCATCAAGCGACCGGATCATCTGCTGGATGCGTGCATATGGAACCGCTGGTTCCCGTTGCTCACGGAACGAGTGAAGACATTCAATGATGAGGCTAAAAACAAGTGAGCACCGGGGTTTTCGGTCAAGCTTCAGGTCGGTGGCACGGTCTGTCATCCTATCCCCAATGATCTTAAGCACTTCCGTAAAATGGGTTCGACGCGCGATCGCACGCCAAAGAGGTATCGTCTCCGCATTGTCCACGATTAGAGGCGTGATGAGATGCTCATGTGTCCAATTTGGGTCTGCCTTCCGAAAATAAGGCAACTCTTCGATCATCAGATGCCGGGCAATCAACCCTGCTCGACCGGTAACAGCGATGAGAGCATCACGCATCAAACGAGGAGCGCCGATCACGTCATCGAATGGACGATCGCTTTCTTGAAGGTTTGGACACGCAGCCAAGAAGACGCCGACAAGTTTTCCTGCTGGGGTATTTAGCGTATCGAGGCCCATCGGCTCGATATCATATAAAGATTGGCCAATCGTGTTGAAGCTGACCTCTTCCTCAACAGGTTCGTTGGCGTTTGTAATCTCAACAGCGATAGGCCAAACTTTAAGCCAGACACCAAGTCCACCAGGCTGAAGGACGACATTCTTTCCCCAAACAGACAGCCAATTTGAAATTCCATCAATGGCTTCCCGGACTGTGTCTTCCGGCAATTTAGCAAGGAGCGACAAAACCCGAGCGCACTCCGACTGTGGATCATGCCCTTTCGCATCTTCGTCTTGGCCAACGACGGGTAAATTTTCCCATCCAAACCGCTCCCAGACTCTTGGAAACCCAAGGCGGTCCTCTGGAATAGATTCAAAATCGAGAAGTACCTTAACGAAATTTTCCTGCATCCCAATCCAATCCCTTGCACGCCTGGCAGGATCCTCATCCCATCCCCTACGCACCGACGTGAGGGCAGTTTCCAAAGCCTTCAAACGCTCCTCCCCCTCAATCAAATCATATCGATTGTCCGGGTCCGGTGGGACTAGGCGCGCCTTCGGAGAGTCAAGAAAGCCCTCGTCTAACCGAGTCATTTGAATCAACTCAGGGTACTCAATTATCCTCCCATCCACCCAAGCCTTGTCACGTTGCGGCAACGTGCCACCAGCGATCTCAATTCGCTTCAGCTCTCGAACCGCACAGTAGAGCTAGGCACTCTTGATTTCTTGCAGGTCAGCTTTTCTCGGCCATCGATTGCGGGGAGGGAGTTTACGAATACGGGCCATGAGCGCGATTTGATCTTGTGGGTCGAATTCGCTGAAGCGCTTCGCGCGTAGTTCAGTGATCTCAGGAAAATCGTGAAGGTCCCAAAAACGCCTATCATCAAATGATAGCAAAAAGGCACCCACTTCATTCGCTGGTGTAATTAGTGGATCCCGAGATAGTGCAGCCCAGAGCCTCAAGTAAACCGGCGAGCCTAGCAACTTCCATCGGCAAACAAAGTCAAGCGCCCTAGGAAGATCGATACTGACAAGCCTCAAGACTACCGCGTACAAAAGTTTTACTGATGGTGCAATTCCTCGATGAAACTCATCAGGCTCCTGTTCGTCAGGACGTTCAGCAACCGGCACGTAGTAAACACGATTGAGCTGTCCAAGCTGCCAGAGGTGGCGCTCCCCTTCACAACCGATTCGCCGAGCGATATCAAGCCCGTTAACAACCGCGGCATCTAGGGCATGAGCCAAGGATGCGAGGAAGGACGGGTCGGTCAAGACTTCAAAATTCAGCAGGCCAGGATCAACGATGCTTCCGCTTGTCAGACCTGTCGAGAATAGGTCACCAACCTTTTTCGGACGTTTTGATGGTTTTTGGAAATACAGACCTAGCCTTGAAAACGGCTCGACCTTAATTCGTGGCGCGACAAGTTCAACAATTTCCGTGACAAGGGATCCAGATTTATCTCCCGCGCGCAAACGACGCTGAGCACCATATACGGCGGTTGAAGCGTAATCTTCAACGGCCACATTGTTCCAGCTTTCTTCGATTAGCCTCCATGCGAACTGCCAAGGCTCCTTTATCTTTCGTCTACCTAGGCCGTCTATAAGTTCGAGCAGCGCAAAACGCTTGACTGTGTCATTCGGCTTAAGCCCTAGTGCCCAATCAATTGTTGCACGATCTTCGAGCCGACCATTCAAAAACGCAACCGTGGCACTAACGGCCGCACGATCTTGCTCATTGAGATTCGCCCAGCGCAGTCTCATCAGCGGCGTTCCCAATCGTTTTCTGTAACGATCTCAACGATAGCGTCAAGCCAACCAAGATCTGCCTTCTTTTTAGATGCCAGCGCAGAAAGGTTTATACACTCATTAGAAGCGCTACGGCGAATCAGATGATCAAAGAGATCACGGTCAGCATCACTCGCGGTTCCACGATTCGTTCCAACAATGCGCTTCACCTCGGCATCAATGAAGCTTCTCTTGCCGTTGATTGCTGACAAAGCTGCCCATCGCTCCAAGCTATCGAGAAGCGACGAATGATCACCTGTCGCATCGTAAGGTATGGGCGTAATTCCACGGCCCTTCCAGTCTTCTAGGCCAACGGGATCAGGTTCGCTGGTTCCCACGAAGGTGAAACGTTCCTTGAGATCATCAAATCGCGTGCCATCTGCAGCAACGGCGTTTAAAAGATATCTCATCGGCGGATCGTTTGCGCTGTACCCAACGAGGACAAGGTTGAACAACCGCGCTGCGTCGTAGATGAAATCTGGCACGACGCGCCTTCGAAGATAAAACTCCCCAAAGTCCTGATCGGTCACAATCAAATCCGAGGTTCTGGCCGGATCAGGGTCCAATGCACCATGGATATGAAGAACGCCAGCAAAATTGTTGCTGCGTCCAGGCCTCGGAATTCCTCCGAGGGCATATGCTTGAATCGGTGGACGCACTTTCTTCGCGGCAGCCTCAAGCAATAGGTCGAAGTTAGTCGTTACGATCGTTACCGCTCCTCCGCGGTCGGCGAGGCGCATCAATGCTTGGTGAATCGACGATGTATGCTGACCAGAAACACGAAGTTCACTTGCTACTGCTTGCCTAACGGAACTATTGCCATCTGATTTCCCGTCCATTCGACGTTCAAGCATTCCCAATACCACGTCATAATCTCTACCGATAAACCGGTTGACCTCTGCTGCTTGTTGATTGTTCAAGCCCGATAAATCCAAACTCCATTGATTGCAGGCTACACGCGGGATGCTGGAGATAAGTTCATAAACTGACGGATCAATCTTCGCGTAAACTTTGAGTACGAGTTCGCGAAAGTCTGGCAGACCTGCTGACTGCGATATGCCAGCACCAGCGATGAAAAGAACTTCACCGCGCGCGTGGGCAAGAAGAAGGCGTTCGGGAATAGCCGCCAGACCAGAACCCAGCGAAACCACTCGATCGGCAGCGGCACTACTTCGTATTGACTGTTGAGTCGATCCGTTCATCGTCCTAATGAATAAGGAGGCAGGCCTTGCAATAACACAGGGTGGATCGCATAGCGGGGTAGCCATCAACTAACCAGATAATGTTAGCACATTGCCATCCGGGGCTGTGAAATGTGCTAGCGAGCCGCCCCATTCTTGCTTTTCTGGTGGGGTGGTAAATGTTACGCCACGTGCTTGTAGATCACGATACGGCAACGGGCGACGGGTCAGGCGACGGGTCAAATCTTTGGTTGACTAATACCCTTAACCATTCCCCAATGCAACACTCTCTTAGTAAACCTATAAATTGAATTTTGTGGCGGCGATGAGCCACAAGATTACATATCGTGTGTTGAGAGGTTCGGGTCGAGTATCTTGCGTGCACTGTCGCTGCCACTTACTGGCAAGCCAGATGGATCGAGTAGTCCGAGCTGCACGAGTACGGATGCTTGATCCCAATAGATATGCTCGTGAGCCACTTTGCCATTTTCAAATTTAACAATCACTACCACGGCTACTTCCACACGGCGGCCAGTGGGAGGGACTTCTGGAAGCATCCAATCCATTGTCATGGTGTGCGTAAACTTGATCACATTTTCTTCCACCAGTTGCTCTTCACCAATAGTACGAGACACGTTGATGAATTCGACATCTGGTGGAAAGAATTTTCCAATGAGGTGGTTGGCATAAAATTGACGCACTCCTTCACGGCCTACGCCACCCATCTTCACGGGTATGTTATGAAGATGAGGCGCGTCGGTCATCGTGGCCATGGTGCCTTCAAGATCACCGGCCATTTCAGCATTCATATGCTGTTGAAAGACTTCAACCATCGATTGCTGGCTCGGGGTTAAGTTGCCCATCATATCCTCCATTGAACGTGTAACCACTCTTTCATGGAGAGGTCTCACGTCACATCAGTCACTTAGGGAAGTGTCTTGGCGGTCATACTAATGCGCATGGCCGCCTTCATGAGTGTGACCATACTTATTTCCTTTCACACTTTAAAGTCAACGACTAGTTCTACTGCACCCTCTCCTGCCAATATTCTGGACGGCGACTCAAATGAGCGATGGCTATAATCCGCACGGTATCCTGATGAATCTGATAGATGATCCCATAGGGAAAGCGTTTGGTCAGGCACCGCCTTGTGTTCTTGGAAAAAGATGACCCAGCCTTGGGATAATCGAGAATCCTGGCAATGGACACTAAAACCTCATCAGCAAGCTCAAGGCCGAGGCCGCTCTGTTTGGCCTCATAATAGGCAACAACCTGCTCAAATTCGGTTTCTGCCTCAGGATGAAAGGTGAATTTCACTTCTGATACTTTGCTCGAAGCTTTGTGAAAACCTGCTCACCGGGAATGGCCGCAACCTTACCTGCCTCAAGCTCCGAAACACGCCGCTCTGCTTCTTCTCCCCACAACCGAGTAATCTCAGCCTCAGTTGGCAGATTCAGGCTCTGGAGTATCCTTTCCACCAAGCTTGCACGTTCATCAGCCGGAAGCAATAAGGCCTCTTCAAGTAACTTGTCAGTCGCCGTACCCATAGGCACCTCTCTTTTTGTTTGGACCCAATATATCTAAGTTGCTCACTCGCGACGATTCCGTTATTGGTTCACAGGATTAAGATATATTCTTTTGTTGGCTCATTAACAATATCCATTCGACATCCCACACGATCTAATGCGCATGGCCGCCTTCATGGGTGTGACCATGTTCGAGTTCTTCTTTTGTGGCTTCCCGTACGCTGACGATTTGGATATCAAAATTTAACGTCACGCCGGCTAAGGGGTGATTCAAATCGATGGTGATCTCATCGCCATCCACTTTGGTGACGACAATATGCTGCGAAGTACCATCAGGAGCATTGGCCTCAAACGACATCCCCGCTTCAACGACATCGACACCCTCGAACGCCGCTCGTTCAATGACTTTCACGCCATTGGGGTCAAGCTCTCCATAGCCCTCGGCAGGCGCCACTTTGACTTGCAGCGATTCCCCGGCGCCTTTTCCCACTAATGCCTTTTCAAGTCCAGGAACGATATTGCCCGCCCCGTGTAAATAGGCCAACGGTTCAGCGCCATCTGAACTATCCAAGACCTTTCCGGCATCGTCCGTGAGCTTATAATGCACGCTGACTACTGAATTTTTACCAATTAATAACGACATGGTTTTTCCTTTCTTTTCCTTGGAACGTGATGATTCACCCAATCACATACACATCCACACGGCTCACAACCAATTGGTAAACTTTGATCGTGGCCATGGGGTGTCCATCCAGGAGGTATCCGGCAGAGGCAACTTTGTGGCTTCTTCCACCGTCAACCATCCATCAGGCAATTCGAAATGAGATTTGGATCCCCGACCGGTGATCCAACTAATTTTTTTCGCTTGTTCGCTGGCTTCGGCCACATCCAATGTGAGCCGACAATCTTGTGCTACATAATCCAACACCGTTTGGCAATCCCCATCTTTCCACAATTGTGGCGCAACCGAGCCATCAACATTGGCTGGTTTACTCACTCCAATGGCCTTGGCTGCGGCATTGAGTTTGATGGGGAATCCTTTTCCACAGAAGAAATGAAACATCATGTCCACATGACCCACAGCCAAATTTCGGCAATCATCTAATCGGCCTGACTCTTCCGCCACAATTACAAAATCAAATCCAAGTCCATTATGCGAAACGATGGTATAGCCCTCCTGCAATTTAGTTTTGAGATGCTCCACAAAGGCTGCGACATCTTCCGGGGTCATTTGTAGGGCAGGAGATCCATCTGCATTTTTTGAATGAAACGTCACTGCCGAGGGTTCATCACTACACCAGGTTGCCATACAGGTAATGCCAAGCGGACGATGATCATGTAAGTCGCCAAAATTTTCTGGAAGAATTTTGGCCGTTTCAATATCAAAGGCTATATATTTACGGGGCATTGAGAAACCCTCCTCACGATTGCGCGACGTAGATGAGTGAGTGGAATAATCCTCGCCATTCCACGGTGCGAATATGACAACTACCGCAACCTTCTGATGAAGTTCAAGGAACCACAGCGGTATTCGTTATTTTAAAACAATGAGAGCGCTGGAAGATCCTGCTGACCTTTCAGCCAGGATAGAGGAGCAGAACTTCGGGTCAATTGAAAGAAGTATCCAGAAAACCTGAACGATCACCCCAAAGCTAATTTCACCGTTTCACCAATTTCTGCGGGATTTTTGACGACTCTTACACCAGCCGCTTCAAGGGCAGCCATTTTTTCTGTGGCGGTACCTTTGCCTCCGGTGATAATGGCTCCTGCATGGCCCATGCGTCGTCCTGGGGGTGCAGTAATTCCGGCAATGAAACCAATGACAGGTTTCGACATTTCTTTTTTGATAAAGGCTGCGGCTTTCTCTTCGGCGTCACCACCGATTTCACCAATCATGACCACGGCTTCGGTCTCATCGTCTTGTTCAAACATTTGGAGAAGATCGATATAGCCTGTCCCAATAATGGGGTCGCCGCCGATTCCTACGCAAGTCGTTTCACCAAGGCCAAGATTGGTGAGCTGATTCACGGCTTCATAGGTCAGGGTTCCACTGCGAGAAATCACACCCACTTTGCCTTTTTTGTGAATGAAGCCTGGCATGATGCCAATCTTGCATTCATCAGCCGTGATGATCCCCGGACAATTGGGACCAATGAATCGAGTTTGGGTGCTGGCCAACGCTCGCTTCACGCGCACCATTTCATTGACTGGAATACCTTCGGTAATACAGATCACTAACCAGATCCCAGCATCTGCCGCTTCAAGAATGGCATCAGCCGCAAATTGCGGCGGCACAAAAATCAACGACGTGGTGGCTTCGGTCTTTTTGACGGCTTCACGCACGGTGTTAAACACAGGAATACCTTCGACTTCTTGTCCAGCTTTCCCAGGCGTCACACCAGCCACAATCTGTGTTCCATAGGCCTTACATTGAGTCGCATGAAATGACCCTTCTTTTCCTGTAATGCCTTGAACCACCACTCTCGTTGATTTATTAACTAAGATGCTCATTCCAGTTTACCTTTCAAAAATTATCAGGAACTACGATGACTTTTTCTTTTTGCCCCTCATCGCCACAATCTTTTGTGCGGCTTCCCACAGATCTGTCGCAACCTCCACCTTTAAGCCAGACTCCTGCAGGAGCTTGCGTCCTTCTTCGGCATTGGTGCCTTGAAGACGAACGACGACTGGCAATTTAATCCCAACTTCCTTTGACGCTTCAATGACGCCATTGGCAATGCGCTCGCACCGAACGATACCACCGAAGATATTAATGAAAATACCTTTCACTTTTTTATCTTTGAGCAAAATTCTAAACCCTGCGGCCACGGTTTCTTTGGTCGCTCCGCCGCCGACGTCCAAAAAGTTCGCGGGTTCCGCGCCAGCAAGTTTAATGAGATCCATCGTCGCCATAGCCAAACCTGCGCCATTGACCATGCACCCAATATCCCCATCTAATTTCACGTAATTGAGATTGTGCTTTCCTGCCTCAACTTCCAAGGGCTCTTCTTCATGCAGATCGCGAAAGGCTTGGATGTCAGGATGTTTAAACAGCGCGTTATCATCGAAAGAAACTTTTCCATCAAGTGCGATCAGCGTTTTATCCGTGGTAATCACGAGGGGATTGATCTCCACCATTGACGCATCTTTTTCCATAAATAGACGATACAAATTTCCAAGCATGTGAATGAACGAATTGACCACCGCCTTTTCGAGTGTGGGTAAGCCTAAGGCAAAGGCGAGATTGCGCCCGTTATAGGCTTGAAACCCGACAGCAGGATCAATGGTTTCCTTAATCACTTTTTCTGGTGTCTTTTCCGCGACTTCTTCGATTTCCATTCCGCCTTCGGTGCTGGCAATAAAGGTCGGGCATCCGGTGTCTCGGTCAATCAGCAAACTGAGGTACAATTCTTTAGCGATTCCTGCGCCTTCCTCAATGAGCAAGCGGCGGACTTTTCTGCCCTTGGGTCCAGTTTGATGTGTGACCAGAGTTTTCCCGAGGAGCTCTTGTGCCAGCCCCGGCACCTCCTCTTTATTTTTGGTGATCTTCACGCCACCAGCTTTGCCACGTCCCCCAGCATGGATTTGCGCTTTCACCACATACACCGGTGTTTCAAGAGCCTCGGCCCATTTTTCGGCGGCACGGGCATTTTTGATTTCTTTACCCTTCGGCACAGGTATACCGAATTGAGCAAATAATTGTTTGGCTTGGAATTCGTGAATGTTCATAGCATTCCTTTATTTTTTTTGAAAAGCAGTTATGAGTCTGAACTTCAGTCCCGTAACCCAAAAATTTCGCCCAACGACTCTTCACGCAGTGTGCATTCGCGTATAGGCTGGCAACACCATCGGTGAGGTGACTTGCCCGGTGACTCCATGCTTTTTCGCTTCGGCTCTGAATCGTTGTAAATGATTCAAGGTCAATTTCCCTTGAGACGCCGTTTTGACTCGCGCCCCCGCTGTCATGCCAGAACGTTTGCCGAAGACCATCAGATCTAACAGCGAGTTGCCCATCAGTCGATTGCGGCCATGCAGCCCCCCAGAGGTTTCGCCCGCCACGAATAAATTCTTTACCGGCGTTTCACTATTGGAGTCGATCTTTACGCCACCGTTTTGATAGTGCAGTGTGGGATAGATCAACACCGGATCTTTTCGAATATCCACACCATAGCGCTCATATTGACGTACCATCGCGGGAAAATGTTTATCCAATGTACCTTCGCCCTGCTCTGCTTCGAGCAATGGGGTATCCAACCAGACGCCCACCCGACCCGTCGCGGTTCGCACACCACGACCTTCTTCACATTCTCGAATGATGGAGGAGGACACCACATCTCGCGTGTCTAACTCATTCACAAAACGATCGCCCTTGGCATTCACCAAATGTCCGCCTTCTGACCGAATACCCTCGGTCACAAGCTGGCCCACGAGTTGTTCAGGATAGACTCCACCAGAAGGATGATATTGGAACGTATCAATTTGCACGAGTGGGGACCCCATGCGATACGCCAACGCTAGACCATCGCCAGTCGCGCCATAATGATTACTCGTCGGGAAACCTTGAATGTGCAAACGTCCGATTCCGCCAGTGGCCAAAATGACAGTCTTCGCGGCTACGACGACGAACCGTTTGTTATCTAAATCCTGGAGCACTGCACCAGTACACGCCCCTTGTTCATCACTGAGTAATTCCACGGCTGCCGCGAATTCCAAAAGCTGTATCTTTTGGTTGAGCACCTCATCCTTGAGCACTCGCATAATTTCAAGGCCCGTGTAATCTGAACAAGTGAGCAGGCGCTCTTTGGTACTACCTCCACCTTTTTTCACATGCAGATTGCCATCGGCATCTCGATCAAACAACACGCCCAATTCCAGCAACCATTTCGCAATGGACGGCCCCTCTTCCACCATGGTCTTCAAGAGATCGTGGTCATTTTTCATATGACCGCCCTTGAGAGTATCGAGGAAATGCTGAACCGGTGAATCATTCGGAGCCACCGCGATTTGCATGCCGCCTTGAGCCATGACGGAATTGGAATCAGCCAGTCGCAATTTGGTCGCGAGCAAGACCTTTGCCCCTTCCGCATGCGCATGCAGCGCTGCAGCGCAACCCGCACCACCACCACCGACCACCAACACATCGACAGTATGGTCAGGCTCCAATGGCAGATCGGTGGGAATAGGACTATCCCCTTCCAACACGGAGGCCAGTTCGCGAACAGTCAAATCCCCTTTGTTGGGACCAAATACTACAGGGCGATACGCGGCTTCTCGATGATCAGGATGATATTTTTTTATAAGGGTATCGCGCTCGGCTGGACTCAACTTGGGAAGGATATGCGTGCGACGAGCATCGCGGGAAGTGTGGACCACCTCATGAAGTGCGTGAATGTCCATGACTTAAAAAGGTACTCCTCCTTATTGAATGTTCGCTGAGGCTTGCTGCAATTCGGCATCGGTCATATTCAAGACGCGATTCCAATCTTCCTGATATTGTCCATCTTCAATCGCTTTAATTCGATCAGCGAGACCAGGCGGCTTTTCCATTTCGCGCACCCCATACGCGCGACTGGCATACACGGCGACCAAACTTGGGGCAATATCGGCGATACACACGGGTGCGCACATGCCACACATCACGCAATCCATAAATGTTTCCGACACCGTCTTAAAATCACCAAACACGGCTTTCCATACACCCTCCCGCACATCGATATTTTGCGGGCAAGCTTCAGTGCATGCATTACAATTCCGACATAACGGCGTTTCCGGATAGAGTTCGAATAAGTCTTGCTTGGGGTTTTCAAGTACATTCAAATCATACGTGGCTTTGCGAGCCGGAAACGACGGGGCAAAGGAAAACGACATTCCATCTTCGACTGCATGCGAACAGGCCAAGCAGGTTTTGACTTTGGGATCATCCTTCGTCCGATAGTAGGTCCCACAAGCCCCACAAAATCCGCCAAGACATCCAGCCCCACGAGTGACCTCTTGGCCCGTATACCACAAGGCCTTCATCAAGGTAATGCCAGCAGGAACCTGATGGGGCTTCCCATCAATCTCCACAGTCACCATCTTGGGTTGCTGCGCGTGCTCTTGATCCAGCGTATTGTCGTTATTAGCAGTCATAATAAATATTGAGAGCCCTCCATAAAAAGAAGGCTCCCATTCCTCATTGTTAATTCAACGCATTCAATGCCGAACCCGCTTTAAACCAGGTAATTTGCGGTTCGGTCAGACTGTGATTCGCTTGGATCGTGACTTCTTTCCCATCATTTTTATGAATAGTGACCAAGACGGGCTTACCTGGAGCCAAGGCGCTCAGGCCGGTGACACTGATCCGATCTTCCTGTTCAATTTGATCATAGTCCGAAGGATGCACAAATGTCATGGGAAGAATGCCTTGCTTCTTCAAATTGGTTTCATGAATACGGGCAAAGCTCTTGGTCAACACCGCCAAGACGCCAAGGAACCGTGGGCACATGGCCGCATGTTCCCGGCTGCTGCCTTCGCCATAATTTTCATCTCCCACGACAAAGGAACCAACACCTTTGCTTTTATAGTCACGGGCAATTTGTGCTGGTGTCAGGCCTGACTCGCCAGTTAACACATTGTTCCCTTTACCAGGTTCGCTCGCAAATGCATTATTGGCTCCAAGGAACATGTTGTCACTGATCTTATCTAAATGCCCACGGAACTTCAGCCATGGACCAGCAGGCGAAATATGATCCGTGGTGGTTTTGCCTTTGGTTTTAATTAACAACGGCAGCTTTTCGAAATCCTTGCCATCCCACTTTGGAAAAGGCTGAAGCAATTGAAGGCGCTCACTCGTTGGAGGCAGATCAACTTCCAACCCATCACCACTTTCTGCTGGGGCAATAAAGCCTTCTTCGCCTTTGGCAAATCCTTTGGCGGGCAATTCATCCCCTTGCGGCGGAACGAGTTTGATTTCTTTGCCATCTGCGGTGGTGATCGTATCATTGATTGGATCAAATCCTAAGTTTCCCGTGAGCGCGAAGGCGGCAACTAATTCAGGACTCGCCAGGAAGGACAACGTCTCAGCCACCCCATCGTTGCGCCCAGGAAAATTCCGATTGAACGTACTGACAATCGAATCGGCTTTGCCTTTGACAGCATCGGCTCGCTTCCACTGACCAATACATGGGCCACAGGCATTCGCCAACACGGTTGCACCAAAGTCTTCAAACGTCTGCATGAACCCATCGCGCTTCATGGTATGAAAAATCCGTTCAGATCCAGGGGAAATCAGAAAGGCTGTTTTGGCCTTCAGCCCGGCGTTTAATCCTTGTTGAGCAATATGCGCCGCTCGGCCAATATCTTCATACGAAGAGTTCGTGCAACTTCCAAGCAACGTTGCCTTAATCTCAACGGGATAGCCTTTCTCCTTGGCCTCTGCCGCTAACTTGGAAATCGGTCTGGCCAAATCTGGAGAATGAGGACCCACCACATGCGGCTCCAATGTGGACAGATCAATTTCTACAATCTCATCAAAATATTTTTCTGGGTTCGCATAGACTTCTGGGTCAGCCACCAACAATTCCTTGTTGGCTTCGGCCAACTTCGCGATATCTTTCCGTTCCGTGATATTGAGATAGGCCACCATCTTCTGGTCAAACGGAAAGACCGACGTCGTTGCGCCTAACTCGGCGCCCATATTGGCAATCGTCCCTTTGCCGGTTGCGCTGATGGTTTCCGCGCCTAAGCCAAAGTATTCAACAATTTTATTCGTTCCACCTTTAACAGTGAGTAATCCACAAATATGAAGGATCACATCTTTTGGCGACGCCCAACCACTTAACTTGCCAGTGAGCTTCACCCCGATGAGTTTGGGATGCAGCACTTCCCATGGCAATCCAGCCATGACTTCTCCGGCGTCGGCTCCACCAACTCCAATGGCCAACATCCCCAGACCACCGCCATTAGGCGTATGAGAATCTGTCCCAATAATCAAACCACCTGGAAAGGCATAATTTTCGAGGACCACCTGGTGAATGATTCCAGCGCCGGGCTTCCAAAATCCGATACCATACTTTTTTGCCGCTGATGCCAAGAAATTATAGACCTCTCGATTTTCATCACAGGCGATCATGAGATCTTTTTCAGACCCCATTTCCGCACGAATGAGATGGTCGCAATGAATAGTACTTGGTACTGCTGCTTGTTTTTTCCCAGCTTGAATAAATTGCAACATGGCCATTTGAGCGGTCGCATCTTGCATGGCGACACGATCAGGCCGAAGCGCGAGCATGGCCTTTCCGCGTTCCCACACCTGGGTATCGAAATTGTCCGCATGGGAGACCAGAATTTTTTCGGCGAGCGTCAACCCACGGCCAAACTTTTTCCGAGCTGCGTCAATCGCCCCGGGCATTTTTGCGTATACGTTTTTGACAAGATCAATCGACATATCATTTTCTCCACATCAATCCGAAGGGCGATGCGCCAGGCTTCGGAGTATATTGATAGAAACACCGTAACTATTTCAGTGGTGGCACTTCTCGCTTACTTGGTGCGGCGTAATTCACCAAGTAATTGAACAGGCGAATTAATCGGCTACCTTGTCGCTTTTGATCAGTCCAATGACCGATCAGCCCAATGGTTCTGGCCAACACAAAGAACCCATTAAGGCTATCGACTGGAAAGCCAATATCCACCAAGACTGCGGCCATGGTCCCATCGACATTCAAGATCAAGTTATCTTTTTTGGCAGCCGTAATTTGTTCAACTTCTAGAGCAAAGTCGAGATGAGGGGTGGCAATACCCAAGCTCTTCACATATCCGACTAATTCCTTTACTCGCTTATCAGGATTTCTCAAGCTCTTCACGCGATGCCCAATGCCTGGAACCGGTCCAACGTTTTGCTTCATGTACCCTAAGAATTCATCGACGGCCATTTTATTATCGATGGCATATTTGAAATAACGACCGGCATCAGTCACCGCACCACCAAAGCGTGGTCCAATCATGATCATACCGGCAGCCACTGATTGGGACAGCCCAATCCCCGCACATGCTCCAATAATCGTCGTGAGTGCTCCACTCACACAGGGACCATGATCGGCTGACAGGATCAAAATCCGCCGCATGATTTCAGCCTGTTGCTTGGTCACCAGCCGTCCATCCCACAACAGCCCAATCACATGCGTGATATCATACCCTTTGTTGATGAGCTCGGAAGCCGGATAGCCTTGATAATACGGTTCGTCACCACGGTCATCACTAATGGTAGACTTAATCAGTGGTGTCACGAGAATATCGCCATCGGCCATACCTTGTTCAACACTTCTTGGCAGGGCAGGTTTTTCCGCTTCGGTCAATTCAGGAATTGGCTTCACTTCGCCAGACTTCACCAACTCTTCATAGGTGGCTTTGATTGCAGGTCCCAAGGCACCAAAAGTATCTGGCACCGTGGCCCCAGATTTTTTAAAGGCTTCGGCTTTGGAACGAGCGGACCCTTCCCCTTGGAGCCCTTCTTTGGCACCAGCATGACCAAACTTCATGCCCTTCGGCAGACTCTCTTGGCAGAAACCAGAAACCACGGCCAACAACTTGATCCGACGTTTTTTGGCGCCATACCATGCAGCAGCTTGCTCTTCTAGGTCTCCACCCATTTCACCAACAATGACCACGGCTTTGGTTTGAGGATCTTTCTCAAACATTTCGAGATAGCTGACGTAATCCGTTCCTGGGTAGGAATCACCACCAATCCCAATCGCGGTCGTGATGCCATCGGCAAATTGTGAACAGATCCAAATAATTTCGTTGGACAGTCCACCCGATTTGGTAATCACACCAAAGGAACCAGGACGGTACAATTTACACGCGACTAAATTATCGAATGCTCCGCCGATCACACCCAAACGACATTCTCCGGCGGACATGACCCCAATTGAAGAAGGACCATTAAACGTCTTCTTCAAAGTACGGGCATGTTTCCCAAGAAGTTTGGCATCTTTTTCTGGCAAGCCTTCAGTAATCATCGACACTGTTTGAATATGTGAATCATCCAACGCTTCTTTGGCGCTGGCATAACACCGGTCGGCACCGACATAGACCAAACTCGTATTGATCTCGGGATGATTCGCCGTGGCATCTGCAATCGTCTTATAGATAGGAATGGTCACGGTTTGATTCCCACAGATGACTTCATTGGTTTTCCCGGCATCTGGGGGGTACACAAAAGCGGACACATTCAAGGGTTTTTTAATCATGTACCGAAATTCAGCCATTCGCTTGGCCGCGTTGACCCCAGCGACTCCGCCCTGGATCACCACATGCGTATCTTTGGTTGCTAGAATGCTCATCGAACTCTCCTCAAGTCGTAGTTTTGTGACTACTCAGGTTGTCAGGTTCCTAGTTCACGGTTGATTCATTTGCCATGTCTCAATATCTCACGTTCAATCTTTATCTTTCCCTACACCGTGAACCATAGGAACCCTATGAACCTGGCAGTTACAGTCTTGTTTGAATTACTTTTTTGACAACGCCATATCGACAATGTCCGTCAACGGCAGGGTGCGATCAAAGACTTCAATATTAAAGCCTTCTTCTTGCAAGGCCTTCATCGCGGCCAACCCTTGTTTTTCATTGGGGCCACCTCGACGTACCCAGATTCGGACATTGTCCAACTTGCCCTCAGCCTTGGCCTTACGAAACGCCTTGATGATCCCACCAAACGTTTTTAACACATCCGTAAAATTTGCAATCGCGCCGCCTACAATAATATTCGTGATACCTGGGAGTGAACAGACTTTCTCCGTCAACACTTCCACAGCCCAATCAGGAGGGTCGCCTGAGTACTCCGCATAATTCGCAAGCTTCCCGCCCCGGGCAACCACCGCATCGGAATAATAGACGCTCGCGCCACCGCCGGCTGGGAGCATGGCAATGTTACCACCCGGAATTTCAATGAGCTTCACCGACCCTTTGACCTTGGCATCGACGGCCATGACTTCTTCTTCGTTCTTCGTATACGCTCGACCAAACTCGGCGGCGAAGGGAAAGTTCCAGTCTTTATGCCGAAATTTGGCATCGCCATCCAACAGCGTGACAGCATCCAATGCGATTAAATCACCGGCAGCATTTTGTACAGCCGGATTGATTTCTAAATATTGGGCATCTTCATTATCAAAACAGGTATAGAGCTTCTTCAGAAACTCGGCCATTTTCTTTGCCGTGTCCCCAGAGAACCCAGCGTCTTTCACTAAACCAGCAAGTGCCGCATCGGTGGGAACTTCTCCAATGTCGACTAAGATCTTCTTCACCTTATCCCAGTTCGCTTCGACCTCGATGCCACCACAATTGGCGACCATCACCTCAACACCCTCGCGGGTCGACTTGGCAGAGGCATAATATTCATCTGTATGATCAATGGCTTCAGACACAATCACTTCACGGATCGTGACCGACTCCACCTGCTTCCCTAACATGTCTTTTACCGCAGCCTTAGTCCCAGCAAGATCCAACCCTACTTTGACAAGGCCAAGTTTAAACCTGGACCCCAAAGCTTCATGGGCCTTGGCCACCAGCTTACTCTTCTGAAGCCAGTCATTCGCCTGCGCGAGTTGATCAAACTCCTCAGAAGAACTGACCACAACATAGTTCGGGGTTAGCAAACCCCATTTTTTCAGCAAGCCCATACCCGGGCCTTCAAGTACCTTAGCCATAGCGAAACCTTTGTTAAGGTGGGTGATATGTAGAACGTTCCGAACCGCTGACACCGAACGGTGGATTTTAATGAGATTTGTTACTTGTCGCAATCAACCAGAAGACCCAGGAAAAACGAGACACGAAAGGCCCAGGGAAATAAGAATAGCGCTAATATTTACCCACGAAACTTAAATTTCTCTTTAACTTTCAATTAGTTGAATACATGAATGAGGTAAACCCTATAGGCTCACCGAAAATATAATAGTTGGAGAACAAGGGGACTTCACCAGTACCGTACAATTTTCCATGCTTCTCGGCTTCTCTCTTAAATGGAGCATTTTTTGAAATCTTACAGTACCTCTCTCCAAATCATGACTTCCACAGGTCGCGTGAGGAGAGCTGCCTTTATTTGGCAACTGTCATATTGAATGTTGAGATGGCCTCCTACTTGGGTGATGGTTTTCGCCCATAGCCCACCGTTGACCGTAATGACTGCCCCATCCCCCTGAACAAGAAGGTCACCGGTCACGATAATCATTCCTTGCCAGGAAATTTCTCCTTCTAGATTGGCATCCCCATCGACCAATAAAATACCTTGCCCCACAACATTTTTAATGACCAGCGGACTTTGAGTAGCCCCCTGTAACAAGTAGGTATCTGGAGCTGAATTTGTGGATAAATGTTGGTTCATCAGGTCTGACTGAATTGGTACTACCCCGACGCTAAGGAGAGAGGCGGCCTGCGCTAAATCTAAAACCACGCTCCCTTGAACAGGTATGGCCGGCCCCCCATCAAACTGGAAGCCCGCACCTGAACTGATTGGACTGCCGGAATACACCGGCGAAAGGCTTGGAACGACACCGCAAGCATCGTGACCATTGATCGTTCCAGATTGACCAGACAGTTTGATATCCCCGAACGCATACACCGCTCCGAGATGATTCGGCCCTACCGGATGAACGACCGCGGTTTCAAGGAGCACCCCGCCTGTACCACTTCCCCCCTTTGACGTCACAAGCTCCACCGGCAACCAAGGAGTTGGACCCTGCGTCGTAAACTGCTGCGGCTCATTCGCATCAGCATTCGGATAACCAAAATAAACCACATTCCCCACATTGGGAGATTGATGTTTGGAGGTACTCCCATCCCCATCAAAATAATGAGACGTGCTGGTGCTATGCCCAGCCTGCTCCGCATCATATTCAGTTTTGTGACGAAGCTTGACCCAATACGGGATGGACGATTGCACACTATTACGCAGAACCGCTGTACTCGTTGGATTTCCAGGCTGAGGGATCAGATTCAGATATTGAGAAGAAAAATTCGGGTCGTCTTGGAGCTTCCATGTCGATGACGTCAAAATATATGAAGACCAAAATGGATTGGCACTTTGCCCGAGATCAGAAATGAAAAATAGTTCAGCCCCAACTCGGTTCCGCAACCGCGCCCGACCTTCGGCCAACCCCGCCTCAGCCGCATAGAAATCCTGTACCGCTTGCCGCTGATTCCCACTAATCTTAATCTCAGTCGAAGTCGTCTGCAGCACTGTCGCCGCCACAATCCCCACGACAACAATCAACAACAACGCCGCAACTAAGGCAAAGCCTTGGATCTGAACTTTCCCCAAATTTGCTTTCAAGGTTTGACGTTGGCTCGGCATTGTAAATCACCCAATATAGATACCCTGCTTATTTCATAGGACCGAAATTTGGATTGTTTCGCAAGGAAAGTGCAAGACCACACCTCACCCTTCCCTGAGCAACCACTCCGGAAGACAAGCTGGAAAAAGCATTAAGCAAAAATCACTAGCCTTTTTTGAAAAATTCCTGAATACTCCGCCAGACAAGCTCCCCACCTCTAGGTTTTTGTTCCACCAGGAGCACAACAACCATGGCGCAAGCCCCGGCCATCCTGAGAGCTGCGAATCAAATACCTCACACTAGAATAATGCTGAACACGGCTTCACGTCACAGAGCCTAACCCCTAACAGTAAGAGGTTCACTATGCCTGAACACATGTCATCCATGCTGGAACCCAGTGGTCTCATCAACATGCCCCTCGATGAAATCCATACTCGAGTGGCTGCCCTAAAAGACACATCAGAATTCTCAGAAGCCCGAACGCTCTTGACCCAAGCCATTGACAAATATCCAGGCGACCTTTGGCTCACCCAACAACTCGCTGTCTGTACGTACAAAGATAAAAATCTCAACCCTGCCGCTCAGCAAGAAAAAGCGTTAAAAATATTAGAGACCTTGGATCTACGGAATGACCAGAATATTGATTCAGAAACCCTCTCCCTGGCTGGAGCCATTTACAAAAGGAAATGGGAGCAAAAAAGACAAGAAAAGCACCTCTTTGATGCTCTCGCCTTTTACCGCGCGGCGTACGAGCGAAACCCTAGTGAAGATAAAGGATATGGTGGAGTCAATGCCGCGTACCTGTTAGATCTATTAGCTTCACGAGCCCACACGGCGTCGATTAGGACCAAGACGCCCCCCAAAGACGCCAATGAGTTTTCTCGTGAAGCTACTCAGCTTCGTGAAAGCCTTGTCCGGCATGTGCCTACATTGTGGGAGCGAACCAAAGACTCGGGCCCCAGTCCTGAACAGGATTATTGCCACCTCATGACCATGGCTGAGATTCATTTCGGTCTCGAACAATGGGAAGAAGCCCAATCCTACCTTCACAAAGTCCTCGACCTCTGGAACACTCAAAAAAAAGCCCAAATCGAATCAACGCAAGACTGGCAAAGGGAAACCTCTTTTTCGCAACTCGCCAACATCGCCAAGCTGCGCCATTACCCTCTTCCTCAAAAACACACTGACATTTCTACATGGCACAAGTCATGGCAAACTCTCACGATGATAGCCGGAGAAGCGAAAGTCATCGCTCTTTCTCGTGACCGTGGAAAAGTTGGCCTGGGGTTATCTGGTGGAGGGTTTCGTGCCTCACTGTATCACTTAGGTGTCATGGCGAGGCTCGCAGAGGCTGGGATACTTGGCAGTGTCGAAGTGCTCTCCACGGTGTCGGGCGGCAGCATCGTGGGAGCCCATTATTATCTTGAACTTAAACGACGACTCGAACTGAATACTGTGGACCACCTGAATGAACTCACTCCTAGGGACTACTGTTAAATTGTGTCCGAAGTGATTCACACCTTTGTTGCAGGAGTACAGAAAAACCTTCGGACCTGTGCCCTCGCAGATATTGGGAAAAACTTCAAGATGATTTCTTCTAAAACCTATGGCCGGAGCCACCGACTGGGCGAACTGTATGAAGAACATTTATATGGACACATTAAAGACAGCCATCCCAAAGGTCATCCCCGAACTATGCCAAGCCTCTTGATTAAACCCAAACAGGGCACGTTTTCTCCAAAATTCCAAAACTGGGAACGCCAATCCAAAGTACCCATTTTGCTGCTGAACACCACCTCTCTCAACTCTGGCCATAGTTGGCATTTCACGGCAAGCTGGATGGGCGAACCCCCAGGCCTCCTGGGAGAAAAGGTTGATAAAAATGAACGATACCGTCGATTGTATTATGAAGAGGCCCCGACGGAAGAGTTACAAAATTATCGGCTCGGATATGCCGTGGCGGCTTCCGCCGGTGTGCCAGGTTTGTTTGATCCACTCGCTATAGACGGCCTGTACGAAGGCCGAACAGTCCGCTTAGTCGATGGCGGTGTCCATGACAATCAGGGAATAGAAGGATTACTGGATGAAGACTGCACCTTCATCTTTTGTAGCGATGCCTCCGGGCAAATGAATGACGATCCCAACCCTTCTGTGAGTACTCTCGGCGTCATCCTTCGGTCCACGTCGATTCAAGGTGACCGAATTCGAGAAGAAAAATATCGCACGGTCAAAGAAGGGCTGGAAACTGACACCCTCAACAGTCTATTTTTTGTTCACTTAAAAAAAGATCTTCCGGCCCCCGTCGTCAATTGGATCGGATGCAACAACCCATCACCGCAAGGTGGTGAGAACCCGACCACTCCCTATGGGATTAATATCGACATTCAAAAACAACTCGCCGCCATTCGTACGGATTTGGATTCCTTTTCGGAAGTGGAATCGTATGCTCTGATGCTCAGTGGCTATCAAATGGCGGACCATGAACTTCGATCGCTCAAAGAACGACATCTCAAGCAAGGAGATACCGAACACTGGGAAGTCTTTGATGTCGACGCGCCAAGAAACTCCAATTGGCCTTTCTTGCCTTTGAAAGACATCATGAAACTAGACAAACACTCCAAAGATCCCCGGCGAGAAGATCTCGGGCTACAACTGGAAGTGGGTTCACAAGTGTTGTTTAAGGTGTGGAAGTTAGTTCCGGCGTTACGAGCCATCAGCTGGGTAACAGGCATCGGGTTGACGCTTTTACTTTTAAGCGCTCTCTATGTCCATCAATCGAAAGTGTTGCAATGGGAAATATCTATTGGCGAACTGAGTATCCTCGTGTTCCTTACCCTGGGTGGACTCTTCTTCCCACTTCTCAAATGGATCAATCCACAAAAAGCTGCACAGACATATGTGAGCAAAACTTTGGTAGCCGTCCTTGGCTATATGGCATCCAAAATACACATTGGCATTTTCGATGATCTGTTTCTCAAACGCGGCAAACTCTCTCGTTTATTACATTTAAAATAGTCAGATTCTTGATGATGAGACAGACTACCCCATGCCAGGGACTGAGCGTGAGCCCTACGGTTCCCATCGTCATGCATTTGTTCACCGAAGATTTCTAGGGGTGACACGCGAGCGCAATATGAAGGTTCGATATCCATCATTGGTCGAATAACTGGGATCGGGATGCTCGGTTTGCGCAGTAAGAGTTAGTTCAATCATTCGAACATGTTGTGAGTCTGTGGTTAAGACGGCACGGTCATCAAAATATTTGATGGCCAGGGATTGAATATAGTCGGCTACAGGTTGACGTCCGCCATTCCCGACTTTTCGTTTAAGGATTTTGGTCGCAGCATCATGAAGAAACACGATGGATTCATTCTAATCCGTGAGCAAGCCGTTTCCATTGAGGTCTGACGCAATATGAAGCTCCGCTGAGTGATATGCCACCCCGGGAAAATCATTCGAATTGCCACCATCCCGATTCACCCCCATTGGATCATACCCAGCCATTCGTAGTTCACGAGTCATCATGTCCATAGCCGCACGAGCATTTTGCTGCATCGCCATGACATCCTCTTGAACGATTCTCTGCTTGACCTGAACAAGGTGAATGCTATAGACCGCCGCTACGGTCGCCAACCCCATGACCAGGGCTACCATGAGTTCGGTTAAGGTCACACCATCCTGATGAAGAAATGGGTAAAAACGATCGGCCATCATTATTCCGCGAGGATGGTGGATAGAGAAACGGCGTGACTGTCATCAGCCCATGACACTGTCACCGTCAACGTTTGCAGACCTACAATCGGATTGCTGGGGTTGATTGTTGAGACTCGCCTATAAAGAGGGAAATCTGGCAAGGATTCATATGGCTCATCGATGGCGACCTTGCTGAGGAGAATGGGGTTATACCCGGCCAACGTAAACTCTTCGACTTTTTCTTGTGCCAACACCGTGGCAGAGGTGAGATGCCTTCCAGTAGCTGCCCCCTTCCATGACACCGTGGCCAACCCTGAAAGCGCGAGGAGCGCCAGGAATACCAGGCCCATGGCAATGACCACTTCTACGAGAGTGAAGCCTTGCCGATTGTGCATGGCCCCTCCTTTAGAGCGTGTAATCCGCTTCATATCGAGAGCAAAAATTATTGGGGCAATTTGACCTTGACCTGCCCTGTGATACTGATGGTGATCGATTTTTCGCCAACCTGATTCGCGATGGTGACCGTGCCCAAACTTGAGGCCGTTCCTCTCGGATGAAAAATCGGGTTTCGATTCGAATGCACCGTGACTCCAGCATAGTCCTCTAGAATCGATCGATGTTCCACCAGTTCTCCAGAATCGGCCTTCCCATTATTGTTGTCATCATCCAAGATGTCGTAATGCTCTTCATCTACGAAGAGCACGCGAAATTCGTTACCCTGACTGACCGCTTGCATCCTTGCTGCTAACAGGTCGGCTCGAACCTGCCGAACAGCACCATTCAATTGATAATGAGGGATTTGCGTCGATAGCCAGGACCCGCCGATGAGGCTCAGGACTGAAAGAATGCCGAGGACAATCAGCAACTCGGCCATCGAAAAACCTTGCTGACCAGACGTGTGAGGGCGAGAGAAGATCCTGCTCATAATCAGCACCCCTGACAAATGGCCAAGTCGTTGGCCGTGCTACCACATGGCCTTGAAATACCACTGCACCAGGTCATCATGAAAAAATAACGAGACCAGTGCTCCAAACACAAGGAAGGGTCCAAAGGGAATATAGTGGCCTCGCTCCATCACTTTGAACACGAGTAGGGCAATGCCCACCACCGCTCCAAATACCGAAGCTAACATGAGGGTCAACAACACAGGTTGCCAGCCCATAAAGGCCCCAATCATCGCCAGTAATTTGATATCTCCACCACCCAAGCCTTCCTTTCCAAACATATAGGGACTTAAAATGGCGAGTGCCCAAAGAATCCCTCCACCCAGAAGCACTCCGATGACGGCATTCACCAATCCAATCGGGAGCACAGTTGCAGCAGCCACCAATCCAATGACGATGCCGGGCAAGGAAATCACATCTGGAATAATGAGATGATCGAAGTCAATCCAGGCCACGACAAGAAGTGCTGAGAAAAAAATGGCATACACACCGGCTGTGAGCGTCCACCCAAAGGTCGCAAATACGCCAACATAGCCCAGACCATTCATGAGTTCGATGATGGGATACCGAAGGGAAATTGATGCTTGACACTGTCGACAGCGACGACCAAGCCAAATGTAACTAAGGACTGGAATATTGTCGAACCAAGCGATGGGTTTGTGACACGTAGGACATTGAGACCGGGGGGTGATGATTGACTGACCGGCAGGTAACCGAAACACGCAGACATTCAGAAAACTCCCGACCACCAACCCAACGGGAACAACCCATAAATAGAGCCACCAAGTGTCCGTCATATCTGCATCTTGTGATTGTCCGAACATCCGCTCATATGGCGTAAAATACGTAATTTATGCACTTTACATTTAAACAAACAGGCTGCTAGTATTCCCCTACATAATTCATCTTGAGCAGAACTGCGGTGACACGATGGGAATGTCGACCAAAGCGAAAAAGAGGGAAGCCCTTCCGGTGAAACGAAAACGTCCTGAAGCCTTAACTGAGCGTGAGCAAGAAATCCTCCAGCTGATTTGGTCAGGACTGAAGAACAAAGAGATTGCCCTGCAATTGAAAATCAGTGTAAAAACCGTTGAAGCCCATCGGGCCAACATGATGAAGAAAGTCCGCGTCTCCAACGCCGCTCAACTCCTGAACGCGGCCATTCAAGAAGGCCTTATCCAGGTTAAATAAGGGTCTTCTACGCTCCCCTCCTCCTCTGCCGTACCGCTTCAAACACAACAACTGCTACACTTGCCGACACATTGAGCGATTCAACTTGTCCCTGCATAGGAATCTTCGCCTGTTGTTCACATTTCTGAAGCACTCCAGGGCGAACTCCCTTACCTTCCCCACCAAATACTAGCATAACAGGGGCATTCATCTCCACTTCGTCATATGTTTGCGTGGCTGCGGGATGAAAGGCCACTGCGGGAATACCTTGATTCTGTAAGCGCTCAATAAGCTTGCCAATATTTGTACACCTGACTACCGTCATATGCTCCAACGCTCCAGCCGAAGTGCGAGCCACAGTGGCCGTCAAGCCCACCGAGCGCCGATCAGGAATAAAGATCGCGTGAACACCTGCGCCTTCGGCGGTTCGAATGATCGCTCCGAGGTTTTGTGGATCTTCGATGCCATCCAAGGCCAAGAGGAGAGGACCCTCGACCTGGTTGGATAACCTGGAGAGGACGTCATCTTCGCTCTCATAGGCTTTGGCGGCCACAAATCCGACCACACCTTGGTGATTCTCACCACGAAGGACTAATCGATCCAGAGACTGCCTTGGCTCAATTGAAAGCGGCACACCTTGAGACTTGGCCAATTGAATAATTTTGGAGAATTGACGATCCTGATGCGTCAGCACAATCTTCAGAAAACTCCGGGTTTTGGCCCGAAGGGCTTCGGTCACCGTATGAATGCCGTAGATCCGCTCCCCAACACTATCGCTTCCATCTCGTGGTTCCGTCCGGTCGGTCTTCGAGGATAATGCCTTGGGCTGCCAAGGTTTTCCGGATTTGGTCTGCGGCGGCAAAGTCTTTTTGGCTTCGCGCTTGGGCCCTGTGTTGAATTTGTTCTTGTACCCACTCATCCGTCAGTTCCTTTTTCTCACCTTGCATTGTTTCTGACGCTTGACCAAACACCAAAGGACGAGACACCCATTCATTTTCGGGAAGCTGAAAGAGGCCTACTGGTGCACCACAACGACGAAAGATTTCCCGAACCTGTTTTCGTGAGGAATCAGATAACCCCAGGACCAGCATCTGATTGATCTCGGTACGCAGTTGTTGAAACTCGGCAAAGGCCTTGGGGGTATTGAAGTCATCATCCATGGCCTCTTCAAATGCCTTGGCAAACTGAGTAAACCGTGGCTGAATTGCGGCATCTTCATTCACATCCTGTGGTGCCGGTTCCTGCAACCGTTGAAACAATCCATATAAATTATCCAGCGCAGCTTTAGCTTCCGAAACTCCCTGATTGGAGAAGTTCACATCACTACGATAGTGAGTTGTCAAAAGAAAATATCGCAGGGTTTCGGCGGTGACTGCTTCGGAACAATTGGATTTGTCGAAAATTTCACGAACCGTAAAAAAGTTTCCCAAGGATTTCGACATTTTTTCTTCATCAATCGTCACAAATCCATTGTGCACCCAAAACCGGGAAAACCCTTGCCCTGTCGCCGCGCACGACTGCGCGATTTCGTTTTCATGATGAGGAAAAATAAGATCCTTCCCTCCGCCATGAATATCGAACGTTCCTCCAAGATGATGAATGGACATGGCCGAACATTCTATATGCCATCCCGGACGCCCTGGCCCCCACGGGCTCTCCCAAGCCGGCTCCCCTGGCTTGGTGCCTTTCCACAAGGCAAAATCCATTGGATCCCGTTTGCGGGGATCAACCTCGACTCGCGCACCGGCCTGCATATCCTCTAACTTTCTCCGTCCCAGTTGTCCATAAGAAGCGAAGGTTGACACCTGGAAATACACATCGTGATCAACTTGGTACGCATGCTCTTTATCCACCAGAGACTGAATCATCTCAATGATTTCAGTCATATGATCCGTGGCTCGAGGCTCGATATCAGGATTTGTCACGCCCAAGCGATGCATATCGCGATAATAGGCTTGCACGTATTTCTCGGTTACCTGCTTCCAAGGAATGGATTCTTCCGCGGCACGATTAAGGATTTTATCATCGACATCGGTGAAGTTTTTGACGTAGTTCACCTGATACCCGCGATAGGTGAGATACCGTCGAATGATGTCAAACACAATGGCGCTTCGGGCATGGCCAAGATGACATTCATCATACACTGTCACCCCACACACATACATGCCGACCTGGTCGGAAGAGAGCGGAATGAATTCTTCTTTTTGATTAGTGAGGGTATTGAATATTTTCACGGCGCATTAGATTTCACCGCTTGGAGACGGGGATGACTTGATCGCTTTTTTGGCCTGAAGTTTTACCACCCAAAAACCAATCGCGATCAAGACTACGAATAGAATCGTAAAGAGGTTAAAATATTTTTCGATCACGTCCTTAACCCACGGGCCAAAAAATTGCAGGGTGCCCGCCACAATAAAAAACCGAGCCCCACGACTAATGATGGAAGCGATAACAAAGACCTTAAAATTCACATAAAAGGCCCCAGCCCCAATGGTAAACACTTTATACGGAATTGGCGTCAACCCTGCAATCAGAATCGCCCACCCTTCATACCGTTCAAAGGTTTGGTGAATTGTGGCCACACGCTCTTGGCCCATGAAACGTAGGAGAAGCGGTCTGCCTCCCCACCACCCAATCGCATAACCAAAGATCCCCCCTAATACCGACCCGACCGTGGTAATCGCCGCATAATACATTCCCCATGAGGGATTCCCTAAGGTCAGGGCCATCAGTAACACATCAGGAGGCAAGGGGAAAAATGAAGACTCCGCAAAGGACAGGATAAATAACGCCGGCACGGCGTATGGCGAATCCGACCAAGATAACATCCAATCGTAGATTTCGTGGATCATGAAAATGGTTCTTTACTGGGATGAACGAAGAGAACGTAACTGTTTGCTTAAGGCTGGTTCCCACGACTGTAACTTTATCAACGCTCGATATTGTGTCATGTCAAAATGAAGTGGGGTCAATGAAACAAAGCCTTGAGAAATGGTCTCCACATCCGAATGTTTCTTTCTATTCCACGATACCTGTTCTCCTGCGATCCAGTAATACTTCCCGCCTCGAGGATCGGTCTTTTCAACGACAGGGTCTTTATATCGCCGCCGGCTTAAGGAGGTGAGCTTTATCCCCTTTAGGCCATTCGCTGGCAGATCAGGAATATTGACATTGAGCAAGGTATCCTCGGGGAGTCCATTTTTCGTAACCATTTTCGCAACTTCAAGTGCGACCTTAGCTCCCAGAGCAAACCGAAACTGATTTTGCCCATCCATGGATACCGCAATGGAAGGGATTCCTCGGATGGCTCCTTCTAGTGCTGCAGCCACCGTGCCTGAATTTGTGACATCATCACCAAGGTTCAGGCCCTTGTTTATTCCTGAAACCACAAGATCAATTTCATGATCTTTTAAGAGTTGCCCTATAGCCAGGGTAATGCAATCGGATGGGGTTCCATTCACTGAAAACATTTGTCGACCAACTTGGTTCAGCCTCAGCGGTTTATGTAAGGTGATGGCCCGGCCCATTGCGTTTTGTGCGCGTTCAGGAGCGACTACCCAAACATCTCCAAGTGCTTTCAAGCTTTTGGCAAGAACTCGAATTCCAGGAGAATCAATACCATCATCATTGGCCACTAATATTGTCATGACAGCATAGACAGAGTCATACTTCCGGAAAAACTCAGAGGAAATTTATCAAAACACGGTAGACCAAGATTCCCCTCAGGGCATGGTATGAAGATCGGTTAAACATCACACAGACCTTAATTTCTTGCAAGAGCAAAGCCAGCAGCTACTAATCACTAACGCAAAAGAGCCCGCCTCAATCATTGAGGCGGGCTCTCATAGTTTCTACATTTCAAGTTGATCTTTATTCAAAAACTCATCAAATATTTTGCATAAAATGCGCGACTTCATCTGGATCGACTGTACCCATAATGGCCGAGGAGGGGACTGTCGCAGATTTTTTGCCAGTAAGGCCGCATTCAATTTCGTCATAAATCATTTCGACTGGCATGGACATTCCACCATACACATGTGGGCCCGCCACAATTTTGGCTTTCGAATACCCATAAATGGCTGTGGCTACATCTTTGGCCAACCACCCAACGTAATTAAATTCAGGAACCACAATAAGTTTGGCCTTTGCGCATAACTTGCGGAGTTCTTTCGTGGGGAATGGTCTCAAGGATCTGATTTTAATAAGACCAGCCTTAATACCCTTCTCTGTGCACATCCGAATGGCTTCACGACATTGGCCTGCCATACTACCAGAAGCGATCAAAAGCACATCCGCATCCTCAACATTTTGAGCCTCTAACAATCCATCCATGTATAGATCGATGTATTTCCGTGACCGTTCGACCGCAGCCCATACCTCTTGCTGCCACACCGCATGAATATTGTAGGCCATAAAATTTGATTTTTGGACTGGTGCATCACGGGAAAGGCGAGCAGGAGGATTTTCCGCATCCAATACTGGTACAGCCCCTCTCCATGCCTCACGAGCAGGGAGTTTAAGGCCCTTATCCTGCATCGCGCAGTATCCACGAGCATGAGTCACGAAAAATCCATCACAGCAAACGCCTACCGGCAATGTCACATCATTCATTTCACTGATAATGAACGCTTTCATGATGTAATCAAACAAATCCTGCTGATTTTCTGCGTGGAAAACTATCATCCCGCAATTCAGCAAATAAGCAATTTCAATATTATCAGGTTGAATAGCTAGCGGAGCATTCACCACACGGCAGGTAAACATCGCCACTAGTGGCAACCGATGCCCTGGCCAAGAAGCAATGGGCTCCAACCCTCGAAGGGTTCCAGGCCCGGCCGTTGCAGTAAAACAACGAACGCCAGCTCGAGATCCCCCAGCCATCGCTGACATCACCCCATACTCTTCTTCTCCCCTATAAAACTCTTTCACATACCCTTCCCCATATAATACTCCGATAAGCTGGAGGGTCTCACTTTGGGGTGTGATCGGGTAGGCAATCGACATATCAACGTTTGACCGACGAACTGCCTCTTTCGCGCACTCACTGCCAGTGATAAACTCTCGCTCTCTAGGAGCTTCTGAAAACATATATTCTGGGGTTACTATTTTCTGTTTTTTCGCCTCAGCATGAGGGTCTTTTCTTCCAACTTTTGTGGCAGTGGCAGGAGCTGGTGCTGCGCTCGTAATCGGGTCGCCTTGTGGGTTGGTTTTCACTTCACTCTCTAATGAATCACTCATAGCTTAACCCCTTTATGGGTGAGTCCAATCCTTTCAGAATGAAAGGACGACAATGATCAAAAAAATTTCTTTAACCTTCTCGCTGCATACTCTCGGGGTTATGACCAAATGCTGCGGCACTCGCGGCCCCGTCCCCTCCTAAGGCAATATCCAATGGGTTTGTATGAGTTTTCCCGCCATGCACCAAAGATTGAAATCCCGTAAATCGAACATTTTCGCCGCTCTCTGGCAATGCAATGCCCATTTCTTCACGCACTCGCTTAAACACCTGAGCAGCCATTCGAATTTTCGTCGCATCCGAATCCCTAATAGTAAACATCGCATCTTCATGACCTTGTTCAGCACAAATCGCCGATGTCCAACAATTCGTACCGGCACGAATCATTTTCAACGTGAGATTAGCGTAATGACAATGCACACCAATGAAAATACAGACTTCAATTTTATTTCCCCAAATCGTGAGGTTCGGATGATTCGGATTAATCATTTCCTCAGGTTCGATTTTTGGATATTTGGGACGATAGTCGGGCATTGGGATCATTAAGACTTCTGGGATTTGCGCTGCTAACTCTAGGACAGCTTTTGCCTTATCAGCGGCATGATCATTCCAATTCCACAACACAAGTGGGCCTGGGAAAATGGTAGCATTTTTTCTGGTAAACATTGCTCTTGCCATTTCCTCCAACGCCTTAACCTCAGAAACTTCATGACCAAAGGTCAGCCCATGCAAGGGTTTTGGGGGAAGAACACCTAACTCAGCTGCGGATGGTGGATGAAACCCGGCAGGACCTGGCTCCACAATTCTTTCTAACTCAATTGCTCCCACGTTCAGACTCCATTCATTAGTCGATGTGTATCACACACCCTGACAAAAAACATTGAGTTACCCGCGAATCGGGCTGGCTAATATCGCGGTACTATTTTTTTCTGAGTAGGTAATATTTTCTGTTAGCGCTTGGTCGCCAATCTGATCAATCATTTCCATTTTAATGGCATTGTGCTTGGCCATATTGTCACAGACCCAAACACATTGAGCACATCCTTTACAACGATCGACCGCAACATACGCCGATCCATATTTCAGGCCTATATCTTTTCCGGCGTTGTTATTGTAAAGAATCGTATTAGCTTCCGGGCAAAACTGTGTACATAATTTACAACTTGTGTTTGCACAAATTTCCGTATCAATATGAGCAACTAAATACATACATACCCTCTCTTTTCTGAACTAGGCTGTTACGGCAGAGGCTGTTTCAGTTTTCTGCTTAGCCCATCCATGATCAACAGCATAATCCCAAGCGGCTTTGACCACAGCAAGATTCTTATCTATGAGCTCTGCCTTTTTCTTAAACTTTCTCTCCACCACACTATCTAACGCAGCTGTTCCTCCAGAAACCACAAAGCCTTTACCAAGAAAACGATCTTTTACCGCTTGGCCCAATGCATCCATGTTTGTCAATCCCGTAATGGCACCTATAGCACCGACCATCGCCATATTCGTGGCAAGGTCAATCCCAGCTACATCAAGGGACAGTGTTGTGGCAGGCAAATAGTACAATTGCGCGTCGAGTTCTTCGAGTTCCCGCGCCTGATCCGGCTCCAACTTCATCGGCCGATCATGATTGATCAATGCCACCCCATTTTTCTTCAGTCCAAAATAGAATGGGTTTGTGTAACTTTTACCGTGGGTAATCACCTGAGGATGAAATATCATGATAATGTGAGGGAAGGTAATCTCACCAATTTCATAAATTGGCTCATCAGACACTCTCACGTAACTTTCCACTGGTGCCATTCGTTTTTCAGACCCATAGAATGGAACAATGGTGCTCTCTCCTCCCGCGTTAATGACCGCAGTGCTAAAAATATGAGAGCCCGTGACTACGCCCTGCCCTCCGACACCAGCCATCCGGATGTTAAAACGAATCGGCATATCCCTTACCCTCCTCTGTCATCAATTTCTTCATTGAAACCGGACCAAGTTTAAGCCTCACTACTTTTACTCAATAGCCTTCGCCGGTTTTGGCAAATATTCTTTGTAGCCATACAAGTGCGCCAAGGCCTCTTTGGCTTCATCCGAAATATATTCTGAAAACTTGTATCGATCATTTTCCACCACATTGCAATCTTCCAACACCTTTTCGGTTGGAATCGCATATTCGATATTACAGGAGGTATAGGCCTGAATATAGGTAGGGCCCACCTCACGAGCGATCAACACAGCCTTCTTGATCACACTTTCCACCCGTCGTGGATTATTCGGAACCACAGTGGCCACATACGCACACCCTGCCACCTTTGCCATTCCCAGCATATCCATCTTTTCAAATTTCTTCCCAAGCGGAGCCATTTTTAAGACTTGGCCTTTATTGGTCATGCCGCTTTCCTGACCACCCGTATTTCCATACACCTCGTTGTCCAACATGATCGTCGTGAACTTTTCTTTTCTAAACCATGAGTGAAGGGTTTGAGCAAACCCAATATCAGCCATACCACCATCACCCGCCATTACCACCACATCTTTGGGTTTATCACCGAACCGAAGCTTGAGTCCACGTGCTAATCCGCTCGCGACACCATTTTGATCGCCGTAATTCCCATAGACAAATGGGATGGCAGCCTGAGAAATTGCCAAACGTCCGCATCCTGCCGTGCCAACGGTAATAGTGTCCTCAGGATTTGGAAATGCAATCATGGCGAGGCGAATAAACAACGTCATCGCACACCCTGCGCACATGGGGTGCTCTTCAAGAATTTCCTTGAATGTTCCAACTTGGGAAACAGAAGTCTTCTTCCCGAATGGACCGAAGTCCACCATATCCCGATATTCCTTTGGCATAAATTTCCCAAAGCCAGGTGTAAACTTTACGTAATCGAGGCTCATCGTAGACCCTCCTTTTTTATGGTTGACCTAGAGGTTTAGACAAAATGGACACTTGCTTCCTTAGTTTTTATTTATTCTTCGTAAGAAAAACGGCCTACTCCCAACAAGAAATATTTAGAGAAGATACCGTAGCAAAGCATTGAAAATAATGTCAATCTGAGAAACAATGCAACAGGACAATCTAACTTCAAAAATCCTTGCAACCCTACTTTTCAATCCTAAAGGTGATGGTGGAAGAAGGCAACACAAAAGAAGACCCACTACTCCAAAAAGAAGCCCTACCATAACACAAGAGCACTAGGCCTTTGGCCCCATCAATCTGACTCAGACTTCATTTTAAGGGTTTGGACTAAACAGATGAGGACCTACCTCCAACGTAACGTTAGAGGAATCGCCTTGCAGCATGGAAATGAGCAAATTGAGCAGAAGATTAATCAAGGATATATTGGACGGGATTCACAACCTTGTCATTAACCGCTACTTGATAGTGAAGATGGGGGCCTGTAGAAAATTTACCCGTACTACCCACAAGCCCGATTACATCTCCACGCTCAATTTTCTTGCCATATTTCACCAACATCTTAGACAAGTGTCCAAAGGTGGTCTCAATCCCATACCCATGATCAATTCTAATAAAATTACCCATTCTAGTATCATAAGCAGCCACCACAACTTTCCCAGATGCGGGAGCCCTTATTTCACGACCACGTGGAGATCCAATATCCAACCCAGAGTGAAAGGCTTTTTTGCCCGTAAAGGGAGAAATTCTTGGACCAAATTTTGAGGTAATATGACCTTTGACTGGCCAAATAGACGGTGTCGCTGCCCATCGGCCCACACGTTCGCCTGCAGTTTCGGCCAAATTATCTAGGATTTGTTGTTCCTTTAAGGCTTGCCGGTCAAGCCAGACTAATCCCTGTTCAATATTAACAACTAACGAGGCCAGTGGATTTGCTACGTTTTGTGAGTCAATAGTTTCCTGTCTTGATGTGTCCAGAGATTGCCCAGGCTCACTGTAAGTCGAATTTTCATAAGGGAACTCTTCACCACCCTGCCCATTGACTTCGATACCCTCAACGTTATCAGGCTCCAAACCAAACATGGTTTGCAACTTTCGATTAAGTTCTTGCATAACCAGCATTCGTTGTTTCATGCCATCGATGGTTGAGGAGAACGTCTTTGTCTGGCCTCTGGTTTCCACGATTTCTTCCCGTAATGTGTTGAGCTCAGATACCTGGCTTGTCTGAACAACATAGTGAGCCATAATTCCCAATTGGATGACAACCAAAACGGCGGCAGTAATCAATGACCGACGAAGTGTGACTTTTCGCAACCTCATCCAAAGAGGATTTGTGGTCGCTCCTCGGAAAATCATTATGGTATAGGCTTCATCAGAGGTCTTCATGTATCTCCTCTTGGTGTGTACTCGTCCAACATTATCAAAATTCCAAAATATTTTACTGGAGTTGATCTTATATGGTCAACACCAAAATGGAAGAATTCGACTTGACTGCGAAGAAGAACCATCACTATAGCAATTATGCGATATTAGGTTTTTGGGTCATTTCATGAACCCAGGTCAAATACGATTCCGAACCGTCCACTATAGGCAATGCAATAATTTCAGGCACGTCATAACTATGTTGGGCAATAATGGCCTTCTCAAGAAAATGAAACAATGGCTTCACCGTTTTAAGAATCATAAGGCATTCTTCCTCTTCGGCTACTTTGTTCTCCCACTGAAAGATCGATTTCATCTTAGGAAGGATATTTACACAAGCCACAAGCCGCTGATGGACCAACATTTTGCCTAAAACAATTGCCTCTTCTTCCGAAGACGTAGTGACCAACACAACAATTTCTTCACCTGCAGCCATCCTGGCTAAAACCTAACTTGGTCTAGTATGATGGTGGAGATTGTGGTGAGTTTCCATACTCCAGCCACTGAAATCTCAATCTGCTACACGTTATCGGCGGTTTCTGCGAAGAACTTTACAGGGTAAAACTCAAATAAAATCTACTTTAAAATACCTAGATAATTAAACTCGCACATAAAAATAATGTGGCTTCCCTACACCATACTATTGCCCAATTACACGCGATTTTGATTTTCCTGCTAAATCCTTAATAGCGGGACGCAACGCATCCTGAAGAGCCACAGGATAGCTCTGTACCGACTCTTCTAATCCATAGTAGACGCCATCATTTACAGCCCCATTAAATTTCATGGCAAAACTCCACAACACTTGCGACGGATCACCTGCTGGAGTTAACCGCAAATCCATTTCCACTTCGGTGGTCGTTTCCCCCATGGGCAATCCTATCATCCAAAAAACCGTCCCAAGCGGACCTAGGAGGTAGGTTGTGAGTCGCCTTTCCCACTTGGTGGAATGCAGGTGGCCACGCAATACATAATCCCCAGGAGGGGGAGTCTGCCCCTCCGAAAGAATCACAGTGGAAAAGATATTAGCCTCCCTAATTTCATCAGCCAATGCACGAGCAAAGTCCTTGGGCGGGTTAAAAAATAGTTCGTCCACTTGCTCGGGGTTCACGACAGTCTCTGGACGATCGTAGGACGCCACGCCATGAGGCACTAAGGGGATAGCGACTTTCCAATACTCATCTTTCACTTCAGTTCCGCGTAGATCTTCAAGAGGGAGAACAACAAGACGTGCCGAAATGGGATCCTTTGCTGGAGTAGCCACATAAGTCTTGTCCGGAAGCGGTGGATAGGTCCACTCTCGAGCCCCTAAGCACCCTGAAACGCTAAATGCCACAATAATGAGGACACATCCGGCTTTGAAAAATGATGGCAATGGAATCATTTGTAATTCCTCCTTCTATCAAACACGGACAATGCCATGAGAATTTTATCCATCCGACAAATCATTGTTTCGGAGTTTCAGCAACTCCCCCGCACACACGATCAGTCCCTAATCAAAATTCTCACTGACATTCCCGCACACAGTCTTTATAGATTAACAATGGGAATAACTTGAATTGAACTTTCCAGGTAACAGTTTGCCCAAGAAGCGCCAGGAAGAGCAACCGCACTATGGGGCAAGCCCACCAGCTCGACAAAATTCTTCCTGAAGTTCGCTATAAGTTCTGCTCACCGGAAATTGAGGAAATTCTGACGCTATGGAATCAGGAGGACAAAATAACACTCCCGAGTCCGCTTCTTTTAGCATAGATATATCATTATAGGAATCACCGGCAGCCAGTACATGAAAATTCAAACTCTTAAAGGCTGCAACCGCTTGGCGTTTCTGATCAGCTTGGCGAAGGTGATAATTTCGAATAAACCCATCATCGTCAATGTCTAAGGTATGACAAAAGATGGTGGGGTATTGAAGCTGCTGCATCAAAGGAGCCACAAGATCGTAAAATGTATCAGAAAGAATGATTACTTGGCATCGAACCCGAAGCCAATCTAAAAAGGCTGGGACTCCCTCAAGAGGACCCAACTTTGCTACCACCTCTCGAATATCCGAAATCCGCACTTGATGATCGGCCAAAATTTTGAGCCGCAATTGCATCAATTCATCGTAATCAGGAATATCACGGGTGGTCACCTTTAAATCGGCAATGCCTGTTTTATCGGCGACCGCAAGCCAAATTTCTGGAGTCAAGACCCCTTCCATATCTAAACAAGTGAGTACTGGTTTTGCCATAAAAACTTAATCTTTCTCTTTGAAACGTGAATACGATGCCAAGCCACAACGAAACGCTTGTAGTTTAAAGAAAGAACGCCTGAACCACAATCGTCAAGCATTACGTCCTAAGAACCTCGGGGTTCACGCAATGTGGTATTTGTTCTCCGACTAACCCCGCCCGCAAATTCTCTGCAGCCATCACCGCCATTCTAGTCCTGGTGGCCACCGAGGCACTCGCGATATGAGGCACGACTAAACAATTGGGCAAAGTTAAAAGGGGATCTTCCGGAGATATGGGTTCGGGATCCGTCACATCCAAAGCCGCAGAGGCAATCGTTCGATCACGGAGAGCCGCATACAATGCCTTTGAATCCACGACCCTACCCCTCGCTGTATTGATTAGGGCCGCAGTCGGCTTCATACGGTGAAAGACCTCTTGATTTATCAGATATTCAGTCTGGGGCGTGAGAGGGACATGGAGACTCAGAAAATCGGCTTCCTCGACCACTCGATCAAATGACATCTGCTCGACTTGAGTCTGCCGCAGGGTTTCATCAAGAATGGGTCGCGAATGACTCACCACTACTCGCATCCCAAATCCAGTGGTACGCCTAGCCACGGCTTGTCCGATCCGACCAAACCCGATAATACCCAAGGTTGCGCCATGCACATCATGACCAACAAAAAGTGTGGGGTCCCACGCGTTCCAGCGTCCGGCCTTCACAAAATCCGCAGCCTCACCAATTCGACGAGCCGCAGCCATTAACAACGCGAACGCGAAGTCAGCGGTTGTCTCGGTCAATACTCCTGGAGTATTTCCAACAGGAATCTTTCGCCTCGTGCAGGCGTCTACATCGATATGGTCATACCCAACGGCCATGGTACTGACCACACGAAGCTTGGGAGCCCGTCCCAATATCTCTTCATCAACCACATCCGTCAACAAGCAATAAAGTCCTTCAATTGACGCCACTTTTTTGCGAAGAACATCGCGAGGAATGGGGCCTTCCCCTTCCCATACCTCGACCTCTGCATAGGCTTGGATAGCTTGCAGCCCTACTTCGGGAATTCGTCTGGTGACAAGAACGCGTGGTTTTGGCATAGGGGAAACCATATTCTTTCACCTACAAGATCGTCACCAACACCACGAAAATGAGATAGCACACTCCATTAAGAATCACATGGTGGGGTTGGAGCCCCTGCCGCCTCGCCATAATTAACAGATAGGTCGTCGCCAAAAACGTCAAGCCCATCCCAAGAAGCACCTCTTTCCGAGGCACCCAAGGGGTCAGCATCACGCCTAACGCGGGAAGGAGACTGCCTTGAAATACCATGGCACCGGTAATATTCCCGAACGCCAGCGTATCCCGACCACGCCGTATCCAAAGTATGCTATTCACCTTTTCCGGCAATTCGGTAGCCACAGGCACAATCAACAGCGACAGCGCTAAGGTTGATATCCCCAGCCAGGCCGCCAAATGCTCAACACCATACACAAACCCCTTCGCACCTCCCACGATAAGGGCAAGTCCCAACAACAATTGCATTGTAATCGTGACATGGTTTTCTGGCAGATGGAGCCGACTGAGAAACAGTGGATGATCGGCTTCCGTCCCATGTCCTTGCTCAACCAGTTCACGTGACGCTCGAATCGTCAGCATGATGTAGATCATGTAACTAAGCGTGAGTCCGATCGCTAAGGTCACCCGAATTACCCGCCATTCCACCGGGACAAATATGGCTATTGTTGCCAACACAAATGCAAACAAAAACCAATGCAGATCTCGCCGTAAACCTGTAGGCTCAGGTCGAAAAAAACTATTCCACCCTCGACTATGCGCCGCAAACATGCCCATTAAAAATAGGGTCAAGGTTGACAGCATGAGTGGGGCCCCCAAAATGGCCCCCACTCCCACTTCGTGCCGAGTTTCAAGACTCGCCGAACTCGCCAACACGGCGACAATAGGCACCATGGCCTCAGGTAAAGCGGTGCCCACGGCAGCGAAAATCGACCCCGTCACGCCCTCAGAGATGCCCAAGCGTTGACCAAGATGCTCTAGCGCATTCGTAAAGGCTTCCGCCCCAATCAAAATCAATATCAAGGCAACAAGAAGAATCCAAAGTTCCATAATAAATTGATCTTTCAGTCAGAAAAAATTGTGCGTGTTCGCCATACACTCCGTCAATTTCCGTATTGAAAAGCCTTGCTCCCAACCCAAAATATCCACTACACTAAGCCTATGGACGATGGGATGACAATCATAGTGCTGGTAGTTGGAGGTCTGGTGGCCTACCGGTTTGGATACCGTTGGTGGCGGACCCGACAGGCGGGGAAACAGGCCGATGAATTACTCGCATTGATCGTCAAAGGTAAGGATTCCTTTCGTCGATAATCATACCGTCCAACGTCTGCGTCCCACATTCCTATCTCGTTCTGTTTCAGGCATTCATCACGACACCCTCAAAATCAGAAGGTTCAGAAAAGCCGACGTGACTCCCAAGCCAGAGCATGACACCTGCAGCCCAAAAAGCTCAGATTTATCTCCATCGAGGGAATCTCACCAAAGCCCAATACTGGTGCGTCCAAGCTGTTGAGGAGGCAAGAAACGAAGGGACATGGGAATCTCTGGCCTCAGCCTTAGGCAACCTCGGCAATGTGTATGCCCTACTGGAAGATTTCCAGCAAGCCGAGGCCTGTTATCAAGAAGTCCTCACCATTCAACGAAGCCAATCCAATCACAATACTATTGGTGAAACCTTGGCCAATCTGGGGAATATCAAGGCCGATGCCGGAGACTATACCAAAGCCCGAGCCTACTATTTAGAAGCCATCGATGTCTTAACCGCCACAGACAACTATCGTGCCCTCGGCATTCTCTACGGCAACCTGGCCTTACAAGAAGTAGCCACCAATCAACACGAAAATGCGATTGGCCATTTCAAATATGCGTTGGAATTCCATCGAACCGTCGGTGATGAGATCAGCCTCGCCAATACCTACAGCCAACTGGGTCAAGCTTTTCTCACGCAAGGAGAAATTCGTCAAGCCGAAGAATGCCTCAACAACGCCAGCGAGCATTTCATTAAACTCGGAAATGAGCCAAGTGAAGCAGCCGTCCTGCGGATGTTAGGAGACTTGTATCAAAGGAAGAGGGATTGGATTTCAGCCATACGATGCTTGGAGCGAACAGTTCAAATCGATATTCGCTACCAACTTCCTGAACAAAAAATCGATGGGGAACGGCTGACCCAATTACGGAAGGACACCACCGGCAGCTCAATCAATCAACCACCAAAAGGATCAGGGTGAGTCCGCTATAAACGCAAAGACTAACTGAACAGGCTTTGAGTCAGGATCATGGGAAGAAACCTGTCGTTTGGATTTCGACTCCCCATGCAAGCGACTCCACCGAGTCAACTCACTGACTTCTCGCAGATCTCCCAAACAATACCCACAGCGATGAGTCTTGGGAGAGAGGCTCTTTCTCTGACGATGGTATTCCCGTCCGCATTTTTGGCATTGCCAGGTGTATTTGGATAAGGCTTCCACCTCTTTGGTTAACGCGTGGTAAACCGTGATGCCCAAGTGATCTTCATTCATGAGGTTCATCACTCGTCGAAATTCTCGCCCATGAGAGGGATGACATTTTTTCACATCAAACTGCCATTGATGAATCATCTCATGAGCCAAAGTGCCACGAATTTCATCCAAGGGTTGTTCACGAAGAAGTGGCAGAGACAAGCGAATGACACGGCCCACGCCATGACGCGTTTCGGGAAGAACCTGGAGAGTCCGCGGTCCCGTTTGACTCACAAACAATCCCACTGAAGACGTCAAGCGAGTGCTCCATTGAATGTCAATCGAAGGGAGTCGACTATCAAAATATGACGCATTCAGAGAGCTCCACATGGTCTGGAGTTCCTCAAGAGAAAGCGGGAGGCTGGCTGAACGAGAAGAACCTTGTATTTTCGTCATATTCACTCGACCATTATATACTTGCAGCAGACCATATGGTACCATGACCACTGTTTCGTCCCAACCCCTGGCTCTGTATAACGAGAACACACAAAGAAGCGGGTTTCTGAAGCCGACACGTTATGGTCTTTGAACAAAATAGTGATCTAGATTTTATGAATGCCGCGCTTGAAGAAGCCCAGAAGGCCTTTGTCTTAGGCGAAGTGCCAGTTGGCGCCGTTCTCGTGCACCATGACACCATCATCGCTCGCGGACATAACCTGAGGGAATGGCAGCAAAATCCAACGGCCCATGCGGAACTGCTCGTCATTCAACGTGCAGCTGAGGAAATGAAATCCTGGCGGCTTCTTGATACGACATTGTACGTCACCCTCGAACCCTGCCTCATGTGTGCTGGGGCGATACTGCAAGCAAGAATCCCTCGACTGGTCTTTGGCACCATGGACCCTAAAGCTGGAGCCTGCGGTTCACTATTTACCGTCCTTCAGGATTCACGACTCAATCATCAAGTCAACATCACGCATGGCATTCAAGAAGACCCTTGCCGGAGTATTTTGAAGGATTTTTTTCAACAACTCAGGCAAGACCGACCTTTGCTTACCACGTGACCCACCACCATATATGGCGCGGAGAGGTGCGAGAGTGGCCGAATCGGGCGGTCTCGAAAACCGTTGACCCGAAAGGGTCCGTGGGTTCGAATCCCACCCTCTCCGCCAGCCACCCATTTTTTACATTCAAGGCTGCCCCCCAATGATTTGAATTAATTATTAGTGAAGTAACAACTCCCAACCTTGAGCTGAACATTTCCTTATCTTAATCTACGCATTTTCACTGTCTGTATTTCCCTTCACAAATATCTGGACACCCGCTCCAAAATTTTCTCTAACCACTGATTTTTTCAAAAACTTATTTCCTTGGCCCCGTTCTTGCTTTGCTTGGTCATTAGCATTAAATCTACTCAGGGGGAAGCCAGCATGGACAGGTATGAGAAAATTAAAAACGATCCAAGGATTATGAAACCACTGGCGGAATTGCTACAAAAAATTCAAGAAATGTTAGGTCCGTCTCATGAAAAGCCAACGACGCCTCCCCAAAATTCCTATTCCTCAAAACCTCAACAACCCCAATAATTATTTTCTGCGACTTGAGTTCATCCACAGAAATCACATTCAACCACGATTGGGTCCCTTGACGTACAACGGAACTTCCAAATTTTTGGAACATGAGAAGCAGTCTGAAGCAAATACGAAAGGAGAAAGGAAGAGATTAAAGACTTCGAAGATTGGGGGTTTTTTGAATGCCCGCTTTCTTCATGATCGTCAGGGGAAGAATGATATCCAAAAGTCTTTGCGCAAGGAGGAGCTTTGGCATTCGAGCAAGATGGAGCACGTCTCCTGATTGGGTGAGGACCGTCAACGCATTGGTTTCGTTTCCAAAAGCTGAATCTAGGCCACTGACATGGTTGATGGCAATAAGATCAAGAGATTTTTTCTGAAGTTTTTGTTTACCATTTTCGATGTGGTTGTCGGTTTCGGCGGCAAAGCCAACAAGGACTTGATGTGTGCGCTGTCGGGACAGTTCAGCAAGGATATCCGGCGTGCGTTCTAATTCCAAAGCCTCTCCAACCCATTCATCTTTTTTGATTTTATGGGTGGCCACCTGCCGTGGGCGAAAATCTCCCACCGCCGCAGTCATGATCAACACGGTGGCCCAAGAAAAACGATCTTGCAGAGCCTGCTGCATTTCCTCGGCGGTGACCACAGAAATCGATTCAACATTTGCAGGAGGAGCCAATAAGGTCGGGCCACTTACGAGCACCACGTCGGCTCCCCGTTGTGCCGCGGCTTGGGCAATGGCATAGCCCATTTTTCCTGATGAACCATTGGTCATAAACCGGACGGCATCAATGGGTTCTCGTGTTGGCCCTGCAGAAACCAACACACGCTGCCCAGTCCAATCCTGCTGTCTGGCCAAACTAGCTTCCACAGCTTCCAAAATAACCTCTTCGGATGGCAGCCGCCCCTTACCCACCAAACCAGAAGCGAGATCACCTTCTTCCGGGTCAAGCACCAACACCCCTCGATTGCGTAACGTACCCGTATGCTCGATCACTGAAGGGTGATTCCACATGTCTCCATCCATGGCGGGAGCCATCACGATGGGACATCGCGCAGCCAGGATCACCGTGCTTAAAAGATCGTCGGCTAATCCCAGGGCGCTCTTGGATAACGTGTTCGCCGTGGACGGAGCAATCAGGAGCAAATCAGCGGACTCCGTCAGAGTAAGGTGTGCCATTGGATCCTGCTCAGAAAACAGATCTCCATACACAGGCCGCTTCGACAACACTTCAAAGGTTAATGGCGCCACGAACTGCTTGGCGGCAGCGGTCATGACCACCGAGACCTCTGCCCCTTCCCCAACAAGCGTTCGGAGAAGCGAAACAGCCTTGTAGGCAGAAATGCTTCCTGTCACCCCAAGTACAATTCGTGTCTTGTTAAATTTTCCCATAAAGGAGTTTTTTAAAAAAATATTATTTGGGAACTTCTACCACGTCGGCCACTTCAACAACCTCGGCAGGCTTGGGAGAGTCATCAATATAAACGCTTAATTGTTCTTGGATTTCTTTGGCATCTTCATCCCCTCCAGCAAGCAAGGCTGGGTCAAAGCCTCTCTCTGTCTGGCGTTTCGAATCACGAAGTGCTAGCCTGGCCTCTTCCCCCACCAGAAAGGGAACATTACCATGCAAGACTTCATCGAGTGCCATAGATGTGGCCTTCGTGTACTTACTCGCTGGTGATTCCTTTCTGCTCCGCATAATTTGCTTCGCTCGCTGCGCGGCCACCTGCACCACACGATATCGGGAATCAAATCGCCTGTCCTTGTCATCAGGAAGTAATGGAAGCATGTCAGTCATAATTGAAACTCCTTCTGGGCTATCAATTAGCCTATGGTTGAATTTGCTCTCACGGTATTTTCTTCAATTAACCCTTTTTCTCTGAGCCATTCCGTATTCAGCCGTTCCGTTTTGACCCGCTCGGCGAGGATAATGGATTCGAGTTCTTTGGTTGCATGCGATAACTCTTCATTTCGTATCAGGTAGTGGTAGGAACGGAAATTGGCAATTTCCTCGCTGGCCTTCTGAAGTCGAAGTTTAATTTCCTCTGGTGTATCAGAGGCACGCCTATACAACCGTGTTCGCAACACCTCTAATGATGGTGGGGTGACAAACACATAAACGGCACCAGAAAAATGTTTCATGATTTGCCGAGCCCCCTGAGCATCGATATCTAACAAGACATCAATGCCTTGGTTCATCGCTTCATCTAACTGCTGCTGTGGAGTGCCATATAAATTTCCATAGACTTCAGCCCATTCCACAAATTGATTGGCTTCAATCATTTCATGAAACGTCGCTTTGTCGGTAAAACTATAATCCACCCCAGCTTGCTCGCCAGGGCGCGGATTTCTTGTTGTGCAAGAGACCGAAAGCGTGGTCTGGGGCACGCGGGCTACCATCGTTTTACACAAAGTACTTTTTCCAACCCCAGAGGGTCCTGACACGACAAATAATAACCCTTTTCGTTCCATGGTGTTTATTCTTCACCCTCGTTCACGACGAAGCCCCGATTACTCCACATTCTGCACCTGTTCGCGAATCTTTTCCAGTTCTCCTTTGAGCTGAACCACAAATTTCGAGATTTCCGCATCGTTGGCCTTTGAGCCAATGGTGTTCACTTCCCTCCCCATTTCCTGGAGCAAGAAATCTATCTGGCGACCAACTGGGTCCTTCGATTTCACCAGCCCATCAAATTGCTGACAATGACTATCAAGTCGAATAAGTTCTTCAGTAATATCACACCGATCTGCAAACATGGCGAGTTCCTGCCTGAGGCGTTGATCGTCCAAAGTTCCTACACTCAGGACATCTTTGACGCGCGCCTTCATGCGATCATAGTAGCCTTTGGTCACCAAGGGCAACCGACGACGTATATGCCCCTGAGCCTGCTTGATCACTTGAACACGTTTCACCATGTCAGTCTGCAACGCTTTACCTTCACGCCGACGCATACGATCGAGATCTTCTACGGCTCCCGAGAGTAACCGCTTGACGGTCCGGTTAAAGGCTTGGGAGTCCACCTTTTGCTCCCCCACGGTAAAGATCTCTCGAAATGATCCTAAAAATGAGACATCAATACTCCCCCCCAACTTGAGATCTCGCTGCATATCTTTCAAGACCTGGTGGTATTGCCTGGCCATTTTGCCGTCCAGTTTCAAAATCTTAGGGCTTTCGTTCCCGCCGCCAGTGACCACCGACACCTCAATGCGCCCTCGAGTGCATTGCTTCGCCACCACGTTTTTCAGGTCCTCTTCCAGCTCATTTTTTCCTTTTGGAAGCCGCATCACGATTTCCCTGAATCGATGATTCACTGACCGGATTTCTACAGAGATGGTCATTCCCTGAACTGCGGCCTCACGTTTTCCAAACCCTGTCATGCTTTTGATCATGTTTTCGCCAACTTCCCTTCCCATGCACAGTCGCTATAAATCACACATAATTCACACTTTGGTTTTCGCGCCACACAGACATACCGCCCATGCAGCAAGATCCTCTGCGAACCACCAGTCCAATCTTTTTGAGGCAACAACCCTTGAAGGTCAAATTCGATTTTTGTGGGGTCCGCACTCACCGTGAGCTGTAACCGATTGGCCACCCGTTTGACATGAGTATCAACAATAATCCCTGGCTTGTGAAAGCAGGTACCCAACATCACGTTCGCCGTTTTTCTCCCAATGCCAGGAAGAGCGGTTAACTCTTCCATGGTTTCTGGAACCTTTCCCCTAAATTGCAGAAGCAACGCCTGACTACAACGGATTAAACTGTTGGCCTTGTTACGAAAAAACCCTGTGGGTCGAATGATGGTTTCGAGTTCAATAGATTTCGCCTCTGCCAATTCTCGTGGCCCCGGATACTTTGCAAACAGTGACGGAGTGACTCCATTGACCCGTTCATCCGTGCATTGTGCCGACAAAATGGTTGCGACGAGTAATTCAAACGGCGTGCGATGCTGAAGCTCAACCACCGCCTCAGGCATGGTCCTCTGGAGGATCGAAATAATTCGACGAGCCCGCCCGGTTGTATCAGACTTCACCGTTGATCACTATCCCACAACCATAAATATTCGACATCACGTCTTAAAAAACTGGCGACTGCGAGGAAATGCCTAGAGTGGAATCCATATCACCATCCCCATTATCGAGACCTGTGTCTTCACCCAACCAACCCAGTCGATCTGCAATGGCTGAATCAACGGGATGCAACGTTTCTTTATCCAGAGCCGACACTCCCACGGCCTGGTAACGACGACACAGGGATTCCACCTCTTCTGGTGGCAATCGATCACATTTATTCAACACAAAAACTCGTGGCACCTTCTCTAATTCCAGCTCAGCTAATATTTTTTCAACAACTTGGATTTGCTGGTCACAGTCCGAAGCACTCGCATCAATAACATGCAATAAGAGATCGGCATCATGCAATTCGTCCAGTGTACTTCGAAAAGCCTTGAACAGCCCTTGCGGCAAATCTCGAATAAAACCGACGGTATCCGTGAGGATGACTTCGCGACCGATGGATAATCGAAGGCGACGACTCACCGTATCAAGTGTCTCAAACGGTCGATCTTTAGCGGAGACATGGCTATCGGTCAATGTATTGAGCAACGTGGACTTTCCGGCATTGGTATACCCGACGATCGATACGACAGGCACCTGATTGCGTGTTCGCATCGTCCGTTGTTGTACACGATGCTTCGTCAAAGACTTAAGCTCACGCTCAAGATGACTAATTCTTTCCCTGGCTCGGCGAAGATCTATTTCAAGTTTGGTTTCACCTGGACCCCGTGCACCGATACCACCACCTAAGCGAGAAAAGGCCGTGCTGCTTTGCGAAAGTCTGGGCAACAGGTATTTCAACTGGGCCAATTCAACTTGGATTTTTCCAGCTTGGGAATGGGCCCGCTTGGCAAAAATATCCAAAATGAGTTGAGTCCGATCCAAGACTTTCATCTCAGTCATTTCCGAAATCGATCGAACCTGTGTAGGGGAAAGATCTCGGTCAAAGATCAACAATTCTGCGCCACTTTGAAGCGCCTGAATAATCACCTCAGTCAGTTTCCCTATACCCAGGACATACTTTGGATTCACTTTTACCAGGCGTTGCTCAACCACATCCAAGACATCAATCCCTTGGGAAGTAATCAGCTCCCTAGTCTCTTGAATCCGCTCTTCTTGTTCCCCCCGACTTCGCCCAATCACACTGATCAACAACGCACCCGGCCGATCCTTGGTAGCGGTCAGCGCCGGAGCATCTTTCACAATCTCCGATTCGAGAGATTGGACAAAATCCTGGCAATCCATGTGAAAATCATGAAATGCTATAGGCTCCAACTCTCTGCAGGTTTTGCCCTCCGAATTTTCTGGCGCCAAATGGGCGACAAAGATTTGAGCGAGGTCTCCAGAGGCTCCAACCCCAATGGCGACCATAAGATCCAAACGCAATAAGGCAAGGTCGGTCAAATCATCTTTGGTGAGAGGCTGATCCTTCAGGTGCGTATGAACAAAGCGAACACCTCGCAATAATCGAGGACCTGATCGGCTCCGTGCTAAGAGAGGAATCACCAATTGCCGATCAGTCCCCACCATGACCGACTCAATCATTCCGCGTCGATTGATCAAAAACCCAATTTGCCGACGCATCTCGTAGGATAGCTCTGCGGCGGCACGAGCTAATTCTGGCGAAATGACACGCTCCACTGGAATCCGTCGTCGATAGAATCGTTCCAGACGTGCCAATTGGCTAGCCTTTAACCCATTTAAATTTCCAATCGGTGTGTGAATCGACGTATCCTCCTGAATTTATTGATGCACAAGCTGCGCATCAGTGGACGATGGCAAAAGACTGAGTCGTGTTTGAAGATTCGCTTTGGCATCCACATCCCAAGAAGCAAATTCTCCACGAGTGAAGGCCCAAAGGCCCGCAGTGGCAATCATGGCTGCATTGTCCGTACATAAGTCAATACTTGGCACGATCAATTGAACATCTGAATCATTCGCACGTTTTTGAAGAGACGACCGAAGCCGGCTATTCGCTGAAACGCCCCCCACCACCGCGAGAGTACTCACATGATGACGACGGACGGCACGAAAAGTTTTTTCCACCAATACGTCCACAATGGCTTCCTGGTAACCCGCGGCCACATCGGCAGGGGAAAACTCTTGGCCATCCTTTTTCAATCCTTTTAAATAATACAACAAAGAAGTTTTGAGTCCGCTAAAGCTAAAATTCAACCCTCCTCGATTCAGGTAAGGACGCGGGAATCGAACCGATTGAGGATTGCCGGCCTGCGCCAGTCGATCAAGTGCGGGCCCCCCAGGAAAATCCAGTCCAAGCATTTTTGCCCCTTTATCAAAAGCCTCACCTGCGGCATCGTCCAGGGATCGGCCTATCAATTGATACTCTTGAAAACGTGGCGCAAAATATAAATGGGTATGCCCCCCCGACACCACGAGAACCACGCATGGCGTTTTAAGATCAGGCTGAGCCAACCATGCCGACGCAATATGTCCTTCGAGATGATTCACGGTAATCCATGGAATATCCAGCGCATACGCCAACGCTTTCCCGAAGCTCACCCCAACTAACAATGCCCCAGCCAGCCCAGGGCCACGGGTCACTGCAATGGCCTTCAGCTGAGTGAGACTCACCCCCGCAAGGCTAATCGCCTCCTGAACAATATCTTCAATTTGCTCTGTATGTTTCCGTGAAGCCAGCTCAGGGACCACCCCTCCAAATCGTCGATGCACCTCATGCTGTGACGCCACAACATTCGAGCACAAGACTCCATCCATCGATAACACTGCTGCAGCAGTTTCGTCGCAGGAAGTTTCGATGCCTAAAATGTACCCAAGGTCTTCTGATGAAGTGTTCAAAGTCGTAAACTGTTTTTGCAGAATTGTTCAGTTAAGAAGAAGATTGAGGGTAAAAACACAACGACCCTCACCGCCAAAAAGCCATGAGGGTCGTTGTTATTCAACACCGTACTGAATTACAGAATGGTCGTCAGACGATCAAACGCTAACCATGGCTTCTTCTTCGATAAAGAAGGGAGCACCATCCCGCAGCACGACTTTTATTTTGTGAACGTCTTTAAAACGCCCTTTAATCAATTCCTCTGAAAGGGGATCACCCAATAGCTTTTGGATGGTTCGCCGCATTGGTCTCGCCCCATATTGTGGCTGATACCCTTCATCAATCAACCATTGCTTCACGTCTTCCCCAATCTCCATTTCAACGCCACGCTCCACGAGCCGTTGGTTCAATTCCTTGAGCAGGATATCAATGATCTGTATGAGATGTGTTTTATCTAAAGGATGGAAAACCACAAATTCGTCAATCCGATTCAAAAATTCAGGACTGAAATTCCTCTTGAGTTCATCAAGCACTTCGGCTTTCATCCGTTTATTCGAGTCTGATGGCCCTTCTTTTTGGAATCCAAGTGAGACGCCCTTTTGAATCAACTTAGTTCCCAAGTTTGAGGTCATCACAAGAATCGTATTTTTGAAATCAATTTTTCGACCTAAACTATCTGTGAGCACGCCATCATCTAAGACTTGGAGCAACACATTAAAGATATCCGAATGCGCTTTTTCAATTTCGTCAAACAACACCACAGAATACGGTCGGCGTCGAACTTTTTCCGTGAGTTGTCCACCCTCTTCGTACCCTACATATCCTGGAGGTGCCCCAAATAATCTGGAGCTGGTAAATTTTTCCTGATACTCCGACATATCTATTCTGATCAGAGAATCCTCGGTGTTAAAGAGAAACTCAGCCAAAGCTCTGGCTAACTCTGTTTTTCCAACACCAGTGGGTCCAAGAAATATAAACGACCCAATTGGTTTACGAGCATCCTTCAACCCAGCCCGTGACCGGCGGATAGCTCGACACACAGCAGAAATGGCCTCATCTTGGCCAATAATCCGTTTATGTAAGAAATCCTCCATGTGTAGGAGTTTTTCTGATTCTTCTTCTTCAAGTTTGTATAGTGGAATTCCAGTAATCTTAGAGACCACGAAACTGACGTCTTCACCAGTAATCACAGGCTTGTCCTGTTCTTGCTTCTTTTTCCAATCACGTTTAGCATCTTCCAGTAACTTTCGAAGACGCTCTTCTTCTTCTCGATACTTCACCGCTTCTTCAAAGCTTTGGAGTCCAATCGCCACTTCTTTTTCACGCGCAACGCGTTTTAATTCTTGCTCAAGTGACTTTAACTCTGGAGGCAAGGCATAGGATTGCAGCTTCGCCCGAGAACCCGTCTCATCAATAAGATCAATGGCTTTATCAGGAAGAAAACGATCAGTGACATATCGATCAGAGAGCTTAACAGCCTCGATCACGGCTTCGTCCGAAAATTCCACCCCATGGTGCTCTTCGTATCTGTCGCGAAGGCCTTGAATAATTTTAATGGTTTCCTCGACGGACGGCGGATTCACGTAAATTGGTTGAAAGCGCCGTTTGAGCGCACCATCCTTTTCAATATGCTTGCGATATTCATCTAACGTAGTTGCACCAATGCATTGGATTTCTCCACGAGAGAGGGCAGGCTTCAACATATTAGCCGCATCAATCGATCCTTCGGCAGCCCCAGCACCCACTAAGGTATGAAGCTCATCGATAAACAAAATAATATTGCCCGCCTGAGCAATTTCTTTCATCACGACTTTCAGCCGTTCCTCAAACTGGCCACGATACTTAGTGCCTGCCACCAGCGATCCTAGATCCAAGGCAATCACGCGTCGATTTAACAAATTGTCGGGAACATCCATTGAGACAATCCGTTGAGCAAGACCCTCGACGATGGCCGTCTTGCCAACCCCAGATTCTCCAATCAATGCCGGATTATTTTTGGAACGACGACTTAAAATTTGCAGCACTCTTTCTATTTCATCCCCTCGACCAATGACGGGATCAAGCATTGATTCTTGTGCGAGTTGAGTCAGGTCACGCCCAAATTCATCAAGTGCAGGAGTACTGCTTTTTTTGTCTCGTTCACGAGTGCCGGATTTCCGAAGAAAGGTAACCGTTAATTGCCTGGCGGTCAGCAAGTTTCCACCAAGACTTCTTAAGACTTTGCCCCCAATGCCTTCTTCCTCTCGAAGAAGCCCTAATAAGAGATGCTCACTTCCAATATGATTATGGCCTAACAGTCTTGCTTCTTCGACACCATACTCAATGACTTTCTTTACGCGGGTACTGAACGGAATTTCTCCGAAGGTGACCGTTGTCCCACCGCTTGGCAAATTCCTTTCAATCTCTAAACGAATCTGCTCAGGAGACAGACCCATTTTTTTAATGATCATAAGAGCAATGCCATCCGACTCACGAAGAATTGCAAGTACAAGATGTTCCGTGCCCAAATAATCATTCTGGTGGCGCTCCGCCTCTTCGCGGGCCAAGATGATAATCTTTCTACCTCTGTCAGTGAATCGTTCGAACATTTTCCCTCCTTCAGGGCCAGAGAATTCCCAGCATCCTAACGTCCACACCCGAAAGTAACACGATTAAATTCTATCCACCGTTTCTTTACACTGTCAAGCTTCAACCACTCAGAGTACACATAGATTTCCATAATCATCGAGTCCCGTCAAGGGCCTATATTTTTCACCTGGTATTTTGATTGACTCAAGGATCCACACCCGATACAATTTTGCACCAGGAGTCATCTGCGATCTGACCTGAAGGAATTCATTCCAACGTATATCTCACCTTCCGTATAACCACTTTTCGTAAACACACGAGTCGATCTTGAACACTATCGGCATTCTCACGAAACCACAGTTCCCAGAATTAGAAACGGTGCTCAAGGAATTAGTGCACTGGCTTCAATCGAAACAGAAAAAAATTGTCTTAGGCTCGTCCGCCGCGGAACTCCTCCAAGAAAACCATTCTCATGGTGATCAAGCACTTGCAGCCCAATCTGAATTAGTCATTGTCCTCGGAGGCGATGGTTCAATGCTCAGTGCCGCTCGCCTTGTCGAACCACAATGTACGCCTATTCTGGGAGTAAACATGGGCGGACTTGGGTTTCTGACTGAGGTCACGGTCGATCATATGTATGATTCCCTTGAAAAAGTCTTTGACACCCAATTCCAATTAGATAATCGATTGCGACTTCAGGCCAAAATTTTTCATACTGATGGAAATGGAGAACAGGGAACAGCTCTCAACGATATTGTCATCAGTAAGGGTACCCTTGGGCGAATGATTAAAACTCATATTCAAGTTGATAAACAATTTGTCACTCATTTGCGAGGAGATGGAGTAATCGTCGCGTCTCCTACAGGGTCCACAGCCTATAGCATGTCTGCGGGAGGCCCTATTCTCGAGCCATCTTTGGAGACCCTCCTGCTCACTCCCATTAGTCCTCATACCCTGACCCATCGACCGCTCCTTGTTCCAAGCCAAGTTTCACTCGAAATCACCCTCACGAGTGATGATGAAGTTCGCGCGGTGTTTGACGGGCAAATAGGATTTACCATGAATCAGGGAGATTCGATTGTCATCAGCGCTTCCCCTCATCGTACACGACTCATACGCTTTCCAGACCGCACCTACTACGATGTGTTGCGCAATAAGCTTAAATGGGGAAACGAGGAACCCGCTCCTCATACTTAAGCCGACGACGACACGACATTCCTCGGCATTCCCCAATCCAAAATCTCGTTAACCCACCATCTTTTTCTTATTCCTCCAATACCCATGAGGGAAAAAGATTAGATTCCTTTATGGGGAATACTCCCTCATCGGCAACTTGGCCTAAAAACACAAGACTGAATCAGTAAGAAAAAAAATTAAAGGATCCTCTTAATAATTAAACTTACGCGTGGCAAAACCTGACATTAATAGTTATATGGTGCAGTAGGAGAGAAAAGAGGTACAAGGGACCATGGCCTTAATCCTTCAGGCGAGTATGGCGCTTTGGAAGTTACGGTTGTTTATATTGAGAGGAGAGAAACCTGGGATAACGACACGATGACAGGAAAATGAACGTTTTAGGGTTGGCACTCAGGACATTCTGTACGCTCAACATCGGCCCGAAACTCTTCGGAGGTGAGGGGAAAGATCTGTCCGCAGGATGGACATTGACGAATTTCAAAATACGCTTCGCCATCCTCGTGAATTTCACAAGGAAGCAAAAGGTCAAGTGGGTCATATCCCAAAGTTTTCCCTTCGGCAAATTGCACGACAGCTATCCGAATATTAAAAAATTGAAAAGTGCCTTCCTTACCCTGTAAATCATTCACACCACCGATCGCACAGACGGGTTGACCAGGTTTGCGAATTTTCAGATCCTTAAACGTTCGTTGGGCGTCGGTGGCGACAGCATATTCGACAATATCTTCGGGGACGTGATTACTCATGATTTTTAACCTAGATACAGATTTATTTTCGTTTCAATGACACGTTGAGCTTGTAGCACGCGACAAAAAACACCGTCAAGATAGGCCTTAACCTTGCATAAGAAAGGAGTCACAAAAAAACCATGGCCCATATCACCATTTACCAAAAACCCACATGTTCAACCTGTCGAAAAGTTGTAAAACTAGTTGAGGAAAGCGGCCAACCATTCACAGCCATCAATTATTACGAGAAGCCACTAACCAAGATCAGACTGAAGGAGCTACTCAAAAAAGGTGGGCTCTCAGCCAAAGACGTCATGCGCACCAAGGAAGATCTTTATACGTCGCTTAATCTTGCGAACACTGAAAAAACTGAGGATGAATTAATCGGGCTCATGATTGATCATCCCGATCTCCTCCAGCGTCCCTTGGTGGAAAAGGGCGAAAAAGTCATCATGGCCAGGCCGCCGGAAACAATCCAAGATATTTTATAAATGATAAAGTGAGGATCCTACTTCGAGGGCATCACCCATCCTCTGACATTAAGACCGGAGGGAGGAGGCCGTCATTCGGCAACACTGAATGATGATTGACAAGAATGACGAAGCAGGGCTTCACTCCCTACAGGCGAGGCACTTTTGCCGAAACAAAAGTGTCTCGTCGCTTGGGGACAACTCCCCAATACGATCATTCATTCATCCCCGACCAATTTTTGGATTCAGCCCCATCGGATTCGGTGCGCGGGATAGTCGAGTCGGCGCGGAGATATTGGTAGGCTTCAATAATCCGGCGCAATTCCGGCTCAGCAGAGCGGTCGCCATTATTGAAATCTGGATGGAGTTTTTTGGCTCGTTGGCGAAAAGCTCGAGTAATCGTGGCCATGGATGTCCCAAATTCTAATCCAAGCGCTTTATAGGCAGCTTCGTGCGAATTGATTTCGCCCTGAGACTCCATGGGATTCCCACTTCCCCCGCCCGTCGCCTTCTTAAAGAAATCAAAGAGATTGATTTTTCGCCGACGCCGCCTTGGACGTTGGTAAATTTCACTATCAAATTCTTCAAAACGGTCTTCCACAAATTCCAGCCTGGCTTCCAACCGTTGAGCATGGGAGAGCTCCACAACTTCATCTAACTCTTCTTCAATAATAGACACCATCCGATCAACTTCCTCTATCCCCTTTTCAACCACAAAATAGCTCTCCTCACGCTCGACCATCATGGTATCAATCGCAAAATCCATGCTCGACTCCGACTTTGCTTTTAATTCCACAATCCGGCGACGCATTCCTGAAAAGTAGCGAGCCTTCGCTCGTGTATCAAACGCCATGCAATCTCCCAATAAGCATCAAACCACCAAAAAGACCATTCGTTTTGGGAAAAGACGCGCATTGTAGCATAAAGTCTTTTTCAAACACCCACACAATGGGAAATTCTCATCTCGGCTTAGACAACCATGGCATTGCCCGCCGATCTTGATCAATGCTAGAGTGCCGACTCCTTTGGCCAACTTGGTTTAGACAACGAGCAGGCATCATATTTCAGGATTTCATTTCACAGGAGGGAACGTGCCGTGAACAGGTTATTGGGAATGTTGATTAGTGTTGGATTGGTGACAAGCATGGCAACCACAGTGTGGGCCGGGAATCCAGCTGGGTATGGACAAGCGGGCGGGGAATTTGACATTAGAATTTCTCGGGTTCCGGGAAGCGAACGTGCAAAAGCCAAACGCATGAAATCTCCGTTTGAGGCTACCCCCGAGATCCTCGCCGAAGGAAAAAAAATCTTTCTCGGCGTGGGAGGCTGCGTCAGCTGCCATGGACCAGAGGGAAAGGGGGATGGAGCAGCAGCGAGCAATCTGCCCATTCAACCACGAAATTTTACAAATCCAAAATTCAAAAAATTACGCAAACCTGGCGAACTGATGTGGGTCTTGAAAAACGGCAGCATGGGCCAAACAGGTAAGGTCCCTGGAACTGGCATGCTTCCGGTCGTACAACCCAAAGGGTTCATCACCGAAGAACAAGGCTGGAAAGCACTGCTGTACGAATTAAGTTTGGGCGGAAAATAACCCAAGACTGCCGCGACAAGGGCAGCTGAATTCCAGCCGAGATTTTTCCCGGTATTCGGTCCAAGCCCGTCCGTCATCATCGTTGAAGGTCCGTGAGAAATCTCACCGTTTTCTCACGGACCTTCTGTTCTATGAGGGCACACGCCTTCGTTGACATCCCCCAACCCCAGGGGTACACTTTTTCATTTTCAGGATACCAATCGTGCCCACCAAACCCGAATTCGTCCACCTTCATCTGCACACCCATTACAGCCTGCTGGATGGCGCAAACCAGCTCAACCCATTGATCAATCAAGTCCGAGATTTCGGGCAAACCGCCGTGGCCATGACTGATCACGGCAACCTCTTTGGCGCCATTGAATTCTATCAGAAGGCGAAGGCTCAAGGAGTCAAACCCATTATCGGATGCGAAGCGTACCTCGCCCCAGGCAACCGCCGGCAACGGGAAGGTCTCCTCGCGCACAATGACTATTATCACCTGATCCTCCTTGCCACGAATTTGAAGGGCTACCACAACCTGATCAAGCTTTCGAGTAAAGCCTATCTCGAAGGATTCTATTACAAGCCCCGCATGGACAAAGAACTCCTCCAAGAACATCATGAAGGCATCATTGCGTTATCGGGTTGCTTAAGCGGCGAAGTCCCTCAACTGATTGGCAAAGAAGACATGGAAGCCGCCAGTCGCACGGCAGGCGAATATCAAGAAATTTTTGGCAAGGACCATTACTACCTTGAAGTCCAGGCCAACGGCCTTGACCAACAATTGATAGCCAATCGAGGCCTGATCGACATCCATAAAAAGCTCGGCATCCCCATGGTCGGCACCAACGATTGCCATTACCTCAATAAAGAAGATGCCAGGCCACACGAAATCATGCTGTGCTTGCAGACCGGCAAGACCTTAAAAGATACCAACCGTATGAAGTTCGATACGGACCAGCTCTATGTAAAATCAACAGAAGAGATGGTTGCGGATTTTTCCGAGGTACACGAAGCGGTGCTTAACACCAGTCGCATCGCCGAAATTTGTAATCTTGAATTATCCTTTGGCACGACATACCTTCCCCATTACCATCCACCCAAAGGCATGAACCGCGAACAGTATTTGCAAAAACTGTCGGAAGACGGCCTGACCGAACGACTGCGCACTCGCCCATCTGGCCTTCCTCGGGATATCTATGACCTTCGGCTCAAAGAAGAATTAGCCGTACTGTCGACCATGGGCTACGCGGGATACTTCCTCATCGTCTGGGACATCATCAATTTCGCCCGTTCGCGCAACATTCCCGTTGGACCAGGACGCGGATCGGCAGCCGGCAGTCTCATCGCCTATGCATTGCGCATCACTGACCTCGATCCTCTTGCCTATAACTTGCTCTTTGAACGATTCCTCAATCCTGAACGTGTCAGCATGCCGGATATCGACATGGACTTTTGCCAAGATCGACGAGGTGAAGTCATCAACTACGTCATCGATAAATATGGCGAAGATCATGTCTGCCAAATCATCACGTTTGGAACCTTAGGTGCGAAGGCCGCGATTCGAGACGTCGGTCGGGTGATGGATATTCCTTACGCCGAAGTAGATCGCGTGGCCAAACTCGTACCCACACAGTTGAACATCACGTTAAAGGAAGCGTTGGCCCAAGAACCCAAGCTTCAAGAGGCCGTCGATAGCGACCCTCGCATGACCGAACTCATGGCCACAGCCCAAAGGTTAGAGGGATTGGCTCGACATGCTTCGACCCACGCGGCCGGTGTGGTCATCTCACAAGAACCCCTGATGGAACATGTCCCACTGTACAAGACGGCCAACGGCGAAGTCGTGACGCAATATTCCATGACTGACATCGAAAAAGTGGGGCTCGTCAAGTTCGACTTCTTGGGGCTAAAAACCCTCACCATGATTCATGATGCGGTGAACATGGTGAATCAAGGACGTCCTCCAGACCAAGCCATAGATCTTGATCACCAAGCACCAGCTGATGGCGCCACCTATGCGCTACTCGCATCTGGTAAAACCACGGGCATCTTCCAACTAGAAAGTTCAGGGATGCGCAATCTGCTGGTGCGCATTAAGCCAGAATATTTTGAAGACCTCATCGCCATCTTAGCCCTCTATCGACCAGGCCCACTGGAAAGTGGCATGGTCGATGACTTCATTAAACGTAAACGTGATCCCTCGAAAATCGAATACGACGCGCCAGAGCTGGAACCCCTGCTTAAAGAAACCTACGGGGTCATCGTCTACCAAGAGCAAGTCATGGCGATCGCGAATCGCATGGCTAAATTCAGCCTAGGCCAAGCCGATTTACTGCGCCGGGCCATGGGCAAGAAAAAACCTGAGGAGATGGCCAAGCAAAAAGAGCTATTTATTGAAGGCTCCACCAAGAACGGGTTTACCGCGAAGAAGGCCGAAAAGATTTTTGACCAAATGGCCTACTTCGCCGGCTATGGCTTTAATAAATCCCACTCGGCGGCCTATGCGCTCGTGACCTTCCAAACGGCTTTTTTGAAAGCCAATTATCCCGTCGAATTTATGGCCGCCCTACTCACCATAGAAATGGGTAACACCGACAAGATGGTAGGCTATTTCACCGAATGCCGAGAACTGGGCATTCCGATTCTTCCGCCCGACGTCAACGAAAGCCAGAAGAACTTCACGGTGGTCGGAAACAGCATTCGCTTCGGACTCGCGGCCATAAAAAACGTGGGCGGTGGTGCGGTGGAATCCATCATTGCGACCCGCGAGGAAGATGGTCCCTTTTCCTCGTTTTTTGATTTTTGCAGCCGCATTGATTCGCAGAAAGTGAATAAACGTGTGTCCGAAGGCCTGATCAAAGTCGGAGCCTTTGACTCAACAAAAGCCGTCAGAGCACAACTCATGGCTGGCATGGACCAAGTCCTTGAAGAAGCCTCGGCCATTCAACGCGAGCGCCAACTGGGACAAACAAGTTTATTCTCGGCGTTCGATGAAGAGCAGGCCACTTCGTCCACAGGAAGCACCTGGTCTCGCCCACTGCCACCAGTGGCCGAATGGTCGCAGGATCAATTACTACAATACGAACGACAGCTCACAGGGTTTTATATCACCGCTCACCCGCTTGCCCAGCATGCGGAATCCATGCGACTGCTTTCCACACATCACACCGGCACCTTGCACGAAGCCCCGGAAGGCAAAGACGTTAAACTCTGTGGCGTGATCGGCAATATCAAAGGCACCACGACAAAAAAAGGTGACCGCATGGCCTATCTGCAAGTTGAAGACTTGCAGGGGTTGGTCGAAGTGATTGTCTTTCCCCAACTCTTTAAAGACTGTGAACATTTCATCGTCGCCGATGCGGTGATTCATATCACCGGCACCGTCGACAAAATGGATACGGGTTCCCGTATCAAAGCCACCAAACTTGAACCGCTCAATGAACTGCAAGCCAAAACCGTGAAACGCGTCACGCTTCGCCTGAAAGAACATGAGGACACTTGGGGCCACTTGCCCAAACTCCAGGAAGTCCTTCGCAAGCACCCTGGGGCCGCGCCCATTGCCTTTCAGTTTCTCTTAAACTCGAATATCGAAGCCGATAGCGCCCCCATTCCTGACCTGATGGTGATGCCCAGTGAGCATTTGGTCAATGACATAGAACAAATTTTGGGGAAAGAATCAGTGACCTTCCACCATGCGTAAAGGGTAAGTCCACACATGCGAGATTTTTTAGAATTTGAAAAGCCCCTCAAAGAATTGGAAGAACGCATTGAAAAAGTGAGCAAGTCCAGCTCCGAGAAGAAAGGTGTGCCTCGCCTCCTCCGCATGTTGCAAGGTCAGTTATCCAAGAAAGAAACAGAAATATTTGGCAACCTCACCCCATGGCAACAAGCGCAAATCGCGCGTCACACACAACGGCCGTCTACGCTCAAATACATCAGTGCGTTTTGTGAGGATTTCATCGAATTGCACGGAGATCGAAACTTTGGCGACGATCAAGCCATCGTGGGCGGGTTTGCCACGTTCGACGGTCGCACGATCTGCGTCATCGGCCATGAAAAAGGCCAAGGCGTCAAAGCCCGAGTCAAACGAAACTTCGGCATGCCCAATCCCGAAGGCTATCGAAAAGCGCTTCGCCTCATGAAGCTCGCAGAAAAATTCGATCGACCCGTCGTCACCTTCATAGATACCCCAGGAGCCTACCCCGGCGTGGGAGCCGAAGAACGCGGCCAAGCCGAAGCCATTGCCCGTAACCTCTTTGTGATGGCGAGACTCCAAGTCCCGATTATTGCAGTGATTGCTGGCGAAGGAGGAAGCGGTGGGGCATTGGCACTAGGTGTCGCAGACCGTGTTCTTATATTGGAAAATTCGATCTACTCGGTGATTTCACCAGAGGGCTGTGCGGCTATTTTGTGGAACGATCCCACCAAAGCCCCTGAGGCCGCCGCTGCCTTGAAAATGAACGGCGCGGACTTATTGAAACTCGGAATTGTCGATGAAGTCATTCCCGAACCCTTAGGAGGCGCCCATCGAGACCCCGACGTCATGGCCCAACACTTGGCAAAATCCATTCAAACCCATCTCAAACAATTAGTGGGTCTGAAAAAAGACAAACTCGTTGCCGCCCGAGAAGAGAAATATCGCCGCATGTCAGCGCTCGCCAGCTAGTAGCTTCAGGTAACTCTTCTTCCTGTTCCCTTCCACTGATGTAACATGCCGCTAAGGAATTAATAGATGCAGGGTTTCGCCCCTGCAGACGAGTCCCTTTTGTTTCGGCAAAAGTGACCAAAACCATTTCCGCCCGTGCGCGCCCTCCGGGGAAGCTCCGCCTCCGTCCCGAATAAAATGGCGAGGGAACTCGCGGAGTTTATCCTGGGTCCTTCCCGAAGGACTCAAACAGCCCTCGCCGAAAAGCCGATTCGGGACTACGGCTCCGCCGCGCACGAAGGCGAGAGAAGAAATTCAAAAAACTCGCTTTTAAACAGGGAGCGGGGAGGTGAAATCCTAATAATAGCTAATCCTCACGGTTGACCTAAATCCCTCTGCTCACTCAAGTTGACGTAGTGCTTCCTCTAAAAGGTCCCCCTCTGTCGCACTGCCTTGCTCAATACGTTTCAGAATATCAACCGTCCGAATAGTATTCGTGATGTGACCACGGAATTCCCTAATTTCGGCTAGGAATGCGTCTCCTTTGTTAAAGCAAGACTTCTCCGCTTCGTCAACCAATGAAAGCGCTTCCCGACACTTTGCCAAACAATTTTCAAGGACAGAAATTTTTTGATTCTTTTCTTCTGGATTGATTTGCCCATGACAAAATCTTTCTGCTGCCAGACCAGAGTCAATTGCAATCTCAGACATCTGGTCACATCCCTCACCGGCTAATGCAATTCCTAAGGTCGTGGTTAATAGAAAAAAACTAACAGGGATTAATATTTGCATGAGGAAAAGTATATCAGAAATTTTAAATTAGTGGCCTAACAATGACGATCCAACCTTGTTCCATATTGAATCAATTAATAATCTTGCCAGCATTTGCATGTAAAAATTCTGGACTATTAGGATCCGCGAATAGCACTCCACAGTAGCTATTGGTGACTAAAGATACCGATCGAAAGACCTCCCCATTTGCCAAAATCTTGTTGAACGGTCCCGATATCTCATTATTGGAATAATTGAAATAAAAAAGGAGATCAAGGGAGGCACGCTCACTGGGACCATACTTGTTCGTAAGTTTCTTCACCGCCACCTCAACCTTAAATACAATGTCTTGCCACGGTATGCTCCAAGACGTATAGGATTCAATCAAGTCCTCCAGTGATTGTGCTAAATCAATTGCCTTCCTTTGTTTTTTCAACTTATCACCCCTTCTGTAATCTTCCTCTAATAGCTCTTTGACCTGAAACCTTGCGTTACGAAATTCAATATCAACCGGCTCCTCTCCCACAACAAGTTCCCCATTTTGGAAGGGAATGCACAGAACTTCCAGAAGTCGACCCACGACCCACTTTTCTCGTTCAGGTTTATTTTGATCTCGAGGTTGCAGAATTGACTCCTCTAAAGCGCGGTAATATGGTTCTTTCCAGTTCATAGTTCTTGATTTTCCCTTGGTTGACTCCACGCGTTGGGGGCGGCTGGGCCGGCGGCCCGAATCTCACCCGTCTGGCGAAGACTGTTTGAGCGGAGCGAGTTTCTGATCCATCTTGATTCGGGGTGGTGGACCAGGCACCCTGGAGATCCTGCTGCTTTGAGCAGGATCGGAGGGGCCGCGCACGGGCGGACATGGTTTTGGGTCCTTTTGCCGAAACAAAAGGACCTCGTCGCACGGGGGCGAAACCCTGCTATTTTTAAATGCACTTCTAAGCACTGCTGATAGTTCAAGGTCACCGTCTAGTATCCATTCACAAGATGGAACACTTATAGGAACGCCCATTAATTCGGATTTTCTTTGATCTCGCGTTACGCTATTCCGCTCTCATCCGACATGAATTATGTGCTAGGAAATTCTCGATGAGGAATGGGTGGGGTAGGATACCGGCCAAATTTCAAATTCCAATACGCCCAGGATCGGCCATCAAAGATTCCAGGCGGAGCGCCCGCGAGCGCCTCTTTCAAATCTTCATCAGAAAGATATTGCCTCAAAATTTTCATATCCTCATGCGTGCCATACGTCATCGCATAGGCGGAAAAACGAATGGGATCAGCTAACGCTTGATTGGGATCTTCAAACCACACAACCCTCCGCGCTATCCCAGTAAGTTCCGTCGTCAAGGGTAAGGCTTTCATGGCTCTTCCTCTTCCCGATCAATCAAAGATTGTTCCTGGGCCCGCTGGAGTACTGGGAGCCGGTCAAGATCAACCTCTTGCACCGCTGAGGCAAGTTCATCGCGGACGTGTTGTGGCAAGATGTGAAGATTCCCATCTTCATAATACGAAAGGGCCTTTAGCGTAATTTGTGGATTGAAGCTTTGCCCATAAATCTGTCGAGCGGCGGCTAAGGCTCCTGGCAAATCCACGACTCCTCGATCAATCATCGCGTGAAGATCGAGATAATCCTTAGCCTCAGCACGTTTTTGAACAACGGCCGCTTTCATTCCAGCCAAATCAATCAGGGATGCTACTTTCACTTGATTCCCAGGAGCAATCAATGGCTGTTCTATTGGTTGGATCTATGGCAGTCCAAAGAAGGAAATCTGTACCGGCCCTCCCCGCTCCACCAAACACGTCAGGGTATTGGGTGCTTTTTGCAAAACCTCGGCATCATGAAGGAATGGAAGGACCTGTTGCAGAGAATCAGGATCAAAAGCTTCTTTCCCAAAGAAATCAAAATCAATCGAAGCACGGTGACCTAGATGTAACGCGATGGCCGTCCCACCATAGAGCACAAAGGTAGAGGGCATCTCTACGAATTCCTCCCATAGGCGACGCTGTGCCGTGGGGAGAATCTCAACCTTCGGGGAAAACTTACTCATGGCTCAAGTATATTCTTTCAGCGCGTTAGGTGGTAGTGGAAATCTAAATTTTATGTAGGGATTAGGGCCGGTCAATAATTATGTGGGGTGTCGCCCCCACACGGCGAGTCCCTTTTGCCGAAACAAAAGGGACTCGTCGGCGGGGACGAAACCCTGCTTCTAAAATGAAAGCTGCCACCTCACTCTTTAGCAGGACCATTTTTTACCATCCCATATCCCCCTCCCCCAGGCGTCTTAATCCGCAACCGATCATTCGCACGAACTTTTAATTGAGTCTTCCCAGGCAAGACCTTCTCCTCCCCATTGTGAATCAACACATTCCGACCAGTCGAACCGGCAACTCCTCCACCCAATCCATACGGCTTTGTCTGCCGTCGATCGGAAAGAATCGTAACCTGGGCATCATGGAGAAATTCGATTTCTCGCGTGACGCCTTCACCGCCTTGAAAGGCTCCTGCCCCACCTGTTCCTTCGCGGAGCCCATAGTGAGTGATTCGAAACGGATAGGCATATTCCAGCGCTTCGACTGGGGTATTGAGCGTGTTCGTCATATGGGAATGGACCCCACTGGCGCCATGACACTGATGACCTGCCCCCATACCTCCGCCAAGTGTTTCATAATAGGCGAATGCTCGTTGGCGTTCGGGGTCCCAACCACCGATGGTCACATTGTTCATGGTTCCTTGGCTGGCTGCTGGCATGCGATCAGGACAAGCTTGCGCTAGTGCGCCAATTAACACATCGACAATTCGTTGTGCGGTTTCTACGTTGCCTGCTGCCACGGCAGCCGGACGTGTGGCATTCACTACCGTGCCTTCAGGCGCTCGAACCGTCACGGGCCTCATACACCCACTGTTTCCTGGAATATCCAAGCCTAATATACAGCGAAGCACGTAAGCGGTCGCCGACACGGTAATGGCATACACCGCATTGACGCTGCCTTTGCATTGAGTCGCTGACCCTTCAAAATCGACAATAATTTCTTCACCTTGAATGGTCATCGCCACGGCAATCTTGATGGGGTCGGGATCAATCCCGTCATCATCAAGATAGTCTTCGTAGCGATAGGTTCCGTCCGGCAACATGGCAATCAACGTTCGAGTCATTCGCTCGCTATAGGCTAACAGGCCATCCATATTCGTGGTGACCGTCTCTAGGCCATATCGTTTCACTAAGGATTGTAGCCGCTCGATTCCCGTTCGATTTGCCGCCAGTTGGGCGTGTAAATCTCCGGCACGTTCTATCGGGGTACGCACATTCGCTAAAAAGAAGTCCCACAATTCTTGATTGCGTTGTCCTGCGGAAACAAGTTTGAGCGGTGGGATGATGATCCCTTCCTGATAAAGTTCTTGTGATAACGGCATGGACCCGGGCGACATGCCGCCCACATCGGAATGATGGGCGCGGTTGGCGACAAACCCTAGAAGCGTTTCCTGGCCATTCACGACCGTGAACACCGGCGACACCAGCGTGATATCCGGTAAATGCGTGCCGCCTTCAAACGGATCATTGACGATCGCGACATCGCCTGGGGCAAAGGTCAACCGTTTCAAGCAAGCCTGAACGGATAGCGGCATGGCCCCCAGATGCACCGGGATATGCTCGGCCTGAGCAATAAGTTGTCCTTGGGCATTAAACACAGCACAGGAATAGTCACACCGTTCTTTGATGTTGGGAGAAAAGGCGGATCGTTTGAGGCGCACCCCCATTTCGTCAGCCACAGAAGCAAATAAGTGCTTAAAGACTTCAAGTTGAATGGCATCGTGTGTCATGAAGTTATCTCGATATGTAAGTTGGCATATTCATCCACACGCCCGTGATCGTTTACCCCTAACATGACGGTCGTATCGTCTTGAACGATCACGACAGGTCCCTCTATTTCATTTCCCGGCCGCAAGAGCGCTCGTAAAAAATGTGGTGCGGTGACAGGACCATTTGGCAAAACTAATCGATGAGTTCCGATGATGGCATGAGAGGCATCTGCCGAAGCATCAAAAGGTAAACGGGAAGGCGAAGGCGGCTTGGTGCGCCCGATCCCACGCACTCGTAAATTGACAATTTCGATCGTGGCCTCTTCCTGTTGATACCCATACCGTTGATGATGCTGAGCATTGAAGCTATCACGATACGAATCCGAAAAAGGCACGGTGAGTTCAAACGATTGGCCCACATATCGAACATCCAGCTCACAGACTATCTCAACATCCTCGTGCTTCACATGTTGAACCTTCAGGTCAGATTCACACTTTACAATCATGGGCGCGAAAGTTTTTTGCAGTTCGTCATATGATGGAGCATCGGCTCTCATGATGGTCTGTACGGCATCGACTCGAACATTGGCCGTCAACATGCCATACGCCGATAAGGTCGAGGCCGAGGGAGGAATCAACACTCGATGAATGCCCATGCCTCTGGCCAAATCACAGGCATGCACGCCACCCGCGCCACCGAACGACACCAACACATAATCTCGGGGGTCATGCCCACGCTCCATGGAGATCACACGAATGGCTCGCTCCATCTGAGCATTAACCACTTGCACGATCCCCAAGGCTGCGGCTTCCATTTCTGAACACCCAGTCATTAGATTCAGTGCAAGTTGCCCCGCCAGAACCGCCATGGCCGTTGAGGAGGCTTCATTATCAAGAGGCAACTTCCCTCCCAATAGACCCGTCGTAGGCAATCGACCTAACTCCACATTCGCATCAGTCACTGTGGGGACCTTTCCACCTTGTCCATAACACACCGGCCCGGGATCGGCTCCCGCACTCTCTGGCCCCACCCGAAGAAGCGCACCTCCTTCGTCAACTCGCACCAACGATCCACCACCAGCACCGACGGTATGAATATCAATCACGGGAACACGAATCGGAAATCCACCCACCTCGGCTTCCGACGTCGTTTCAATCTTTCCATCGACAAGGGAGACGTCCGTGGAGGTGCCTCCCATATCAAACGTGATCAAGCGCTCATACCCAGCCAGCTTGGCAACATGCACGGCACCAACGACCCCTCCCGCAGGACCAGAGAGAATCGAGCGGACCCCATGCCGACGTGCTTGTGAGGCCTGAATTCGCCCGCCATTTGATTGCATGATGTGAAACGCGTTGGGTCCCAGGCTCTGCTCTAACTCACCGAGATAGCGATCAAGCACCGGCGAGACATAGGCATTCACAACTGTCGTAGAGGCTCGTTCGTATTCACGAAATTCTGGAAGCAATTCGTGCGAAGGGGTGACCAAGAATCCTGCTTGTCGGAGATGCTCGGCCACTTGCTGCTCATGCGCAGGATGCGTGAATGAAAACAGAAAGCTGATGGCGACGGAATCGACCTGTTGGCTTTGGAGAGATTCCACAAGGGCAGGAATATCGTGTTCATCAAGCGGGACAAGCACGCGGCCTTGATGATCAATCCGCTCTGCAATTTCGAAACATCGATCTGGAGGAACCAGTGGTTCGATTCCGCCACTAAACCAATCATAGAGGGCTCGTCGATTTTGGCGGCCGAGGCGCAATACATCTCGGAAACCCTTAGTCGTTACGAACGCAGTCTTGGCTCCCTTTCGTTCTAGCAGAGCATTGGTGGCAACGGTGGAACCATGAATAATTGTTCGTGGCCATTCACTCGAAATGCGCTCTAAGCCTTGCAACACCGCCTTCGCGGGGCTCGCAGGTGTTGAAATAATCTTAAACGTGGAGACCTTGTCTGCGCCTTCGTCGAACACCACAAAGTCCGTAAACGTCCCGCCAATGTCGATGCCGATAAACAATTGGGATTTGGAGTGGCTTCCAAGCATGATCCCTTCTTCCTAACGAAATTCGCAGACAAGAGCAAGAAGAGTATCGCTAATGAATAATGTATGGCATTTTAACTTTCAAATAAGACACTTTAAGTGTTGCCCTTTTGTTACATAGTGGAATTCCTCAGGTACATTTCTTTTGTAGCTGCACGATCTCACCTGCCTGCGCGAAGCCGCTTCGGCAGAGGCAGGTCGTGCCCTCTTCGGACATTGTCATGGGTCGGGAAAGAAAAAGAAGAGGCGGCATGAGATGCCGCAGCTACAAATTTCTTGTCTCGTCCAAAGCCCAGGGCTCGTACTCATCTAAAAATGGAGTGTATGAACGAAAAGTTAAATTACTATAGGTTTGGGTAAAAACTGAAATATCGAGGAAACAGGACGGAAGAAAAGACTCTAGCCTTTGACGTTTCCACTGAGGGTCACGATGCGAGGGCCACCGGGCGCGTTGTCCCAAATGGTGAGTTGCGCATGATAGGGTCGGGATTCATTCCCAGCAAAACGAATGTGCACGGAGCACAGTTTTCCAGTGGTTAAGGTCGTTCCCGAGCAAGTGCCATCCATCATTGAAAACGATTGAGAATCCGGACCATCTAACACCACGTCAGTTATCTTCAACGGCCCCAACCCAACATTGGAGACTGTGAGGAGTTGCCCTGACCCGTCAGATGCATGGGTGTTTTCCACAAACTGCACAGCATCCGCACTCAAGTTAATCGAGGGGATCAGGGCCTTCCCATTGAGTAGCACGGATACGTCATGCGAAGCACTATTGGTCGTCACCACATCAGGCAAGCCATCGCCATTGAAATCCTCTACACCCACAGAGGTTGGGGTCGCCCCTACAGCAAAATGACCCGCTGATTGAAATGAGCCGTCCCCCCTCCCCAGAAAAATTGAGGTGCTATTGGACGCGCGATTCGAAGAAATGAGATCCCAATGTCCATCGGCATTCAGGTCATTGATAGTCAAAGACATGGGACTAAATCCCACATCAAGTTGTGCGGGTTTGGTGTACTGCCCTGGGGCTATTTGTAAAAGAACTTTTAAACTATCCGTAAACAAACTGGCGGCGATCAGGTCAAGGTGTCCATCCTGATCAAGGTCAACCTGACTCACTGCACTCAGGGTAAACCCCGCTTCAATGTCTTGGGTGCGAACGAACTGTCCATGGCCCTCGTTTTTCATGACGGAGACCACTCCAGTCGGTGTCCGCCAACTCGGCTGACTCCACGTCACCGTTAATTCGGGAAGATCGTCACCATTTAAATCGGCAATCGAGACACCGGTCGGAAACAATCCATGTTGATCCTGCACTTCAAATTCTTTGGTTTCGCCTAATTGGCCATGGCCATCATTCAACATCACCGAAAGACTATAGGGCGGGTAATTTCCAAATCGTCCACTATTCGTAACTACGACATCGATATCTCCATCACGATCCACATCCCCTAAGCTCAAAAACGTTGGACCTTTACCAGAGGCATAAAACGCCGGTGGTTCAAAAAATCCATTGCCCTTTCCCAACAACACCAGGATTCCATCGGAACCCGTCTCCGCGACAATCAAATCCAGTTTGCCATCTTGATTGACATCCCCAGAGGTCAGGAACATTGGACTCCGACCCACACCAAAGGAAATGCCTGAACGAAAGGTCCCATTCCCATTCCCGAACAGCATGGTGACATCATCTGATCCACTATTGACCGTCGCGACATCCTGCCATCCATCGGCATTGAAATCTCCAATCGTCAACGCCTCAGGATTCCGACCCACATCTGCCGGCACCACAGGAGTTAACACAAGATTTTGCGCGGCCACAGGATCAGAAACGAGTAGTACGATGCTCAGACACCACACCACACCAAAATCTGGAAAAAGCTGTTTCAGCCATCGACGATTCATGTGCAGATCAAAGTCCATTCCGCTCCGCATGATCATCAAACACTTTAGTCATGGCGATTTCCACTTCATCCATAGCTGACATCCCTCGATTTCGGATATGAGCAGACCAGGAAGGCGAATTTCTCAACGAATTAAACACGGCCTTGATGATCTCAGGCTTGATGCGCGTTTCCCAATCGTGCTCCCAGGCATGAGCATCTTCTTCACCATTATACTCTTCAGGAAATTGCGCTTCTAATTGAAACCGAAGATTGAATGTTTTTTCTTCTTGATACATGCGATCCTATCCTTTACTTTTTTTGAGACGA
>JAQBUF010000066.1 GCA_027623995.1 Nitrospirota bacterium
CTCACCTTTTTTAATCGCCAACCGTAAGGCATCGAGATACATGAGAGTCATCGGCATTCCAGCGATAGCCAGCGATAACTCATGTTTGCCATCCTCGATGCGTTTGGCTAACTCGATTTCACCATCCCTGCTGAGTAAAGAGACGCTACCCATTTCTCGTAGATAGAGCCGAACGGGATCATCTGTTCGACTAAGATCACCAGGGGAAAGATCAATTTCTTTCTCACCTTCTTCAGGTTGAGATTCGTTCGCCTCAAGTGAATCGGATACTGACTTGGGCTCATCGGAAGATACATCGACAGATGCACCCTTCACTGATCTACGTTGAGATTTCCCTTGCTGAGACTCCTTTTTCATAGCCAAGACGATATTGGCGACATGTTTCGTAGTAGAGATCACCGCCTGGACAGCGGAACTCACCGACTTCAAAGGAACCCGTTGATTCTTTTTCTCGACAGCAACAACCACTTTCGATGTTCTCGATAGTACGGTTTTCGCCATGAAATATCCTCTCGTCAAGTAGGCCGGAACATCAGGCCGTAAGACCAGCTTTGTGCTCCCGCAAGGATTCTATCTCTGCATTGATTGCATCAATTTCTGCCATCTGTTGCTCACGTTCAGCCACTCGGAGTCGAGTAATGAGCCCATCTAGAGAGGCTTTGACCCTTCTTCGTTCTAACGCACTCAAGCACCCTTTAATGTAATCATGGCAATCATCAAAATGTTGATCCGACACCGCCAATTGAGCCACCAATGAAGCATGATCTGAATCCCCTCCGACTGCGGCCATAAAGGTCTCAAGATCCAATTGCCCATCTTCGCCGATATACAAACGACTCGTTTCCACAAGGCTACGGTACTGTGGATCCATAAAATGCTCTTCGCGCAAAGCGACGAGATGCTTTGGCTCAAGCATCCCCTGGACTAACATCATGACTAAGTCCCGCTCCTCACGACATCCTTTTCGAGTTTGTGGCCAAGTTGGTGGTGGATTGATTTTGCCACGTTGATGAGAAACACGTGATGCATCTTGAGCTAAGAGAACAGGTGATCGCTGCATGAGTAACGATTGCCGTATGCCCAATCGTTCGGCCACTTGTTTATAATATTCCTCTTTTTCAATCGGGTGAGACACCTTAGCCAAAATCCGTAGCACCTCATCGACTCGCCGAGTTCGTTCTTCTATCGAAGCCTGCGTCGCCCCCTCAAGGCATTGCTCCACAGCGAATTCGACTAAAGAATGAGCCTGTTCCTGAAGCGCCAACAATTGCTCGGCACCATTGGCCCTGACAAACGAATCTGGATCTTCCCCCGATGGCAACCGAACCACTTTGACCGTCACTCCGCTATTGACGAAGATGTCTAGAGTCCGCAACGTCGCCTTCAGTCCAGCAGCATCGCCATCAAACATCAGGACGACATTTTTGACGAACCGTCGGAGCAGTGCCACATGGTCGGCGGTCAATGCCGTACCAAGCGGAGCCACGGCATGATGAATGCCGAACTGATGCAACACCATCACATCAAAGTACCCCTCAACCACCAGTAAGGTGTTGAGTTGGCTCGCGGCATCACGAGCCCTATCCAAACCAAAGAGGCACCGTCCTTTGTTAAAAATAGGAGTTTCAGGCGAATTCAAATATTTTGGAGTTCCGTCTTCTAATATGCGACCACCAAAGGCAATGACGTTGCCGCGCAAATCCATAATCGGCACCATCACCCGCGAGCGAAAACGATCGTAATGTCCATCCCGCTTCGTTGATTGAGGATCGCGTCCCTCCTTAGCCACGACCAACCCACTCTGGACAAGATCTTCGGCTTTCGCTCCATTGTGCAGAAGATGGTGGGTCAAATCATCCCAAGATGACAGGGCCAACCCAACGCCAAACTCTTTCAACGTATCCATAGTCAGCCCGCGTTCCTGAAGATAGGTTAACGCAGGTTGACCCTGTGCGGAATCGTGCAGATTTTTTTGGAACCTTGTGTTTGCCAAGGCATGAAGTTGTTCAAGGAATTTTCGTTGATCAGAACTGAAACTCGGGGATCGTTGAAAGGAAGATTGAGGGATTTCGATACTGGCTTGCTGTGCGAGTTCCGTGACGGCTTCAACGAAACCGAATCGCTCTCGACTCATCAAAAAGGAAAAGACATCCCCGCCGGTGCCACAGCCAAAGCAGTAAAACATTTGCCGCGTGGTATTGACGGTAAAGGAGGGAGATTTCTCGTTATGAAATGGGCAAAGGCCACGATAGTTTTGGCCAATTTTGGACAACGTGACATAGCGAGAGACGACATCCACGATATCAATGGTGTCACGAATTTGTTGAATGGTGGTGGGTGGAATTCCACCCCGATCGGTTGCCAAGGCTCTTCCCTAAGGCCTCTCCACTAACCAGGTTTGTGAAGGGCAGATTCTTTGTAAGCCATTGTAAAATAAGAAATAATCTGCGGACTATAGCAAGGGATCAAAAACAAGTCAAATAAGGCAGACTTCCAAAAAAAATAGGGATGAGGATTCATGTGCTGCCATAAATTCTTCTTTATCAGGACTCCAGATTACTCTTGAGTCCTGACTGTCCAAACCGTCGACCAAGCTCTTGCAGAATTTCCGTCACAGGAATACCACAATGTCCCAGCGTCACAATGGTATGAAACAAAAGATCAGCCACTTCGTAGACAATTTCCTCTTTATTATGATTCTTCACCGCTAGCAGGACTTCTCCAGCTTCCTCCGTGATTTTTTTAAGGACGCGATCATCTCCTCCCTTCAACAGGGACGCCACATAAGAACCTGCTTGAGGATTCTGTTTTCGTTTCAACACCATCTCATACAGACCATCAAGTATCGTTCCGTTGGCAGCTTCACTCTCTGGTTCTGAAAGGATACCATCGTCTAGTATTTCGGAGAAAAAACAAGATCGACTACCCGTATGACAGGTTGGCCCCACGGGTTCAGCCTTAACAAGAAGGGTGTCATAATCACAATCGACGAACAATCGCTTCACTTGGAGAAAATTCCCTGACACTTCTCCTTTTTCCCATAATTTTTTCCGCTTACGACTCCAAAAATGTACATGCCCCGTTTGCAAGGTATGAACGACCGCATCCTGGTTCATAAACCCAAGCATGAGCACCGTGCCATTTCTCCAATCCTGAATCACCGCAGGCAGTAGTCCCTGATCATCAAATTGAAGGGTTTCCAACATCTTCTCATTAACTATGCTTGAATCGCTATTCATTACCATTCACCTGTCGAATCGGAAGCCCACGGCTTCCTAAATACGTTTTCGCTTCCGCGACACTAAATGTTAGAAAGTGAAAAATTGACGCAGCCAACACGGCATCGGCCTTCCCCGTGGCGAGCGCATCATACAAATGCTCCAGAGTTCCAGCACCTCCTGATGCAATCACCGGTATCGATACGGCATCCGACACAGCCGCAGTCAAAGGAAGATCATATCCATCTTGCTGACCATCTTGGTCCATGCTCGTAAGAAGAATTTCACCCGCTCCTTTGGCCTCCATATGCTTCGCCCATTCGATGGCATCAAGCCCTGTGGGGTTTCGCCCACCATGCGTGAAAATTTCCCACCGTGGCGGATTTTCAGATGGTGAAGTCACTTGCTTCGCATCCACCGCCACCACAATGCATTGCGTTCCAAATCGATTGGCGGCCTCAGTGACAAAATCAGGATTTTGAACCGCCGCAGTATTGATGCTGACCTTGTCGGCTCCCGCATTCAACAATTGCCGAATGTCGTCTAGAGTTCGAACCCCACCACCCACAGTGAGAGGCATGAACGCCTGCTCAGCGGTATGCGAAACCACATCAAGAAGGATGCCACGGTTTTCATGAGAGGCCGTAATGTCGAGGAAACAAAGCTCATCAGCACCGGCCTGATCGTAAAATGTGGCCACTTCAACTGGGTCACCCGCATCGCGAAGATTGACGAAAGAGACGCCTTTCACCACCCGGCCATCTTTGACGTCCAAGCAGGGAATAATACGCTTGGTCAGCATGGAACAGAGCCGGCAGAACCAGCCGCTTCCAGCGCAGAAGGCAAAGTCAAAGTTCCCTCATAGAGAGCTTTGCCTACGATGACACCGGAAATTTTCGGCCCCAACTTTTTCACGGCGTGAATATCTTCAACTCTCGTCACGCCTCCTGAGGCAATCACGGGGAAAGGGGATATTTTCGCCGCATGTTCTAAGGCAGGCAAATTCGGGCCGTCAAGCATGCCATCTCGGCTGATCTCCGTAAAAATCACTCCAGCCAACGCATAAGACTTAAGGGTCTGGAACACTTCATCGGGAGTGGACGCAGACACATTCGTCCACCCATGGACTGCAATCTTTCCATCTTTCACATCGATCCCAATCAGAATGCGATCAGGAAACTCTCGGCTTGCCTCTTCCAATAAGGAGGGATTCTCCAGCACGGCAGTTCCAAGGACAACTTTACTCACACCTTGAGACAGGTATTCACGAATAGTGTCGAGAGAACGAATGCCGCCTCCCACCTGAACCGGAATGCCGATGGCCCGAGTAATCGCCAACACATGATCGAAATTTTTCGGTTTCCCATCTATAGCCCCATTGAGATCAACCACATGAAGCCGTTGCGCCCCGAGGGATTCCCAATGTTTGGCCATGGCAGGCGGATCTTCAGAATACGAAGTTTCTTGATTCATATCGCCCTGCCGAAGACGAACACAGCGCCCATCTTTTAAATCAATTGCTGGAATGACCACCATATGTCGAATTCCCTAGAGCCTTCCCAATGGAAGCCGTTCCATGACCCGCTTGACTCCAGAGCGTGCCAAGGTCTCAGCGGTGACCCACTTCCCACCTCGTTCCAACATTCCCTTGAAATCTTCGGAGAAGGATTTTTGTTCTTCAAAGTAATCCCCCATCCAAATCACCACTCCATTTTTGGCATCAATAATTTGCACATCAAAACCAACTGCCGCAGGAATGGCCCCATACTTTTGCCCATCCCGTTCACGATACACTCGAACTTGGCCAACGATCACCGCATCCAACGCTAAGGCTTTCCCCAATTCCTGCGCGAGTTGCTGACTATTTATATTCGAAGGTCGGAGGGCCTTTCGGCTTAATGCCTGTTTGATCTCATCAGGAGAGATGGTTTTGAGGCTTGGGCGAAGTCTCAAGTTGGCGTATACCATATCCGTGACTTTTTCCTCTGCACCCGGAGGAACTGAGACTTTGCTTACATGGGATCGATGAGGAACGGGGCCAGCCGATTCTCCAAAAGACGGAAGAATTTCGGAAGACCCCACATTGGGCGATGCCAATTCCCCAAGAGATTGGTATACCCCTGGCGATCCTTTGACGGCAGTGAAAGGAACGACACCAATAGTCGTGATCGATCCTGGAGAAAACGTCGGATGAGTGTTGACCGTCACCGTATCAGGAGCGCAACCGATTAGCCCAAAGACCAAAACAAAAAATAATTGGCAAGGCCCAATGATCGTCTTCCACCATGAACTTGCGATATGACGTGTCAAAGAAATGATCAATTCCATGCTCCAAAATTTCTGAGAAGTTGAAGGCCAACACGTTGACTTTTTTCAGGGTGAAATTGGCACGCAAACACGTTGTCATGAGCGATACTGGACACAAAAGTAATCCCATACGTCGTTTCAGTACAAATAATCTTTGGCTCAACAGGCTCGATATAATATGAATGCACAAAATAGACATACGACTCAGGCTCAATCTCCTTCAGGAGGGGACTGGGAGCTTGAATGTCAATGGTGTTCCATCCCATGTGAGGAATCTTTAATCCCTTGTCCTGATGTTCACCAGAAGAAAAGCGTTTAACTTTTCCCTTAAAAATATCCAAACCCTGATGCGAACCAAATTCTTCGCTTTCCGTAAACAGCACTTGGAGACCAAGACAAATCCCCAAAAACGGTTTCCCTTGCGAGAGAGAACGGCGAAGAGGTTCAACCAATCCAAACTGAGTTAAATTTTTCACGCAATCCCCAAACGCGCCAACACCAGGCAAGACCACATGAGACGCACGGTCAATGATTGCAGGATCTCTTGTCACGACGGCTTCGTGGCCAACAGTTTCGAAACCCTTTTGTACGCTCCGAAGATTTCCCATTTCATAGTCAATGATGGCGATCATTTCAGGTCCCGTGATCCGTAATGCGTGAGCCGTAATGCGTGATCCGTAATGCGTAGAGAATAGTTGCTTTATATCTGAATCTTATCCGCATCACGCTTTACGCCTCACGCATTACGTTTTTTTACAAGGAGCCCTTCGTGGAGAGGACACCTGAAACCCTATCATCTATCGTGGTGGCTTGATCTAACGCTTTAGCAAACGCCTTAAACACCGCTTCAATAATATGATGCGGGTTTCGTCCATACCTCAGGTTGATGTGAAGATTCAATGCGCCCTGACTCACCAAGGCCTGAAAAAAATCTTCGAACAATCCCAAATCAAAATCCTTCACCTGACGATGAAGCAACTCGACGTTATACACCAAATAGGGTCGACCACTCAGATCAACTACGACTTCCGCCAACGTTTCATCAAGCGGGACAATCGCCCACCCAAAACGACGGATTTTTTCTTTTCCACCTAACGCTTCCTTGAGGGCCGTCCCCAACACGATCCCAATGTCTTCCACGGTATGATGGTGATCAATTTCCGTGTCGCCCTTCGCCTCCACAGTGAGGTCAAACAAACCATGTTTGGCCAACAAATTCAGCATGTGGTCCACGAACGGAACTGTGGTATTGATGTTCCCTGCGCCAGTGCCATCTAAACTCCATTCCACACGAACGGATGATTCAGAAGTGGTTCGTTCAACCTTGGCACTACGAGATGTATTTGACATGGTCATAATCCCCGACTTTCTATGGAACGCGCATGGGCTTGAAGCCCTTCCATTCCCGCCAAACATGTGACATATGGCTGAACCGCTTTGAGTTGCGCTTTATTAAACGCCACGATATTGGTTTTCTTCACATAGTCATCAAGAGATAATGCGGAAAAAAATCTGGCGGAGCCTCCCGTTGGAAGAACATGATTCGGACCGGCCACATAATCCGCGACTGCTGGTGGCGTATACCGCCCGACGAACACCGCTCCAGCATGCCGAACTTTTTTCAACGCATCAAAGGGACGTTTCACCAACAATTCAAGATGCTCGGCGGCGATAGCATTCGCCACATCAAACGCCTGATCCATGGTGGAGGTCACGAAGGCTATAGCATACTGCCCCACGGAATGCGAAGCAATCGGCTTTCGATCTAATTTGCCAAGTTGCTTGGCGACTTCCATGACCACAGCCTTGGCTAATCGAGCAGAAGTGGTCACCAGATATACTCGCGCTTCTTCATCATGCTCGGCTTCGCATAACAAATCCGCCGCACAATGTGCAGGGTTAGCGGTTTCATCTGCCACCACCAACAATTCGCTAGGACCTGCAATCATATCGATATCCACCGTGCCATAAACCACTCGTTTGGCAGCGGCCACATACATATTGCCCGGTCCAACAATTTTATCCGTCTTAGGTATCGTCTTCGTCCCATAGGCCATGGCACCTATAGCCTGGACCCCACCAATTCGATAAATTTCATCCACTCCAGCCACATCAGCCGCCACCAATAAATAGGGATGGATCTCTCCGCTCGCCGTTGGGGTACACATGATGACCCGTCCAACACCAGCCACCTTGGCCGGAATCGCGTTCATGAGCACGGTGGAGGGATATAAGGCCTTACCACCAGGCACATAAATGCCTACGACATCCAGGGGCGTAATCAATTGGCCCAGCTTAACTCCATTTTCAGTATGTACCCACGTCGTGACTCGTTGGCGTTCATGAAACGATCGAATGCGTTTAGCGGCAAACCGAAGCGCATTTCGTTCTTCTTTGCCAATATGCTTATAGGCCTGCTCGATCTCATCTTTTTGTACTTTAAATTCATTGGGACGCAAGCGGAGACCGTCAAATTGTTTCACATACCGACTGACCGCGGCATCGCCTCCCCGTTCCACAGATTGAAGAATTCGTTTCACCCGAACCTCAACCTTGGCATTTTGTTGAGACCCACGACCACACACCTGGTCAAGAACTTTTTTAAACGTTCGCTCGTTATGTGAAATGATTTTCATAATCGCCTTAGGCGGCTACATAGCAAGGCTTACTTCTTCATGCGTGATGAGTAAAAAAAAGAAAGATAGAACCAAAACTGACTCTTTCGCTTCACGCTTCACGACTTACGCTTCACGAGAAAAATTAACATTGCATCGTCTTGGGCCGGCACTTTCGCAACCGCTCAATCATTTGAGAAATCACCTGATGTTTCATTTTGAGGCTTGCGCGATTGACAATCAACCGAGCAGTGGACCACTCAATGATTTCCGTCTCTTTCAAATTATTCGCTTTTAATGTTTGGCCGCTAGAGACTAAATCCACAATGCGATCAGCTAACCCCACAACCGGCGCTAACTCCATAGACCCATATAATTTAATAATTTCTACCGGAATTCCCTGCTGGTTGAAATACCGTTCGGTAATATTGGGATATTTAGTGGCCACACGCAATTTTGACGATAGGCGGGTCCGTTCTTCGCAGTCTTGCAGCCCAGCCACCGCAATACGACATCCACCAATACGCAAATCCAAGGGTTCATGCACATCACTCTGCTGCTCCAGAAGCAAATCTTTCCCGGCGATGCCAACGTCCGCAGCTCCATACTCCACATAGGTCGGCACATCCGTTGGCCGCACAATGAGAAACGTGAGCCGAGACTCCGCGACCTCAAAAATCAGTCGTCGCGGGTCAGCGGCAATGTTTGGTCCGGCATACCCCGCTTGACGAAAGAGTTCGATGGTCGGATCAAGCAGCTTCCCTTTGGACAAGGCGACAATCACGGTGTCACTCATGCTGATGCAGGCTCCCGATGCACGATGGCTCCAAGACTCTGTAATTTATCTTCAATGCGTTCATACCCACGGTCAAGATGATACACTCTGTTAATCTGGGTTTCGCCTTCCGCAGCCAATCCGGCCAGGATTAAACCAGCACTGGCTCGAAGGTCTGAGGCCATCACCTGAGCACCAGTTAATTGTGGCACACCTTTCACCACGGCTCGCGCCCCATCAACGGTAATCGAGGCTCCCATTCGTTGCAGCTCAGGCACATGTAGGAATCGACCCTCAAAGACATTTTCGGTAATGACGCTGGTCCCCTCGGCCACACACATCATCGCCATCATCTGCGCCTGAAGATCAGTGGGAAACCCAGGATAGGGACAGGTTTGCACGTCCAAGGCTTGAACTTTTGCAGGAGCTTTCACTCTAATCGAATCTGACGTTTCATGGACTTCTGCCCCACTTTCTCGAAGCTTTGAAATCAGAGGATCAAGATGTCCTGGAATGCACTGACTCACTTCAACATCCCCACCGGTCACCATGCCTGCAATCAAAAATGTTCCCGTTTCAATGCGATCAGGCATGACCCGATACTCCGCCTCATGAAGTTGCGAGACACCCTCAACCACAATATGGCTCGTACCCGCCCCAGAAACCTTCGCGCCTCGGGCGTTGAGAAAATTCGCCAGATCCTCAATCTCCGGCTCCATGGCCGCATTATTAATGATTGTGGTCCCATTTGCCAAACATGCGGCCATCATCAAATTTTCCGTTCCCGTGACCGTCGGCATTTCCAAATCGATCCGTTGCCCTTGAAGCTTGGACGCATAGGCACGGATATATCCATGCTCTAGCTCAATCGTCGCCCCCAGTTTTTTGAAACCGTCAAGATGAAGATTCACCGGTCGCGGCCCAATCGCACACCCCCCAGGAAGCGAAACTACGGCTTCACCAAACCGAGCCAATAACGGGCCCAAGACTAACACGGAGGCCCGCATGGTTTTGACAAGATCATAGGGAGCTTCAAGAGACTGAACCGAGTCGGCCTTAATCACCACTCCAGTTCCCTCCTGCTTCACGGAGGCGCCCAAGAGGCTGAGCAGCGTATTCATGGTGGCAACATCGCGAACCTGTGGAAGATTCGCGATATGACATTCGCCTCCGCCTAAGAGCGTAGACGCGAGAATTGGCAAGGCTGCATTTTTCGCCCCAGCCGCTTGCACTCTACCATGTAAGGGTCGTCCACCGGTAATCGTAATTCGTGTCATGAGATTCGAGAAAAGGTTGGTTGCATTTTTCTAAAAAGTATCAAAGCTGACAATGTTTGCAGAATATCCTCAAGTATCCAAAAGGATAGAGGCTGTTCAAAAAGTCTGTCCAGCAAGGCCGCAGGCGCGTTGACGCGCGGAGCGTACTCCCAGTACGTGAGCACGACAACGGACCGAGAACGCCGCTGGCGGGATTTTTCAACAGCCTCGAGGGATTAGCCCTTTCGCTCCAAGGCAATGACGCGATCGATCCCAGCATCATCTTGTCGAATGTTTCGAATGTGCCAAGTGGATAGCCGTGCGGCTTCTTCGCAAATATGCGAGGCTTGGCCTTCACCCATTTCCATAACCAGGCATCCTCCAGGCCTTAAAAATAACAAGGCCTCGCGAAGAAGCCTTCGATAAAAAGTCAGACCATCGGCACCCCCATCCAGCGCCAGATGTGGTTCAAAGTCTTGAACCTCTCGTTGAAGCGTCGCAAGGTCCCGAGTAGGAATATATGGAGGGTTCGCCACCATCACCGAAATACCTGAATGAAGTTCTGGGACTTGCTTTAAGGGCGCCAACAAGTCTCCAAGGAGAAATGTGATACGATCTTGAACCAAATGTCGATAAGCATTCGACCTGGCTACCTCAATCGCTGCTTCAGAACAATCTGTTGCCAAAATCTTTGCATCAGGAAACTCGACAGCCAAGGCTATGGAAAGACACCCAGACCCGGTTCCCACATCAACCATGTTTAAACGGTCCTGAGGAAAAACAAGCGAATGAACCTCTTCCATAACCAGTTCTGTTTCTGGTCGAGGGATTAAGACGCCTGATCGCACCTCAATCTCTAGTCCGCGAAATTCCTGAGTGCCAAGAATATACTGAAGAGGCTCTCCCGATGCACGCCTCAATAATAGGTCTTTAGCAGAAGTCCAGGACGAGTGATCCACCACGGTATCGGGTTTGGCATGAATATCAAGCCTTGAAATACCCAAGGCCGATTCCAGCAACCATAAGGTCTCATTCGCAGCATTCGACATTCCTGCCTTTGATAACAGGGCCAGGCCTTTTCGATAGGCTGAGGCCTGGGTGATGAGACCTTCCTCTTGAAGGACACGAAGAGTCGATTTTATGTCTAAAGCAATCATGGTCTTACGCTTTAGTCACACTGTCGGCCCGAAGGGATTCAACTTCGCTTGCGGCTTTTAATGATCCGACTAATTCATCAAGGTCACCATCAAGAATGGCTTCCAATTTATGAAGACTCAGGCCAATTCGATGATCAGTGATCCGATTTTGAGGATAATTATACGTGCGGATCTTTTCACTCCGTTCCCCCGTTCCAACCTGAGAACGTCGATGCTCTGACGTTAACGCGTCTTGCTTAGCCCGCTCTGCATCACCGATTCTTGACCGCAGGGTGCGCATGGCTTTTTCCCGATTTTTTAATTGCGAGCGCTCATCCTGACAGGACACCACCACGCCGGTGGGAATATGAGTAATCCGCACCGCAGAATATGTCGTATTCACACTTTGGCCGCCAGCGCCAGAGGAACAAAAGGTATCGATTCGCAAATCCTTTTGATCGATGTGCACCTCAACCTCTTCGACCTCCGGCATCACCGCAACAGTCGCCGTAGACGTGTGAATGCGACCACTCGCCTCCGTCGTTGGTACTCGCTGAACACGATGGACACCACTTTCATACCGAAAGCATCCGTAGGCCCCTTTTCCCTCGACAAGAAACACGGCTTCCTTGATTCCACCAATCCCCGTCTCATTGGAATCGACCATCTCAACACGCAGCCCCTTTTTCTCTGAAAAACGAACATACATTCGTAAGAGCGCTGCGGCGAACAAGGCGGCTTCTTCCCCACCGGTTCCCGCTCGAATTTCGATGAAGGAGTTTTTATCATCCTCGGCATTTTTGGGATGGAGCAACTCTAAGGCCTGCTGCTCAATCTTTTGACGCTGTTCCTGCAAGGATTTGAGTTCCTCGTCAGCCATCTCCCGCAACTCAGGATCCAGCTGGCCATCGGCGAGCATACGTTTGGTGTTCTGAATGTCTTTCAGGAGGGCTTGGTGACGATGGAAAAGCTCGCTCGCTTCTTCGAGCTCAGCTCGTTCTTTATTGACGGAAATCAGTAGGGATGATTGGTTCAAGACGGCTGGATCAGCCAATTGATGCGTTAAATTCTCGCACCGATGAGCCACAGCTTCCCACTGGGAAAGCCATCCCTCTAATTGGCCATCATCCTTCTGGTCTCCGGACATAATGCTAGCTGGATAGAATTAGATGTGGTGATACAAAAACCTGACGAGGGGCTGAGGTCTCGAACAATCTGAGGGGACTAAGCCGTGGTCTTTTTCCCGTATTTTTTATTGAACCGCTCCACACGTCCTTCAATATCCATGATCTTTTGGGTCCCGGTAAAGAAAGGATGACAGCTGGAGCAAATATCAACTTTAAGATCTCCGACGGTGGAACGAGTCTGAAACTTCGAACCACAGGCACAACTCACCATTGCCTCTTGGTATTCTGGATGAATTCCTGCTTTCATGACAAACGGTCTCCCTTACACAAAATTCCTTAAATTGCATCTCACCCATTACTATGTACCATGAATGATGAGCGGTTGGCAAAAACAGCCAGAAACTCCCTAGCGATTCATGGACTGCAAAAATTCCTGATTATTTTTCGTGCCCCCAATCTTATCCATAAGGAATTCCATGGCTTCCATCGTTCCGAGTGGGCTTAGCACTTTTCGCAATATCCACATCTTATTTAAACGATCCCGATCAACCAAGAGTTCTTCTTTTCTGGTACCGGATTGGCTGATATCAATGGCCGGGAAGATCCGCTTATCTGCCAGGCGTCGATCAAGGTGGACTTCCATATTCCCCGTCCCTTTAAACTCCTCGAAAATGACATCATCCATCCGACTCCCGGTATCAACCAAGGCCGTAGCCAAAATGGTCAGACTTCCGCCAAATTCAATATTCCGAGCCGCGCCAAAAAATCGTTTGGGGCGTTGCAGGGCGTTAGAATCAAGACCGCCGGACAACACCTTCCCACTGGGTGGAGAAATCGTATTATACGCACGAGCCAGGCGCGTGATGCTATCCAGAAGAATCACCACGTCCCGTTTATGCTCAACCAATCGCTTGGCTTTTTCCATGACAATCTCTGCCACTTGCGCATGGCGCTGGGCGGGTTCATCAAACGTCGAACTAATCACTTCAGCGCTTTTCACCTGCCGTTGCCAGTCGGTGACTTCTTCAGGACGCTCATCAATCAACAAAACAATCAGTATGGTTTCAGGGTGATTGGCCAAAATTGCACGGGCAATGGCTTGGAGAAGCATGGTCTTTCCGGTTCGTGGCGCAGCCACAATCAGGCCACGTTGCCCCTTGCCAATTGGAGTCGTGAGATCCATGACCCGCGTACAGTACTCTTCCTGGTCAAACTCCATTTCGAGCCGATCCTCTGGATACAAAGGCGTGAGGTTATCAAAGAGGATTTTGTCTCGCTGAATTTCCGGTTCGTCATAATTGATCTTCTCGACCTTGAGCAACGCGAAATAACGCTCTCCATCTTTTGGTGGCCGAATTTGCCCCGAAACAATATCGCCGGTGCGAAGACCAAATCGACGTATTTGGGAAGGCGAAATATAGATATCATCAGGTCCTGGCAAATAATTCGAATCAGGCGCTCGTAGAAACCCAAAACCATCTGACAAGGTTTCCAGAACGCCTTCTCCAAAAATCACACCATTTTTTTCTGATTGGCCTTGGAGGATGGCAAAGATGAGTTCTTGCTTCCGTAGGTTAGCCGCCCCTTCAATTTTCAACGTACGCGCGAGCTCGGCTAAATCACCAATGGACATTTGTTTTAATTCGGCGAGGTGCATATCCTTCTCCTAGGTGGGTATTAAAGTGGTAGGATGGTCTTGTCAATGCCGTCCTGGTTTGGATCCTCTGCAGGGATCGCTCTATCAGTTATTTGGCAATGCTCAGATAAAAAATGGTGCCTCTTTTTTCGAAAGCGCATCAGAATTTTACATTCCATCATTATGTTGGCAACTGAACATTTCTACGTTTTTGAATAACAAAATAAATTGGTATGAGGGGTATAGGTATGAAGATTACGGAGCCAGGTAATTGCCAAAGAAGGGAGGAAACCATTTTATAACGAACGTCGTCACCCTTGCCCTTTTTCCAATAAATTTCTACCCACAAGACAAGTATAAGCCAGAAACGGTAAAGTAATTATCATAAGCAAGGAAATGTCGGTGGTAATAAAATTTTGAAACGAGATTTTGTTTAGTAAATGAAACGGAAAGTCATGTAGGGAGAAGTGGATTCCTTTAAATCAGATGGAAGGTATGAATATTTTGTATACCATGACTCTCCTTATTGTCAATAGTTTCTTTCGGATATTCGTTCATGGAACTTTAATGGAAATTCTGGCCGTTCTTACAAAATTTTTCAATTTCCTCTTCTCCAGCTACCCCCTTTACACAACACGGGCCGAACGAGGGAAACCTTAGCCTTCAAAAGGCGTTCTCAATATTTCTTGATAGCTTTACAGACTGGCGTAACCTATTTGCGAGTGAGAAATGGTTGTGCTACATGAAGATATCAGTTGATATGCCATCACTCACTGTTGCCTCCATTCCTCATTGGTTTCCTCATGGCTCAACACGACGAAGACACTTCAGAAGGCCGCCTGTTCACACTCGCTGAAGCGACAGCACTCATCCCTCAGCTTAAAACCGTACTTTCTAAGGCCAAAAACGGAAGAATGGTGTTAATTCAAACAAAAGATGAAGTGAAGAAAGCTTGCGCCAACTCGGAATATGGAGGGGGAACGGTGGTTGGGCCGCAATATGTGAACGCGCTAGAAGGCATGCACGAAAGCCTTGAGACAATTCAAGAAATGGGGGTCATCGTGAAGGATCTGGAATCAGGCCTGTGTGACTTTCCTTTTTTACTTGACGGTCGAATTGTCTATCTGTGCTGGAAGTTGGGTGAAGACAAAATCGAATGGTGGCATGAAATCACCTCAGGTTTTTCAGGCCGACAAGCCATCCCCAAAAATGCACAGTAACCAAACAGGCCTCACATGGCCACTTCCACTCAGGTGGGGTTAGCAAAAAACAATTTGTGATACCATTGAAAACAATGAGTCAAAAACTTCTATGAAATTCGTCATCATTGGCTGGGATGGCCCCGAGGGTCAAAATAAACGCCCCATCCATCGCCCACCACACCTCGAACGCTTAAAGAAACTCCAAGACCAGGGAAAACTCATTTGTGCCGGCCCCTTTGCTGACCAGGCTGGCAGCCTCATTATTATCGAAACCGATTCACTGGCGGAAGCTGAGGCCTTTGCTCGGGAAGACCCTTATGTGGTCGAAGGTATTTTTGAGCGGATTGAGGTGCATCCATTCAAACAAGTGCTTCCTGAATAAGTCACGTCATAAAGATTTTTGACACCATACCAATCGCTTCCTCCAGTGCCAAAGACGGATCAATCGCCATTTTGGTGGAGTGAGGTGAGCCCCTTGCTTGGTTATGCCCTAACGGGTTCGACCGGACCATGGCCTCACTTCTCCCCTTTCGACCGCATGGTGTCGTCCAGTCTTTCCTGT